>CAUWLJ010000013.1:0-53986 GCA_963559585.1 uncultured Eisenbergiella sp. | reverse complement strand
TCACATTCTTACGCCTCAAACGGCAGGCGTTTGAGGCTGCTGTGAACAGTAACATCTGTTACGATGAATAAATTAATTTCAAAAATTTTTCTTGACAGTTTCAAAATACAGTGCTACAATCCAAACAAATTTAACATACTAAACCGTTGAAGCGGGGATAACGGCAATGATGCCTTTACAGAGAGTCTGCGTTGGTGAGAGTCAGGCGGGAAACAAGTTGTCAAATGGGCCGCTGAGGGTGCAGTCAAAAGTTCCGGTGCGATACCTGAACCCAGTATTCTGCAACGTGAAGGCATACGTCAGTTGCCGGGGATATGCTGGTATCCTGCTAAGTGCATGGCAAGGCCATGAATTCAAGGTGGCACCGCGGATTATCTGTACTGTTTTTCGTACACAATTCGTCCTTGACAGAAACCGTAATTTTCTGTCAGGGACGTTTTTTTTGTATCGCAGGCCCCCTCTCCTGGCAGAAAGACATCAAACCTTTTTTCAAGGAGGCGCAGGTCTATGAAAATATTACCCTCTCTCAGCTTCGTGCAGAATATGGCAGCCGAAGGGAACTATGATGTTCTCCCTGTAAGCTGCGAGCTTCTGTCCGATTTTATCACCCCCATCGAAGCCTTAAAGATTCTAAAACACGTTTCCTCTCACTGCTATCTTCTGGAATCGGCGGCTGCCAATGAAACCTGGGGACGCTATTCTTTTCTGGGCTTTGACCCCAGACTGGAGATCACCTGTACCAACGGCTTGTTAAAGGCCGGCAGCCTGACGCTCCACACGGAAGACCCCTCCTCTGTTGTCCGCCAGATATTAAGCGGGTACAAGAGTCCTCGATTTGATTATCTTCCGCCCTTTACTGGAGGACTGGCGGGATATTTTTCTTATGATTACTTTGGCTATACTGAGCCGTCCGCCCGGTGTGACGATGAGAAGGGGGATTCCTTCAAGGATCTGGATCTGATGCTGTTTGATAAGGTGATTGCCTTTGACCATGTCCGCCAGAAGCTTGTCCTCATTGTCAATATGTCCCTTGCCGATCCTGAAACCGACTATCACAGGGCTGTCCTGGAACTGAAGCATCTGGCGGAGCTTCTGAAAAACGGAGAAAAAGCAGCCGGGCTTACCGGTAAGCTTCTCGGGCCTGTTACCCCTATGTTTGATAAGGATACCTTCTGCCGCATGATCGAGGAAGCAAAGCGGCGGATCCGCGAAGGCGACATTTTTCAGATTGTACTTTCCAACTGCTTCAGCGCTCCCTTTGAGGGCAGCCTGTTTCAGACCTACCGGATCCTTCGCACCCTGAATCCTTCGCCCTATATGTTCTACTTTTCCGGTACGGAGCTGGAGGCTGCAGGAGCCTCCCCTGAAACATTGGTGAAGCTGGAGGACGGTGTCCTGCACACCTTCCCTCTGGCCGGAACCCGTCCCCGGGGAAAAAATGAAGAGGAGGACCGGCAAATGGAAAGAGAGCTCCTGGCTGATGAAAAGGAACTGGCCGAGCACAATATGCTGGTGGATCTGGGAAGGAATGATCTGGGAAAGATCAGCCGGTTCGGAACCGTTCAGGTGGAGCAGTTCCATTCCGTCCAACGTTTTTCCCACGTCATGCACATCGGTTCTACGGTAAGAGGAGAAATTGCTCCCGGATATGATGCCCTGGATGCCATTGAAGCAGTGCTCCCGGCAGGAACTCTCTCCGGAGCGCCCAAAATCCGGGCCTGCCAGCTTATCGGCCAGCTTGAACGAAGCAGGCGGGGAATCTACGGAGGGGCCATCGGCTATATCGATTTTACCGGAAATATGGATACCTGCATCGCGATCCGGATCGCATACAGGAGAAACGGGCGGGTATATGTGAGAAGCGGAGCCGGAATCGTGGCCGATTCCGTTCCCGAGAAGGAGTATGAGGAGTGCGTCAATAAAGCCCGCTCTTCTCTGAAAGCCCTTGAACTTGCACAGGATGATCTGCTATGACACTATTAATCGACAATTATGACAGCTTTTCCTACAACCTCTATCAGATCATCGGATCCTTCGATCCAGATATTCTGATCGTTAGAAACGATGAAAAAACGGTGGAGGAAATTCAGGCGCTCCGCCCGGACCGGATCATCCTCTCCCCAGGCCCCGGAAGGCCGGAAAACGGCGGGATCATGATAGAACTGATCCAAAAGCTTGGCAGCCGGATTCCCATTCTGGGCATCTGCCTGGGACACCAGGCCATCTGCGCTGCCTTTGGCGCTTCTATTACCTATGCCGGAAAGCTGATGCATGGGAAGCAGTCGGAGGTTCTCTTTGAAACGGCCTGTCCCCTGTTTCACGGATGTCCTTCTAAGGCCCCTGCCGCCAGATACCATTCTCTGGCAGCCGATCCGGACAGCCTTCCCGGCTGCCTGCAGATCACCGCCCGCACAGCAGATGGAGAAATCATGGGCGTACGGCACAAAGCCTTTCCCATTTATGGCCTGCAGTTTCATCCCGAATCCATCATCACACCTGACGGAGCAAAAATGATCAGAAATTTTATGAATGAGACCATCGCAAAGGAGGCACAGCCATGATAAAAGAAGCTATTGTAAAAATTGTAAACAAGCAGGATCTGTCCTATGAGGAAGCCTATACGGTGATGAACGAGATCATGGACGGAAAAACAACGGCTACGCAGAACGCAGCTTTTTTGGCCGCCCTCTCCACAAAAAGCGCCCGGGCTGAAACCACCGATGAAATCACAGGCTGCGCCGCCGCCATGAGGGAACATGCCAGGCAGGTAAGGACGGATATGGAACTGTTCGAGATCGTTGGGACCGGAGGGGACAATTCCCAAAGCTTTAATATATCCACCACCGCCGCCCTGGTCGCCGCTTCGGGCGGTATGAAGGTTGCGAAGCACGGCAACCGCGCCGCCTCCTCTCTCTGCGGCACTGCGGACTGCCTGGAAGCCCTTGGAGTAAACATCGATCAGAGTCCAGAACGCTGCAGAGAGCTTCTGAAGGAGGCCGGCATGTGCTTCTTCTTCGCTCAGAAATACCATTCCTCCATGAAATATGTAGGCGCCATCCGAAAGGAGCTGGGCTTCCGCACCGTATTCAACATCCTGGGGCCTCTCACCAATCCCGGTTCCCCCTCCATGCAGCTGCTGGGCGTATATGACGATTATCTGGCAGAGCCTCTGGCCAGGGTTCTGATCCAGCTTGGCGTCAAGCGGGGCATGGTGGTATACGGCATGGATAAGCTGGACGAAATCTCTCTCAGCGCTCCCACCAGGATCTGCGAGATAGACAACGGATGGTTCAAGTCCTATACCATCACCCCTGAGGAATTTGGATTGAAGCGCTGCCGGAAAGAGGATTTAAAGGGAGGGAGTCCGGAGGAAAATGCCCGGATCACCCTGGCGATCCTGAACGGGGAAAAAGGCCCGAAGCGGGACGCCGTGCTCCTGAACGCCGGAGCGGCTCTCTATATCGGGAAAAAAGCCCAAAGTATCAAGGAGGGCATGGAGCTGGCGGCAGAGCTCATCGATTCGGGCAGGGCGGCAGAAACCCTTCAAAGACTGGCCGCACTCAGCAGACGGCCGGAGGTGACGATATGACCATCCTCGACCAGCTTGCCGGACACGCCAGGCAGCGCACTCTGCTGGCTCAAAAGGAAATGCCGCTGGCTGCACTCAGACAGAAGGCTCTCCGTATTCCAAAAGGAACCTTTCCCTTTGAACGGGCGCTGAAAAAGCCCGGAATGTCCTTTATCTGCGAGTGTAAAAAGGCTTCCCCTTCAAGGGGACTGATCTCCCCGGATTTTCCTTATCTGGATATTGCCAGAGAGTACCAGGAAGCCGGAGCCGACTGTATTTCCGTCCTCACAGAACCGAAATGGTTCCTTGGGCGGAACGCCTATCTGGAAGAAATTGCCGCCGCAGTATCCCTCCCATGTCTGCGTAAGGATTTTGTGACGGACGAATACATGATCTATGAGGCCAAGGTTCTCGGGGCCGCGGCCGTACTTCTGATCTGCTCGATCCTGAGCCAGGGACAGCTTCGGGAATATCTCTGTCTCTGCGACGAACTTGGACTTTCTGCGCTGACAGAGGTTCACAGCGAGGCTGAGGTGCTGACGGCCATAGATGCAGGAGCCAGGATCATCGGCGTAAACAACCGTGATCTGCATGATTTTTCCGTAGATCTGACAAACAGCCGCAGGAAACGGGCACTGATCCCGCCAGACAGGATCTTTGTGGCAGAAAGCGGAATCAGCTCTGCTGAGGATATTCTGGCGCTTTCCGGGATCGGGGCCGATGCTGTCCTGGTAGGAGAAGCGCTGATGCGCTCTCCTGACAAAAAGGCCAGGCTGCAGGAATGGAGGAGCTGCCTATGACGAAAATAAAATTCTGCGGCCTTTCCTGTCCTCAGGATATCCAGGCGGCCAACCGTCTTTTACCGGATTATATCGGCTTCGTCTTTGTTCCCGAAAGCAGGCGGTTTGTGACGCAGGAAACGGCATGGAGACTGAAGGAAATGCTGGATCCACGGATCCAGGCGGTCGGTGTATTTGCAGACGAATCTCCCAAGGTCATGGCCCGGCTGGCGAATCAGAAGCTTATTCATATGATCCAGCTCCACGGGCAGGAAACCGATCAGGCCATCCGGTCTGTCCGCCGTATGACCCAGGTTCCCATCCTGCAGGCATTTACCATACATACTGCCGGCGATCTGAGCAGAGCCGAGGCCAGCAGCGCGGACCTGATCCTCCTGGATTCCGGGGCCGGTACAGGAACCGTGTTCGACTGGAACCAGATTCAGGGCCGGATCAAACGCCCCTTTTTTCTGGCGGGCGGACTGAATCCTGCAAATGTGGCCGCATCCATCCGAAAGCTTTCTCCCTGCGGCGTGGACGTAAGCTCCGGGATCGAGACGGACGGACGAAAGGATAAACGCAAAATGGCGGAATTTGCAGCCGCTGTAAGAAAGGAAAACATGATATGAAGGAAAAGACAGAAGGAAGGTTTGGCGTTCACGGCGGACAGTATATACCGGAAACGCTGATGAATGCGGTGATCGAGCTGGAGGAGGCATACAGCCATTACAAGCAGGATCCTGATTTTAACAGAGAGCTGACTGCGCTTTTCAACGAATATGCAGGGCGGCCCTCCCGCCTTTATTATGCAGAAAAAATGACGAAGGAGCTTGGCGGAGCCAAAATCTATCTCAAGAGGGAGGATTTAAACCACACCGGGGCCCACAAGATCAACAACGTATTGGGACAGGCCCTTCTTGCCAGAAAAATGGGAAAAACCAGGCTCATTGCAGAAACCGGCGCCGGCCAGCACGGAGTCGCTGCCGCTACCGCCGCGGCACTGATGGGCATGGAATGCGTGGTATTTATGGGGGAGGAGGATACCAGGCGCCAGGCCCTGAACGTGTACCGGATGCGCCTGTTAGGCGCCCGGGTGGTTCCCGTCACCACCGGTACAGCCACCTTGAAGGACGCAGTATCAGAGGCCATGCGGGAGTGGACATCCCGTATATCGGATACGCACTACTGTCTCGGATCCGTAATGGGGCCTCACCCCTTTCCCACCATGGTGCGGGATTTTCAGGCTGTTATCTCCAGAGAGATCCGGTCGCAGCTTTTGGAAAAGGAAGGCCGCCTTCCTGATGCCGTGATCGCCTGTGTTGGGGGCGGCTCCAACGCGATAGGAAGCTTCTTCCATTTTATAAAAGACAAAGAGGTGCGTCTGATCGGATGCGAGGCCGCCGGAAGGGGCGTGGATACCCTGGAAACGGCAGCCACGATTGCCGTTGGAAGCATCGGGATCTTCCATGGGATGAAGTCCTATTTCTGTCAGGATAAATATGGGCAGATTGCACCGGTATACTCCATTTCCGCAGGGCTGGACTATCCCGGCATCGGGCCGGAACACGCTTACCTTCACGATACCAAAAGGGCTGAATACGTTCCTGTCACGGATGAAGAAGCGGTAAACGCTTTTGAGTATCTTGCCAGAACGGAGGGGATCATTCCGGCTATTGAGTCTGCACACGCCGTGGCTCACGCAATGAAGCTTGCGCCCTCCATGGACAGGGAGCAGATCATTGTGGTCACCGTTTCCGGCCGGGGAGACAAGGACTGCGCCGCCATTGCACGTTATAGAGGGGAGGATATCCATGAGTAATATCAGACAGGCATTTGAAAACAAAAAAGCCTTTATCGCATTCATCACCTGCGGCGATCCGGATCTGGAAACCACTGCGGCTGCCGTCCGCTCTGCCGTTGCAGGCGGGGCGGATCTGATCGAGCTGGGAATTCCGTTTTCCGATCCCACTGCGGAAGGGCCGGTGATCCAGGGCGCGAATGACAGGGCGCTGAAGGGCGGAGTTACCACCGACAGGATCTTTGGATTTGTGGAAAAGCTGCGTCAGGATGTCACCGTCCCCATGGTATTTATGACCTATTCCAATGTGGTATTTTCTTATGGCGCTGAAGCGTTTATTTCCACCTGCAGCCGGCTTCATATAGACGGGCTGATCCTCCCTGACCTGCCCTTCGAGGAAAAGGGGGAATTCCAGCCTGTATGCAGAAAATACGGGGTCGATCTGATCTCTCTCATCGCCCCTACCTCGAAAGACCGCATTGCCAAAATTGCAAAGGAAGCGGAAGGCTTTCTGTATCTTGTATCCAGCCTGGGGGTAACCGGTGTCAGGGCTGAGATTCAGACCGATCTGAAAACCATTGTGGACGTTGTGCGTCAAAACACCTCCATCCCCTGCGCCATAGGCTTTGGTATCTCTACACCGGAGCTGGCCGGGAAGATGGCTGAGCTGGCAGACGGGGTGATCGTAGGCTCCGTCATTGTCAGATTCCTTGAGCAGTATGGAGCCGATGCACCAAAGCACATCGGCCCCTATGTAAGATCCATGACAGCCGCCCTGCCCAGGCAGTCTGAAGGCTTCCTTCAGTCGGATTCATTTTGAGACAGCAGGACTGCAAGACGTCCTGCCGCCTCTCTGGTATCCTCCGGTGAACCGAAGGTGGAAAACCGGAAGTATCCTTCGCCGCAGGCGCCAAACCCCTCCCCCGGCGTTCCCACCACCTGGATTTCCTGAAGCAGGTAATCAAAAAATTCCCAGCTTCCCATCCCGTTTGGACATTTCATCCAGATATAGGGGGCATTTTTTCCGCCGCAGTACCAGATTCCCAGCTGATCCAGGGCCTCCATCAGCACCCTGGCATTGTTTTTATAAACCTGTATCCTTTCCCGGATCTGCTTCTGTCCCTCCTCGGTAAAAACGGCCGCTCCTCCTTTTTGGATGATGTAGGATACTCCATTGGTTTTTGTCGTCCGGTTGCGTACCCACATCTCATTCAGGCACATTCCATTCCGCTTCAGCGCTTTTGGGATTACGGTATAGCCAAGCCTGGTTCCTGTAAAGCCTGCGGTTTTGGACAGAGAGCAGATCTCAATGGCACATTCCTTTGCACCCTCTATCTCAAAAATGCTGTGAGGGAGCTCCTCATCCTCAATGAACGCCTCGTATGCGGCATCGAATAAGAGGACGGCGTCGGTTCGGCCGGCATGATCCACCCATGCCTTCAGCTGCTCACGGTTAAACACTGCTCCGGTGGGATTGTTGGGAGAACAGATATAGATCACATCTGCCCTGGCGCTTTCCTCAGGCAGAGGTACAAACCCTTCCTCTTCTCCAGAGGGGATATGGATGATCCGGTTCCCGGCTATGATATTTGCGTCCACATAGGCCGGGTATGCCGGCTCCATGATCATAACCGTTTTTTCCCTTCCGAACAGATCCAGAATATCTCCAAGCTCATCGCTTGCCCCGCTGGAAATAAATACCTCCTCCGGTGAAAGGGTAACTTTTCTGTTTTCAGAATAGTACCTGGCAATGGCTTCCCTCAGCCCGGGATCGCCGCACTCCGGCATATATCCGTGGAACGTGCTCTTTTCTGCCTGATCGTCTACCGCCTGGTGAAGCGCCCTGATTACCGCGTCACAAAGGGGCAGGGATACGTCGCCGATGCCCATAGGATACAGGCGGCTGCCCGGATGCCGCTCCAGATAGGCTCTTGTTTTCTGCGCGATATGGTAAAACAGATAGGATTCCTTTAAATTCCTGTAATTGGTATTCGGTATCATTCCTCTTCCTCCTCCGTTATTTCAGAAATACCGATGGTGATCTCCTCCAACACCTCCAGGAGCACCCTGACCGTATCCAGTGAAGTAAACATGGTAACGTTATTCTGTGACGCAGCGTTTCGGATGGCAGCGCCATCCTCATAATGAATGCCGGAAAGGATTGCGCGGGTATTGATCACATAGCTGACGTATCCGGCGCTTATCGCGTCAAGTATCTCCCTGCTGCCCTCGGACGGTTTTCCCAGAGCCTTGGTACGGATCCCGTGCTTTTTCAGGGTTTCCGCCGTTAAGGAGGTGGCTTCTATATTAAAACCCATATCGTAAAAGCGCCGGATCAGCGGGATCGCTTCCTCCTTGTCCTCGTCCGCCAGGGTCACAACGACCGTCCCGTAGTTCTGTACGCGGATGCCTGATGCCAGCATTGCCTTATACATCGCCCTGTGAAGCTTCTTATCATATCCGATCGCTTCTCCGGTGGATTTCATTTCCGGGGAAAGGTAAGCATCCATGCCCTGCAGCTTTGAGAAGGAGAATGCGGGAGCTTTCACATACCATCTTTTCCGCTCCTTCGGATAGATACATCCTATCCCCTGCTCTCTCAGCGTCCTTCCAAGGATGGCCTTCGTTGCAATATCGGCCAGAGGATAACCGGTCGCTTTTGATAAAAAGGGAACCGTTCTGGAAGAACGCGGATTTACCTCGATAATATAGACCCGCTCTTCTTTGTCCACGATAAACTGAATATTGTAAAGCCCCACGATACCAATCCCCAGTCCCAGCCTTTCCGCATAATCCAAAATGGTTTCCTTTACCTTTTCCGAAATACTGAACGCAGGATATACGCTGATGGAATCACCGGAATGAACGCCTGTCCGTTCTACCAGTTCCATAATACCAGGAACGAACACTTCCCTTCCATCACATACGGCATCGATCTCCACTTCTTTGCCGCAGATATACTGGTCAATCAGGACCGGCTTATCCTCATCCATCTCCACTGCGGTATTCAGATAATGGCGCAGCTGGTCTTCCCTGGCTACGATCTGCATGGCTCTGCCTCCCAATACGAAGCTGGGGCGGACCAGAACCGGATAGCCGATCTCCTGCGCGGCCCTGACTCCATCCTCCATAGTCGTTACCGCCTGCCCTTTCGGCTGCGGGATGTGAAGGGATGATAACAGCTTTTCAAAGGAATCCCTGTTTTCTGCCTTCTCGATGGCTTTACAGCTGGCGCCGATCAGCTTCACTCCTCTCTTCTCCAGAGGCTCCGCCAGGTTGATGGCCGTCTGACCTCCCAGGGAGGCAATGACACCCTCCGGTTTTTCCAGCTCGATCACATTCATCACATCCTCCACGCACAGCGGTTCAAAATACAGCTTGTCCGAGGTGGTATAGTCGGTGGAGACGGTTTCCGGATTATTATTGATGATAATGGCCTCATATCCGGCTTCCCTGATCGTCTTGACCGCATGGACGGTGGAATAATCAAATTCGATGCCCTGGCCGATGCGGACCGGCCCGGATCCAAGCACGAGGATTTTTTTTCTGTCCTCTACAATCGATTCGTTTTCCTCTTCATAGGCGGAGTAAAAATACGGAACATAGCTTTCAAATTCAGACGCGCAGGTGTCGATCATTTTGTAGACCGGGAAAATACCGTGCTCTTTTCGGATTTCATAGATTTCTTCCTCCGTCATCCTCCACAGTCCTGCAGCCGTCCGGTCGGAAAATCCTGCTTTCTTCGCCCGGTACAGAAGCTCCCAGTCTCCAACGCCGTCGCGAAGTTCCCGTTCCAGGCCGATGATCTTCTTCATATGGTTCAGGAAGAAAGGATCGATGCCGGTTTGTTCCTTTATCGAGGAAACCGGTTCGCCCAGCCTTAATAAACGCGCTATAGCAAAGATCCTGTCGTCCGTGCCGGTTCGGATATGCTCCATCAGGGCATTCCTGTCCTCTTTATCAAATTTCTCCATGTACAGATGATGAACGCCGGTCTCCAGAGAACGGATGGCCTTCAGCAGGCTTTCCTCAAAGGTTCTTCCCACGCTCATGACTTCACCGGTGGCTTTCATCTGCGTCCCCAGCTTCTGATCCGCGTCCGCAAATTTATCAAAGGGAAAACGGGGCATTTTGGTCACTACATAATCCAGGGCAGGTTCAAAAGCAGCGGGAGTATTGACCAGCATAATTTCGTCCAGAGTCATTCCCACGCTGATCTTCGCGGAAACTCTGGCGATCGGATAGCCGCTTGCCTTTGAGGCCAGCGCAGAGGAACGGGAGACCCTGGGATTGACCTCGATCAGATAATATTGAAAGGAATCCGGATCCAGCGCAAACTGTACGTTGCAGCCGCCCTCCACCTTCAGAGCGCGGATGAGCTTCAGTGCGCTGTCCCTAAGCATCTGATACTCCCTGTTGGTCAGTGTCTGGGAGGGACACACCACTATGGAATCCCCGGTGTGGATCCCCACTGGATCAAGATTCTCCATATTGCAGACCGTAATGGCTGTGTCATTGGAATCCCGGATAACCTCATACTCGATTTCCTTAAAGCCCTTTACGCTCTTTTCGATCAAGACCTGATGCACCGGAGACAGGGAAAGGGCATTTTTGATCAGTTCCCGAAATTCCTGCCCGTTATCCGCAAATCCCCCTCCTGTCCCTCCCAGCGTAAAGGCCGGGCGCAGAACCACCGGATAACCGATCTCCTCTGCCGCCTTTACCGCCTCCTCTGCCGTGCCTGCCACGGCGGAGGGAAGCACCGGTTCCCCCAGGCTTTCACACAGCTCCTTAAAAAGCTCTCTGTCCTCCGCCTTCTCGATGCTCTCGCTGCCGGTTCCCAATAGTTCGACTCTGCATTCCCTTAAAATACCTTTTTTCTCCAGCTGCATGGCCAGATTCAGCCCTGTCTGACCGCCGATTCCCGGAACGATGGCGTCCGGCCGCTCATGGCGGATGATTCTGGCCACATATTCCAGAGTCAACGGCTCCATGTACACCTTATCCGCAATAGATGGATCGGTCATGATCGTCGCCGGATTGGAATTGACCAGCACCACCTCATAGCCCTCTTCCTTCAGGGCAAGGCAGGCCTGGGTTCCCGCGTAGTCGAACTCGGCTGCCTGACCGATCACGATCGGACCGGAACCGATGACAAGAATTTTCTTCAGGTCAGTCCTTTTCGCCATTTTTCATTTCCTCCATCATCTCCACGAATCGATCGAACAGGTATCCGCTGTCCTGTGGGCCCGGTGCGCTTTCCGGATGGTACTGTACGCCGAATACCCTGTCTTCTGTACAGGCAACTCCCTCCACCGTCTGATCCAGCAGGTTCAGATGGGTCACCTGCAGTCCTGTGCCGGCCAGGCTTTCCTGATCCACTGCATAAGAGTGATTCTGGGAGGTGATCTCGATCCTTCCTGTGAGCAGATTTTTTACCGGATGGTTTCCTCCCCTGTGGCCGAATTTCAGCTTATAGGTCCTTGCACCGTATGCCAGCGAAAGGATCTGGTGTCCAAGGCAGATCCCGAAAACAGGATATTTTCCCCGCAGCTCTTTCACCAGCTCTATGACAGGCCGGACATCCTCCGGATTGCCGGGCCCATTGGACAGGAAAATCCCGTCCGGTTTCCTTTTCTCGATTTCTTCCGCAGAGGTATTCCAGGGAAACACGGTCACGCTGCAGCCTCTTTTGTTAAGGCTTCTCACAATGTTCTGCTTCATGCCGCAGTCAATGGCCGCTACATGGAAGCTTTCACCGGGAACCCTGTATTGCTGCAGCTGTCTCCTGCTTACCCGCGCCACTGCATCCCCTGGTATTTCATAAGAGGAAAGCTGATACAGCCCTTCCTGCAAAGAGGTATCTGCAGCGGTGAGCAAAGCCTTCCTGCTTCCCCCGTTACGAATAGAGCGCACCAGCTTTCTGGTATCGATTCCGCAGATCCCCGGAATCCGGTATTTCTCCATGATCTCGGCCAGGGTATATCTGCAGCGGAAGCTGGATGGCTGATCGTTATATTCCCTGACGGCCAGCCCACCGATTGCAGGCGTCTCCGTTTCAAAATCCTCCTCTGTGATCCCGTAACTGCCGATCAGCGGATAGGCCATCACAACGGTCTGGTAAGTATAGGACGGATCGGAAAGGATCTCTTGGTATCCTACCGGAGAGGTATTGAATACAATTTCCGTAATCCTCTCATCCTCTGCTCCGAAGCCGTATCCGTAGTATTCGCTCCCATCTTCCAAAATCAGCTTTCTGTCAAAATGCTTCATCATCCAGCTCCTTCCTGATCCCGTTCAGACAGCTTTCTCTCGAAACGGTCCTTCCTGAGATCTGTTGGTATCGGGGTCGGATACTCCCCGTGAAAGCATGCCGCACAGCAGTCCTTGCCGCCGATCAGCCTGTTCAGTTTCCCTGCCTCCAGATAGCCCAGGGAATCCGCCCCGATCAGCTCCGCGATTTCCTCTGTGCTGTGGCGGCAGGCGATCAGGTTCTCCTCGGAATCAATATCCGTTCCGTAATAGCAGGGATGAAGGAATGGAGGGGCGGATATTCTCAAATGGATCTCCCGCGCGCCCGCTTCCCGCAGAAGCTTCACAATACGTCTGCTGGTCGTTCCTCTGACAATGGAATCATCCACCAATACCACCCTTTTTCCCTCGATAACGCTTTTTACAGGGGAAAGCTTGATCCTGACCTGATCCAGACGTTCGCTCTGCCCCGGTGAGATGAAGGTTCTTCCAATATATTTATTTTTGATCAGACCAATGCCATAGGGAATACCGGACTTTCCGGCAAAACCCAGGGCGGCATCCAGCCCGCTGTCCGGAACTCCTATCACAAGATCCGCGGCTGCCGGACAGCTGTCGGCCAGCAGTTCTCCCGCTTTTACCCGCGCTTCATGGACGGAAACACCGTCTATCACCGAATCCGGTCTGGCAAAATAGATATATTCAAAGATACAGGTTCTCTGCTTTCGCTTTCCGCAGTGCTCTCTTCTGGACGCTGCGCCGTCCTGGCGGAACACCAGAATCTCTCCCGGCAGCAGATCTCTGATAAACTCTGCTCCCACCGCTGACAGCGCACAGCTTTCTGACGCTGCCACATAAGCGCCGTCCTGCGTCCTTCCATAGCACAGAGGCCTGAAGCCGTAAGGATCACGAACGGCTATCATCTTGGCTGAAGACATGAGCACCAGGGAATAGGCGCCTTCCAGCCAGTTCAACGCCCTGCTTACCGCCTCCTCTATGCTGGGTGCCGTCAGTCTTTCCCTGGTGATCATATAGGCAATAGTTTCCGTATCGCTTGTGGTGTGGAAAATTGCCCCGGACAGTTCCAGCCTGTCGCGCAGGCTCAGGGCATTGCTCAGATTTCCGTTGTGAGCCAGCGCCATCTTTCCCTTCTGGTGATTGACCTCAATAGGCTGGCAGTTGCTCCTTGTATTTCCTCCGGTGGTTCCATATCTGACATGGCCGACCGCCACTTTTCCCTGTGGAAAACGGGCCAGCGTCTCCTGGGAAAACACCTCGCTTACAAGTCCCAGATCCTTATAGGAAGAAAACACACCGTCATCGTTCACAACGATCCCGCAGCTCTCCTGTCCTCTATGCTGCAGGGCATAGAGGCCGTAATAGGCCAGTTTCGCCACATTTTCCCGTTTTGTGCTCATTACGCCGAACACACCGCATTCCTCATGCACTCCCATACCGTGATTTCCTCCTGCTTTTTCCTTACTCCACCGTAACGGATTTTGCCAGATTTCTGGGTTTATCTATATCGCAGCCACGGTTCAGCGCCATATAATAGGCAAACAGCTGCAGCGGGATTACTCCCAGAACCGGCTGCAGGAGTTCATGTACCCTGGGGATCACAAATACTTCTGACGTCTGGCTCCTGAGCAGGCTTTCATTTGGCTCCGTCGTCAACGCAAGCACCTCGGCCCCCCGGGATCTTACCTCTACGATATTGGACAGTGTTTTTTCCAACAGAGGTTCATAGGAGGCCAGCGCGACTACCAGCGTTCCCGGTTCGATCAAAGAAATGGTCCCGTGCTTCAGTTCTCCTGCCGCATAGGATTCGGAATGGATATAGGATATTTCCTTCAGCTTCAAAGAGCCCTCCAGGCCAAGCGCATAATCCAGATTACGGCCGATGTAAAAAACGCTGTTATGGTTAAAATATCGGGACGCCGCCTTCTGGTAAAGATCCAGACCGTTCAAAACAATTTTTATCTTTTCAGGCAGCTCCTGAAGTCCTTCCAGGATCTCCCCATATTCCTTTTCGCCGATCCGGTTCAGTCTTTTTGCGAGAAAAACTCCCAGCATCAGGAGGAGTACCATCTGCGTGGCATATGCCTTCGTAGTCGCAACGGCGATCTCCGGCCCGGCCCAGGTATAAAGGACATGGTCCGATTCTCTTGCAATGGAGCTTCCCATCACATTCACAATAGACAGGATCCTGGAGCCTTTCCGCTTTGCCTCTCTCAGCGCTGCCATGGAATCCAGCGTTTCACCGGACTGGCTGATCACGATCACAAGGGAGGATTCTCCCAGCATCGGCTCACTGTATCGGAATTCTGATGCAAGGCAGGCCTCCGTCGGAATGCGCAGGAGCTTTTCCAGCGCATACTTTCCCACTACACTCACATGGTATGCCGAACCGCAGGCAACCAGATAGATTCTGGAGATTCCCCTCATCAGTTTTTCTGCATCCCCCAGCTCCTCCAGCACAAGCTCTCCGTCCTTCAGCCTGGGGGAGATCGTTTTGCGGACTGCTTCCGGCTGTTCCATGATTTCCTTCAACATAAAGTGTGCATATCCGCCTTTTTCCGCCGCGGAAACGTCCCATTCGATCAGGTGCTTTTCCTTTTCCAGCTCTCCTCCGTCCCTGTCCAGAATCTGCACCTGATCCGCCGTAAGCACCGCCACCTCATCATCTTCCATATAGGTGACGGTTCTTGTATGGGCAAGAAGGGCCGTAGCGTCAGATGCGATGTAATTTCCATTGCTTCCGTATCCGATGAGCAGGGGGGCATCCTTTCTTGCCGCGATCATCTGCTCCGGGAAGTCGGAGCACAGAATTCCCATGGCATAAGCGCCCTTAATCCGGTTTAGTACCGTATAGACGGCGTCCATCAGATCCCTTTTTTTCCTGTAATAATATTCCAGGAGCTGAACGATCACCTCCGTATCCGTATCGGAGGTGAAAGAAACACCCTTCCGGATCAGAGACTCCTTTAACTCCAGATAATTTTCTATAATGCCGTTATGAACCACCGCTATCTTTCCATACTGGCCTACATGGGGATGGGCGTTCACATCGCTTGGCTCTCCATGGGTAGCCCATCTGGTATGACCGATACCGATGCTGCCGGTCAGCGGCTTTTGAAGCTCCAGCGCCTTTTGCAGAACGGCAAGGCGGCCCTTGCTCTTTTTTACCTGCAGCTCTCCTTCCCTCGATACGACCGCAACCCCTGCCGAATCATAGCCTCTGTATTCCAGCCGCTCCAGGCCCTCAAGCAGTATGGGAACAGCCTCTGTGTTCCCTGCATATCCAATAATTCCACACATAGCTACCTCCCTGCCGTGGTCTTTTCCGCCCCGGCCGCAGCAAAAATAAATCCTTTAAACAAGGGATGGGCCTGGTTGGGACGGCTCTTAAATTCCGGATGGAACTGGACTCCCACAAAAAAAGGATGCTCCGGCAGTTCTACGGCCTCCACCAGCCTGCCGTCCGGAGAAGTTCCGCTGATCACAAGGCCTGCCTTCACCAGGTCCTCCCGGTATTGATTGTTGAGCTCGTAGCGGTGGCGATGTCGCTCACAGATCTGTTCCGCCCCGTAGCAGGATGCCATTCTGCTTCCGGCTTTTATGCTGCAGGGGCAGCTTCCCAGACGAAGCGTGCCGCCCTTCTCTCTGCTTTCGCTCTGTCCCGGCATAAAGTCGATCACTTTGTGGGCGCACTGCTCGTCAAATTCCCCTGAATGGGCATCTTCAAGCCCCAGGACGTTCCTGGCAAATTCAATCACGGCGATCTGCATCCCCAGGCAGATACCCAGATAGGGGATCTGATTTTCCCGGGCATATTTTGCGGCAAGAAGCATACCGTCGATCCCCCGGCTTCCAAATCCGCCCGGGACGATGATCCCGTCCAGCCCCTTCAGAATGCTGCTTTCCGTTTCCCTGGTAATCCCTTCGGAATCGATCCAATGGATCTTTACGAATACATTGCGCTCATATCCTGCATGATTCATTGCCTCTGCTACAGACAGGTATGCGTCATGAAGCTTCACATACTTTCCCACAAGCCCGATATGTACTTCCCCGGAGCGGCTGCGTATCCGTTCTGCCATCTCCTCCCAGTCTGCCAGATCCGGCCGGGGCGCATCGATGTGAAGCTCCCTGCATACCACATCGGAGAAACCGGATTTTTCCAGCATCAGTGGGGCTTCATAAAGATTCCTGAGCGTCCTGTTCTCGATCACGCAGTCCTCCTTCACATTACAGAACAGGGATATTTTCCGAAATATGGACTCTTCCAGCGGCGCATCCGAACGCAGGACGATGATATCCGGATTGATCCCCATTCCTCGAAGCTCCTTCACCGAATGCTGTGTGGGCTTCGACTTGTGTTCCTCTGAACCGCTCAGGTAAGGAACCAGCGTCACGTGGAGAAACAGGCTGTTTTCTCTCCCCACTTCCAGGGAAATCTGGCGCACCGCCTCCAGAAACGGCTGGGATTCAATGTCTCCGATGGTTCCGCCGATTTCAGTGATTACTACGTCCGCATCCGTCTTTTTTCCTACCCGGTATACGAATTCTTTGATCTCGTTCGTGATATGGGGGATAACCTGGACCGTAGAACCCAGGTATTCTCCTCTTCGCTCCTTGTTGAGGACGTTCCAGTAAACCTTGCCTGTCGTCAGGTTTGAGTACTGATTCAGGTTTTCGTCGATGAATCTCTCGTAATGCCCCAGGTCCAGATCCGTTTCCGCCCCATCCTCGGTCACAAACACCTCTCCATGCTGATAGGGGCTCATGGTCCCGGGGTCTACATTAATATAGGGATCCAGCTTCTGCGCCGCCACCTTTAAGCCTCTTGCCTTCAAAAGGCGGCCAAGGGAAGCTGCCGTAATCCCTTTTCCCAGGCCGGATACCACGCCCCCGGTCACAAATATATATTTTGTCATTTTACCTCCCTGCCGGAGCGCTTTTTGCTCCGGCCGCAGTGAGAAAACATGTATGCGGCTTCTCATCTGCGATGCTTACGGTTTTGTGACGCTCCGGCACAAAACTGCTGATTGGTTTCCCTTAAAACATCGTAATGTAAGCGTCACGCTCCGCTCCCACGGAAACGTATCTAACAGGACAGCAGATCATTTTTTCAATATAGCGGATATAGTCCATCGCTTCCGCAGGAAGCTCCTCCGGCCTTCTGCATGCGCTGATCTCCTTCCGGAAGCCCGGAAGATATTCGTAGACCGGCTTTGCAGCCTTCAGCTCTTCGATCCCGGACGGAAACCGATCCGTTCTCTTTCCGTTGATCTCATAGGCCGTGCATACAGGGATCTTCTCCATATAGGAAAGGACGTCCAGCTTGGTGAGAGCCACATAGGTGCATCCCTGCATTTTCGCCCCGTACCTGGAGGCAGGCACATCAAAGCCTCCCACCCTTCTTGGTCTTCCTGTAGCCGCTCCATATTCACCTCCGGCCTCACGCAGCTTTTCCGCCTCTTCTCCAAACAGCTCGCAGGTAAAGGGGCCTTCCCCCACACAGCTGGAATAAGCCTTCATGATACCGATGCTTTCATCCAGCCGTGCGAACGGAACGCCTGCCCCAATGGGGGCATAGGACGCCAGCGTCGTGGATGCAGAGGTGTAAGGATAAATGCCGAAATCAATATCCCTGAGCGCTCCCAGCTGTGCCTCAAACAGGATGGATTTCCCCTCCCGGATGGCATTCTCAAGGTATTCCGTGGAATCACAGATAAAGGGTACGAAATATTCTCCGTATTTTTTCAGCCACTCATACATTTCCTCCGGCCGAACCGGCTCATGGCCATATCCCTTTTCCACGGTCAGGTTCTTCCATTCCACCAGCTCTCCAAGGCGTTCCTGCAGCCCGTCCAGATGGAACAGGTCTCCCAGGCGCAGCGCTTTCTTCATATATTTATCGGCATAGACGGGGGAAATCCCTCTGCGCGTGGAGCCAAACTTCTTATCCTTCAGCCGATCCTCCTCCAGACAGTCCATCAGCTTATGGAAAGGCATACAGATGACAGCCCTGTCGCTGATCTTCAGATTCCCGGGAGTGACCTTCACCCCCTTTTCAGCAAGCCTCTGAACCTCTCCGTACAGATGTTCCAGATCGATCACCATGCCGGGGCCCAGGATATTAACCGTCTCCTCACGGCAGATCCCGGACGGCATCAGATTCATAACGAAGGTACCTTTCTCATTCATTACCGTATGGCCTGCGTTATTCCCGCCCTGATAGCGGACAACAATATCATAATTTTTGCTGAGAAGATCTACCATACGGCCCTTTCCTTCGTCTCCCCAGTTGGTTCCCACAATTGATGTAAGCATATCCGTTTCCTTCCTTTCAGACATTGACCTGCGCTTCTATCGTTACATGCTGCTCTTTCTGCAAAAACGGCTCTACCTTTTCCCTGAGAAACTTCCCGCATTGATATTCCGCCATTCCGGTAAACTGAGCAGGATCGAGCAGTCCCTCCAGCTCCTGCTCCGTCAGTCCAAAGCTTTCATCCCTTTTTATGCGTTCTATCAGATCGTTTTCCCTTCCATAAACCTTCACCTGCTCTGCCGCCAGAACAGAATGTCTGCGGATGGCCTCGTGAAGCTTCTGCCTGTCCGCACCCTTCGCTTTCACACAGTACATCAAAATATTCTCCGTCGCCAGAAAAGGAAGCTCTGCATCCAGATGCTTCTTTATCACTGCCGGATAGACCTTCATTCCTCTGACGATATTGATATACAGATTTAAAATGGCGTCCGTTGCCAGAAAAGCTTCCGGTATGGCCAGACGTTTGTTGGCGGAATCGTCCAGCGTCCGCTCAAACCACTGGGAGGCAGCTGTGACGGCCGTATTCTGCAGGTCGCAGATCACATAGCGGGACAGGGCCGCGATCCGTTCGCTTCTCATGGGATTCCTCTTATATGCCATGGCGGAGGAGCCGATCTGTTTCTCCTCAAAAGGCTCGTCCGCTTCTTTTAAATGGCTGAGCAGACGCATATCATTGGAGAACTTTGCCGCGCTTTGGGCAATCCCGGACAATACCTGCAGAACCGCAAAATCAGCTTTTCGCGTGTAGGTCTGTCCGCTGACGCTCTGACACTCTGAAAAGCCGATTTTTTCTGCAATTTTTTGTTCCAGCTTCTCTGCCTTTTCCGCATCCCCATCGAACAGCTCCAGAAAGCTGGCGGCTGTCCCGGTGGTTCCCTTACAGCCAAGCAGTTTCATATGCTTGAGCTGAAAATCCAGCTGCTCCATATCAAACAGCAGATCGTTTATCCACAGGCAGGCCCTTTTCCCTACGGTTGTGGGCTGGGCGGCCTGAAAATGGGTATAGGCAAGGGTGGGCAGCCCTTTATATTTCATGGCAAATTCGCTGAGGGCCTCCACCGCATTGATCAAAAGATTTCTGATCTGCAGAAGTGCGCTTCGCATCAGGATGATATCTGTATTGTCTCCCACATAGCAGGATGTGGCTCCCAGATGGATGATCCCGGCCGCACTTGGACAGGCGTCGCCAAAGGTATGCACATGGGCCATCACATCATGGCGGAGCTGTCTTTCATATTCCTTTGCTTTTTCATAATCAATGTGGTCAATCTGCTCCCTCATTTCCTCAAGCTGGCTGTCCAGGATCGGAAGCCCAAGTTCCTGCTCACTCTCCGCAAGCGCCACCCAAAGCTTTCTCCAGGTGGAAAATTTTCTGTCATTGGAAAAAATATTCTGCATTTCTCTGCTCGCATAACGCTCACATAAGGGTGATTGATAGATATCCGTTCTCATTTGCTGCTTTTATCCTCCATTTCCAGCCCCAGCCGTTTTGCGGTCTGAATGTACGCATCCTCCACTCCGCCCAGATCCCTGCGGAACCGGTCTTTATCCATCTTTTCTCCGCTTTGTGCATCCCACAGGCGGCAGGTATCCGGCGATATCTCGTCTGCAAGGATTACCTGGCCATGAAAGCGTCCGAACTCTATCTTAAAATCAATCAGGCAGAGCCCTGCCGCACCATATTCCCGCTTCAGAATATCATTTATCCGGAAGGCATATTTTTTCATGACCTCTATCTCTTCTTCCGATGCAAGCTTCAGGGCCTTTGCATAAGAGGAGTTGATCAACGGATCTCCCAGAGCATCGTTTTTATAAGAAAATTCAATGGTTGGTTCTGCCAGCAGCGTTCCTTCCTCTATCCCCATCCGTTCAGAAAAACTTCCGGCGGCCGTATTTCGGATGATCACCTCCAAAGGAATGATCTCCACTCTGCACACTTCCGTCTCCCGGCTGCTGAGTTCCTGAATGAAATGGGTAGGAACGCCTTCTGCCTCCAGCTTCCGAAACAACAGGTTTGTAATACGGTTATTGATCGCGCCCTTGCCTGCAATGACCCCTTTCTTGCGCCCATTGAAGGCGGTTGCATCATCTTTATAAGATACGATCAGGACATCCGGATCATCCGTCAAAAAAACCTTTTTTGCCTTTCCCTCGTACAGCAGCTCATGTTTTTCCATTTTAATCTCCATTCCGGGGCGTAAGTGACGGGAGCATCAGGGCTATTTGTGACGCTCCGGCACAAATAGCAGCCAAACCTGTTTGGAGGTGAAACAATACGCCATCAGGTTTATTGTTCACACTATTTGCCCTCCGTTCTATTGTTTTCCATATTTTTGAACGTAAAAAAAGACAATGACGCCTTGAAAAAAGACGCCATTGCCTTCACGGTCGATATTCTACCTCTTTCCGTTTGTCTTGTCAATCTTATTTTCCGCTGTCTCCATAATTGGACAGTACTCTCGCGGAAGGATCCAGCACATTGCAGCCCTCCCATTCCCTGTTTGGCATCCAGAAGCCTGCTATCATCTCCGCCTGCCCCGGATAATAGGCTTCAAAAATTTCCCGGTACAGAAGGGATTCTTTCGTGAACGGCCTGGCATAGGAATACCGTCCGCATCGGCTCTCAAACTCTTCGTCCGTATATCTGCTTTCCGCATATTCCTTCAGATCATCCACCATGGAATGGCCTACAGCGTCGGAAAATGCAGCCTTTTCCCTCCAGAGGATCGTATCCGGCAGGTAATCCCCCTGTTCAAAGGCATGACGGAGCAGATATTTTCCCTTTCCGTAAGTATTCCTCTTCAGCTCCGGATCTACCGTCATCACATACTTCACAAAATCCAGATCACCGAAGGGGACTCTCGCTTCCAGAGAATTGACGGAGATACAGCGGTCTGCCCGAAGGACATCGTACATATGCAGCTCACGGATCCTTTTCCGGGATTCCTCCTGAAAGGCCTGCGCATCCGGTGCAAAATCCGTATATTTGTAGCCGAACAGCTCATCGGATATTTCCCCTGTTAAAATGACGCGGATATCGGTCTGCTCATGAATGGCCTTACACACCAGATACATCCCTATGGATGCGCGGATCGTGGTGATATCGTAGGTTCCCAGCAGGCGGATCACCTTATCCAGACTGGAAAGAACTTCATCCGGTGTCATGAATATCTCTGTGTGGGCGCTTCCGATATATTCCGCCACCTGCCTGGCATATTTCAGGTCGATAGCATCCTCTCTCATACCAATAGCAAAGGTTCTGATCGGTTCCCTGATCTTCTTTGCGGCAATCGCACATACCAGGGAAGAATCCAGCCCTCCGGAGAGGAGGAATCCTGTCTTTGCATCCGCAATCAGGCGTTTCTCCACACCGGCAACAAGCTTGTCGTGGATATTACGGCAGACGGTTTCCAGGTCGTCATGACAGCGTCCATCTGTCCTGGTGATATCACAGTAGCAGAAAAACCGGCCGTCTTTATAATAATGACCCGGCGGGAACGGAAGGATCCTGTCGGCCAGGCCAACCAGATTTTTAGGCTCGCTGGCAAACAGAATGGAATGCTCTTTATCATACCCATAGTACAAGGGGCGGATCCCAATCGGATCCCTTGCAGCGATAAACTCTCCGGTTTCTCCATCATAAATAATGCAGGCGAACTCCGCATCCAGCATGGAAAACAGATCCGTACCGTATTCCCGGTACATGGGCAGAAGGATTTCACAATCCGAACCGCTTTCAAAGGTATACTTTTCAGACAGCTTTCTCTTCCACTTCTCAAACCCGTAAATCTCACCGTTACAGACCACATAGCTGTTGTCAAGCCGGAAGGGCTGCATGCCGGACGGGGTCAGCCCCATGATGGCTAACCGATGGAATCCAAGGATCCCATTTCCGGTTTCGATCACCCTGCTGTCATCCGGCCCCCTTGACAGGGTTCTCTGAAATCCTTCCATAAAAGTACTCAGCTGCGCGCTGCGGCTGCAGTAACCCATAATTGAACACATAGGAATGTACCTCCATAACTGTAAACGAATGCCTGCACTACTTCTGTTTCTCTTTACTCTACATCCTGGAGAGCGTCAAAGCCTTCTTCCCCGGTTCTCACCTTGACTACATTTTCCACATCGTAAACAAAAATCTTGCCGTCTCCGATATGTCCGGTATAAAGCGCCTTCTTCGCAGCTTCGATCACATTACGGACAGGAACCGCACTGACCACGATATCCACCTGCACCTTGGGAAGCAGGCTGGCTTCTACCTGTATGCCCCGGTAATACTCCGGCTTTCCTTTCTGTACGCCGCACCCCAATACATGGGATACCGTCATTCCGGTGATTCCTGCTTTCATCAGTGCGTTCTTCAATGCCTCAAATTTCGACTCTTTGCACACGATTTCAATCTTTGTAAATTTTGGACTGCCTTCTTCAAAGACAGGAACCTTCTTAACCGGAACAGCTTCTGCATGCGGAACATCTCCGCTTACCATAACCGGCGCCGCGTTATCCTCCTGTGCCTCCACAGTATCAGGAAGCATTGTAAAACCTGCGTAGGCTGTCAGCAGACCGTGCTCTGACACATCCAGTCCTGCAAGCTCATCTTCTGCGCTGGCCCGAAGCCCAATGGTATATTTGATCGCCAAAAAAACGATCGTAATTACAACGGCCACATAAACCGCTACGGATAAAACACCTATCGCCTGAATTCCCAGAAAATGCATGCCTCCTCCGTAAAACAGGCCCGCCTCTGTTGTCACTCCCGTTGCAAACAGGCCTGTAAGAACCGTCCCGGCTGCTCCGCATACACAGTGAACCGATATTGCTCCCACCGGATCATCGATCCTTGCAATCTTATCAAAGAACTCGACTGCCAGAACGATCAGAATGCCGCATACGATCCCGATGACTGCCGCCCCCACAGAGCTGACCGCATCACATCCGGCCGTAACCCCAACAAGGCCTGCCAGAGCCGCATTATAGGTCATAGAAACATCCGGCTTTTTGTAACGGAGCCAGGTAAAGATCAATGTGGTACAGCATGCCATTGCGGCCGCCATATTGGTGTTGAAAAAAACCCGTCCTGCCGTTTCCAACAGTGCATCGCTGTCCATTCCAACCGTGGACGCCCCATTAAAGCCAAACCAACAGAACCAGAGGATGAATACCCCAAGGGCTGCGAATGTAAGGTTATGCCCAAGGATTGCCTGAGGCTTTCCGTTTTTGTCATACTTCCCGATACGCGGCCCCAGGATCTTCGCGCCGATCAGTGCGCAGATACCTCCCACCATATGTACTGCCGTGGAACCCGCAAAGTCGTGGAAACCCATCTGGGCAAGCCATCCTCCGCCCCAGATCCAATGGCCGGAGACTGGATAGATCAGCAGAGAAATCGCTGCGGAATAGATACAGTAGGCGCTGAACTTTGTTCTCTCCGCCATTGCTCCGGAAACGATCGTAGCGGATGTGGCGCAAAAAACGGTCTGAAAAATAACGAACGCCCAAAGAGGGACACCGGCAGGCAGTATATGGCTGTAATCCCCGCCAATCAGGGGGTCAAATCTCCCCACGATACTGGAACCGGCACCAAACATAAGCCCAAATCCTGCCAGCCAGAAGGCTGGCGTTCCGATACAGAAATCCATCAGGTTTTTCATCAGGATATTTCCCGTGTTCTTTGCCCTGGTAAAGCCTGCCTCACACATGGAAAAGCCTGCCTGCATGAAGAACACCAATGCCGTACCGATCAAAACCCAGATTGTGTTCACTGCACTGTAAGTCATAAACATTCCTTCTTTCTATTTTCTTGTATACTCCAGAGTCATCACTGAAAACTATCTTACGCTGAACAGCAGATCCGCATAGGTGGGAAAAGGCCAGTATTTCTTTGCCGTCATGGTTTCCGCGCTGTCGCAGGCAACCCGCAGCTCTCCCATTTTGGTCAGGACCACATCCCGGATCGCATAAGCTTCCTCCGTCATGTCCGATATAGCCTGCGCTTTCATCACTGCCTCTTCCAATTCCTCAGCCTTGATCATGATCTGATCCTCCAGGATAGCCAGCTTCTTCAGCAGGCCGGTCTCATATCGGCATGAAACAGAAGGCTCTGCCGTCTTTTTGGCAGCCGCCGTGCTGGCAAGCTCCAGAACGTAGCCGCTTACAGCCGGAGCAATCTCCGTTTTCGCCATATCGATCATGGTATTTGCTTCGATCAGTACGGTCTTACAGTAATTATCCAGCATGATCTCACATCTGGATTTCAGCTCCGCCTCAGAAAACACCTTGTGGGATGTGAGCATGCGTACATTTTTTTCATCCAGAAGGTGGGGCATACAGTCTGCGGTGGTCCGGTAGTTGAGAAGCCCTCTCTTTTCCACAGCCTCCCGGATCCAGATATCATCGTAACCGTTTCCGTTGAAAATGATATGCTTATGATCCCTGATGGTCTTTCGGATCATTTCATGCAGCGCGCCTTCAAAATCCTCAGCCTTTTCCAGTCTGTCCGCATAGATCTTCAGACTTTCCGCAACCGCGCTGTTCAGCATGATGTTGGCACATGCAATGCTGTTGGAGGAGCCCAGCATACGAAATTCAAATTTATTCCCGGTAAAAGCAAACGGGGAAGTCCGGTTGCGGTCCGTTGTGTCCCGATTGAATTTGGGAAGCACATTTACTCCCAGCTTCATCTGAGTTTTTTCCGTTCCCGCATACGGAGTATCCGTCTCAATCGCCTCCAGTACACCGTTCAGTTCATCGCCAAGAAAGATGGATACCACTGCGGGAGGAGCCTCGTTTGCCCCCAGTCTGTGATCGTTTCCAGCCGTTGCTACAGAAAGACGGAGCAGATCCTGATAATCGTCCACTGCCTTGATCACCGCGCACAGGAACAGTAAAAACTGTGCGTTTTCGTAAGGCGTTTCTCCCGGGGACAGGAGGTTCACCCCCTTGTCCGTTGCCAGCGACCAGTTATTGTGCTTACCGCTCCCATTTACGCCGGCAAAGGGTTTTTCATGAAGAAGACATACCAGGCCATGCTTTGCCGCCACCTTCTGCATAATCTCCATGGTCAGCTGATTGTGATCCGTCGCGATATTGGTTGTCGTATAGATAGGGGCAAGCTCATGCTGCGCCGGCGCTACCTCATTGTGCTCCGTCTTGGCCAGGATTCCAAGTTTCCACAGTTCTTCGTTCAGCTCTTCCATATAGGCGGCGACTCTCGGCTTGATCACACCGAAATAATGGTCATCCATCTCCTGTCCCTTAGGAGATCTTGCCCCGAAAAGAGTACGCCCTGTAAAACGGATATCCTTTCTGAGATCATACATTTCCTTAGTAATAAGGAAGTATTCCTGTTCCGGCCCCACTGAAGTACGGACACATTTTACGTCTTCATTTCCAAACAGACGGAGGATCCGCATAGCCTGTCTGTTTAAAGCCTCCATCGAACGCAGAAGAGGCGTTTTCTTATCCAGCGCCTCGCCTCCATACGAACAGAAAGCGGTAGGGATGCACAGGGTTTTTCCCTTTATAAATGCGTATGAGGTAGGATCCCATGCAGTATAGCCTCTTGCCTCAAAGGTGGCCCGGAGTCCGCCTGACGGAAAGGAGGATGCGTCCGGCTCTCCTTTGATCAGTTCCTTTCCCGAAAATTCCATGATCACACCGCCGTCCGACGAGGGAGAAATAAAGCTGTCATGCTTTTCGGCAGTTACTCCGGTAAGAGGCTGGAACCAGTGCGTATAATGGGTAGCCCCGTTGGCAACGGCCCAGTCCTTCATAGCGGCCGCCACGGCATTGGCCACACTGATATCGAGCTTTGCGCCTTCATCAATGGTTCTTCTCAGCGACTGATACACCTTCGATGACAGCTTTGCCTTCATCACTCTGTCATCAAACACATTACAGCCAAAAAAATCCGGTACATTTTTCATAATGCCACTCCTCTCCTTCGACAGAAATTTGAAAGTGAAAAGGCAAGGCCGCTTTTCACGGCACATTTCCCGTGCCACAAAAGACGTCCTTGCCCTTTGGTTCAAATTTCATCTGCTGAAACTTATAAAAGGAAAAAGCGTCTTTGAGAACTCCATCTCAAAGACGCCCTTGCCTTCATGAGTGGGATGATACACCCTGAAAAAGTTATTTGTCAAGGACTTTTTTTGAATGTTCACATTTTCATACTGACTATTGACAAACGCTGCCGGCCGCTGTATAAATAGAAAATATGAGCAAGGGCGTTCATTTTTAAGCAGAATCGTTTCTGTCTTAAAAAGGACGCCCTTCTTTTTTTATTTTTGAAAAAGAGTTTTGAAAGGAAGGTGCAAGACGTATGAAGAAGGAAGGCCAGGTGAGGATCCCCTCCGGCTGCGCAATCGCGGCAGTGATCTCCAGGGATGGAAGCAGAATGTCAGGCGAAGGGATTACAGCTTCCATGAAGCCCATGCATGACCGTTCCAACGGACTGGGCGGCGGGTTTGCCGGCTACGGCATTTACCCGGAATATAAGGATTTTTATGCGCTGCATATGTTTTTTGATTCGCGAAGCACCCGGAAAGAATGCGAAGCTTTCCTGAAAGAGCGGTTTGAGATCGTTCAGTCCGAGATCATTCCCACCCGTAAGCTTCCCTCGATCACAGATGAGCCTATCATCTGGAGATATTTTGTGGCTCCCCTAAAATCTGTTCTTGCGTCCTTACAGCTGGACGAAAAGGAATTCATCGTTCAGACCGTCATAAAGATCAATGTCAAAATGCCCGGCGCCTATGTTTTTTCCAGCGGCAAAAATATGGGGACCTTTAAGGCCGTGGGATTTCCGGAGGATGTGGGAGTCTTTTACAGGCTGGAGGAATATGAAGGCTATTCCTGGACCGCCCACGGACGCTATCCCACCAACACACCCGGCTGGTGGGGCGGCGCACATCCGTTTACACTGCTGGACTATTCTGTTGTCCACAACGGAGAAATCTCTTCCTATGACGCCAACCGCCGTTTTATTGAAATGTACGGCTGCCAATGTACGCTTCAGACGGACACGGAGGTGATTACATATATTATGGATTATCTGCTCCGCGTACAGGGGCTTA
Organism: uncultured Eisenbergiella sp.; assembly: GCA_963559585.1. GTDB lineage: Bacteria > Bacillota > Clostridia > Lachnospirales > Lachnospiraceae > Eisenbergiella. The sequence goes on along the minus strand of CAUWLJ010000013.1, from coordinate 26,181 downwards.
CTCTTGAGGAAGCCGCAGCCGTGATTGCGGCCCCCTTCTGGAGCACCATAGAGGCCAGCGCTGATCCGGGATACCGGAGGAAGCATACCTATTTAAGGAACATGTTCTCAAGTCTTCTGGTCACCGGCCCCTTTTCCATCGTACTGGGCTTTGACGGCGGATTGATGGCCCTGAACGATCGTCTGAAGCTCCGTTCCATGGTGGTGGGAGAAAAGGACGATAAGGTTTATATTGCCAGCGAGGAAGCAGCTATCCGCACCATGGAGCCGGACGCGGAAAATATCTGGGCTCCTGCAGGCGGGGAGCCTGTCATTGTAACAGTAAAGGGAGGTGCGTTTTAATGGGTATCGAATTCATCTATCCGGAATTTGAAGTGATCCGAAACGCAGACCGCTGTACGGTCTGCCGCGCATGCGAGTATCAGTGCGCCAATGGTGTCCACAGCTATGAGGACGAACGTGGAAGAATGACATGTGACGAATCAAAATGCGTCAATTGCCACAGATGCGTCTCCTTCTGTCCCACACAGGCGCTGAAAATCGTAAAAAGCGACTGCGTTTTCAGAGAAAATGCCAACTGGCAGAGCGATACCATCAAAGAAATCTATAAGCAGGCAAACAGCGGAGGCGTTCTTCTCTCATCCATGGGCAATCCCAGGCCCCTCCCCGTCTATTGGGACAAAATCCTGATCAATGCATCGCAGGTGACGAACCCATCCATCGATCCGCTGCGCGAGCCGATGGAAACCAGGGTATATCTGGGAAAGAAGCCGCAGAGGATAAGCCGCAGCGCCGGTGGAGAGCTGGACTGCAGCCTGCCGCCCCAGCTTGAGCTGTCTATGCCCGTCATGTTCTCGGCTATGAGCTATGGTTCGATCAGCTATAACGCCCATAAATCCCTTGCGGCTGCGGCTGAGGAGCTGGGAATCCTGTACAATACCGGCGAAGGCGGTCTTCATGAGGATTTTTACTGTTATGGTGAAAATACGATCGTTCAGGTTGCTTCCGGGCGCTTTGGCGTCCATGAGGACTATCTGAATGCAGGGGCCGCTATCGAAATCAAAATGGGGCAGGGAGCAAAACCCGGTATCGGAGGACATCTTCCCGGCTCAAAGATTGTGAGAGACGTATCCCGCACACGGATGATCCCGGAAGGAAGCGATGCCATCTCTCCGGCTCCCCACCACGACATCTATTCCATTGAAGATCTGCGCCAGCTTGTTTTTTCACTGAAAGAGGCTTCCGGATACCGGAAACCGGTTATCGTTAAGGTCGCAGCTGTACATAATATTGCCGCCATCGCAAGCGGGATCGCAAGAAGCGGCGCTGACATCATTGCCATTGACGGATTCCGCGGCGGTACGGGAGCCGCCCCCACCCGGATCCGGGATCATGTAGGGATTCCCGTGGAGCTTGCCCTTGCCGCTGTCGATCAGAGGCTGCGCGATGAGGGAATCCGTAATCAGGTATCCCTGGTGGCAGGGGGAAGCATACGCAGCGCGGCGGATGTGATAAAAGCCGTTGCGCTGGGAGCCGACGCCTGCTATGTGGCCACTGCCGCTCTTCTGGCCCTTGGATGCCATCTGTGCAGAACCTGCCAGACAGGCAAATGTAACTGGGGGATTGCCACACAAAGGCCGGAGCTGGTGAAAAGGCTGAATCCGGAAACGGGAAAGAAACGGCTGGTCAATCTGATGACCGCATGGAATCACGAGATCAAAGAGCTGATGGGAGGCATGGGGATCAACTCCATCGAAGCCCTGCGGGGCAACAGGCTGATGCTCAGGGGAATCGGCTTAACCGAAAAGGAGCTGGAGATATTGGGTATTTCCCATGCCGGAGAATGATTTTTCTGCAAAAAACGGTAACATATTTTGAGAGGTGTGGTATAATATGCAAATCATAGACGCTGGACACTTAGATTACAGAACCGTAAATGAGACGCTCCGAAATACGAATGAGGCCTGTACCATCGAGGGCTACTGCGGACAGAGGTTTATCGCCGCCGGTATGTGCGGCAAAAGCATCACGATCCACGGAATCCCCGGAAACGCCCTGGGAGCATACCTGAACGACTCTCATATCATTGTAAACGGCAATGCCCAGGACGCCGTCGGCGATACCATGAACGAAGGGAAGATCCTGATTTACGGCAATATCGGCGATGCTGCCGGTTATGCCATGCGCGGGGGGAAAATTTATGTACAGGGCAATGCCGGATACCGGGCGGGGATCCATATGAAGGAATATAAGGAGAAGGTTCCGGTTATGATCATCGGGGGATGCGCGGGAAGCTTTCTGGGCGAATATCAGGCCGGCGGGCTCATCATTGTCCTCGGGCTCTGTAATAACGGCAAGAATATCGTAGGCAATTTCCCATGCACAGGTATGCACGGCGGCAAAATGTTCCTGCGTGGAAGCTGTGGGGAGATACGTTTCTCTGATGAGGTAACCGCCAGGAGGGCTGCGCCGGAAGATATGGAAGAGATCCGGGAATACTTATCCGAATACTGTACGGATTTTGGATACTCCTTCGATTCGCTTTTTTCCGAGCCCTTTACCGTCATCACACCGGACAGCAAAAATCCGTACAAGCAAATGTACGTTGCCAATTAAAAAGAAAGAGGTAGGGTTATGAAGTATTCAAAAGAAGAGGTACTCCAATACATGCAGGAGGAGGATGTGAAGTTCATCCGCCTGGCATTCTGCGATGTGTTTGGCAGACAAAAAAATATATCTATTATGCCCCAGGAGCTTCCCAGGGCTTTTGAACACGGCATTGCCATCGATGCCTCTGCCATCACCGGCTTCGGCGACGAAAGCCATTCCGACCTCTTCCTCCATCCGGACGCCGACACGCTGATGCCCCTTCCCTGGAGGCCGGAGCACGGGCGTGTAGTCAGAATGTTCTGCAGCATTACCTATCCGGACGGAAAGCTGTTTGAATGCGATACCCGTTCTCTGTTAAAAAAAGCGGTTCGGGAGGCGGAACAGGCCGGATACCTGTTTTTCTTTGGCGCAGAGCAGGAATTCTACCTGTTCCATCTGGATGATAACGGAAGCCCGACCAAAATCCCCTACGATCACGCCAGCTACATGGATATCGCACCCGAAGACAGAGGGGAGAATATCCGCCGCGAGGTCTGCCTCACTCTGGAGCAGATGGGGATCCTGCCGGAAAGCTCACATCACGAGGAGGGGCCCGGACAGAATGAAATCGACTTCCGCTATTCCGATCCTCTGACTGCCGCAGACAATTCCATGACCTTTCAGACGGTTGTAAAGACGATTGCCGGGCTGAACGGAGTTTTTGCCGATTTCAGCCCCAAGCCCCTGGAAAACGAAGCGGGGAACGGCTTCCATATCAATATATCCGTAAGATCCTCCGACGGAACCGATCATATGGACGGAATGATCGCCGGTATTCTGGACAGGATTCAGGATATGACCGTATTTTTAAATCCGGTTCCCGCCTCCTACAGACGGTTTGGCAGCAGGAAAGCGCCGCGATATATTTCCTGGTCCAGCGAAAACCGTTCTCAGCTGATCCGGGTTCCCGCTGCAGTCGGCGTATATCGGCGTGCGGAGCTTCGTTCCCCGGATCCGTCTGCGAATACCTACCTGGCCTTTGCCCTTCTGATCTATGCGGCTCTGGACGGGATCCAGAACAGGCTTATCCTGCCGCCGCCTGCGGATTTTAATCTGTATCAGGCTGGCTCAGACGTTCTGAAAGGCTTCCGGCAGCTTCCCGCCGATCTTGAGGCCGCCCGCGCCGCTGCCCTGGGAAGCGCTTTTATCAAAAAAAATATACCTGAGGCCATATTGGATATTTACTGCAGACAATAGCGGCCATTCTTAACAGAAGGAATACAAGGAGCAGTTTGATGCAGGAGCGGTACAAAACTGCCGGTATTGCAGAAACCGCTCCGGCAGGGAGGAAAAAATGAGTTTAAGAGAACGAATCTACAGTATCCTCATCGTGTCCGCAGCGGAGACCTTCAGTTCTGCCCTTTCCGGACTGCTTCCCGAAGCAAGGTATTCCCCTGTTCATACCGTCTCAAGCGTCAATGCTGCCAGACGGATGCTTACAGAAAAAAACTATGATTTTGTCATCATCAACTCTCCCGTACATGACGATACAGGCATCCGCTTCGCCATAGATATCTGCCGCAGCAGGCAGTCCGTCGTGCTTCTTCTGGTAAAAAGCGATCTGCACGATGGAATCCATGACCAGGCTGCGGAATACGGTGTGTTTACCCTGTCAAAGCCGTTCTCGAGGTCGGCCATGACGCATGCGCTCAGCTGGCTGGAAAGCGCCAGAGAACGGCTGAGACAGTTCGAGCGCAAATCCATGTCCATTGAAGAAAAAATGGCGGAAATCCGCCTGGTCAACAAAGCAAAATGGATTCTGATCAGCCAGCTTGCCATGAGCGAGCCGGAGGCCCACCGCTACATAGAAAAACAGGCAATGGATCGCAGTGCTTCCAAGCGAACCATTGCCGAAGAGATCCTGAGGACTTATTCTTGATCAAAAGACTGTTGTATATCCGGCGTCTCACCACATAAATAGAAGCCAGCTTCCTTACCGGTCCAGCGCCTTCTTCTTCCAGGCTCCCCTTCTATAAAAGAACCAGGTGATCAGAGCGCCCAGCACCCAGGATGCCAGCAGGGAAATGAAAATGCACTCCTCTCTCCCGTTGGGGAACTGCGGGCTTCTCGTCAGCCAGGCGATCCCGTAGGCCAGAGGCACCCGGATGGCCACTGTGGTGATCAGGGAAATCCACATGGGCGTCATGGTATCTCCCGCTCCTCTCATCACGCCGGACAGGCACTGGGTTACGGCCATGGCTATGTACCCTGCTGCCAGAATCCGCATCAGGTGCATACTCAGCGTTACCAGCCCGGCCGTCTGGGTGAAAATTCCCATCAGATATTTTCCAAAAATCAGGATCAGCACCGTAATGGCGGCGGATACGCCCGCTGCAATCAGCGTCCCCTCCTTCGCGCCCTTCTCCACCCGGTCGTACTTCTTCGCACCCACGTTCTGCCCCGCATAGGTGGTCATAGCCGTTCCAAAGGAGAAGTTGGGCATCATGGCAAATCCGTCCACGCGCATGATGATCACGTTGGCGGCAATGAACATTTCCCCGAAGCTGTTGGTAAGGGACTGCACGATGATCATGGCCATGGAAAAGATGGCCTGGGTTAAACCGGAGGGCAGGCCCAGACGGATCATATCCAGGGAATGTTTCCTTCCCAGCTTCATATAATGAAGCTTCATATCAAAAATCTCCGACATCCTTGCCAGCTTCAGGAAGCACAGAAGCGCCGATACTGCCTGGGCAATGGCCGTGGCAAGCGCCACCCCGGCCACTCCCATCCCGAAGCCTGCCACAAACAGAAGGTCCAGGACGATGTTCAGGAAGGTGGCCACCAGAAGGTACAGAAGGGCGGATACCGAATCCCCCAGCCCTCTCAGGATACCGCTGAGGATATTGTAATAGGACATCCCTGCAATTCCGATGAACAGAATCAGCAGATAGGAAGCGCACCAGTCCATAATACTCTCCGGCGTGTTCAGAAGCCGCAGCAGAGGCCGTATCACAAAGGGCGCAACCGCCATGATAATCAGCGATGAGATGGCGGTCAGCGTGATGCTGCAGCCGATGGTGGCAGACAGCTCCTCCCTCTCCTTCGCCCCGAAATACTGGGAAACCATAATACTGGCTCCCACCGAGATACCCACAAACAGCACCAGCAGCAGATTCAGGATCGGCCCTGCGCTTCCCACTGCGGCCAGGGCGTTGTCGCCCACATACCGTCCCACCACGATGCTGTCCACCGTATTATAAAGCTGCTGGGCAATGTTTCCAATCAGCATCGGTATGGCAAAGGCCACAATCTTCTTCCCCGGAGATCCTTCCGTCATATCTGTAGGCGCAAACAACGCCGCCAGCCTTCCTTTCTTCTTCTGTCCTTTCAAACTGGTTCCTCCCCTCTTACTCCTTCTGCCTGTATTGATCTGTGTAAAAAAGTGTGCGTCTTGACGCACACCCGCGCCGGGCGCGATTGCCGTCAGGCAATATCTGCCTCTCGCGCGAGTGCGCATCCACAGCGAAGCGTTCTTTTTTATACAATAGGAAAGGAACTTTCCTATTGTATAAAAAAGACAGCATACTATCTATTATATCGATGTTTCCGCTTCTGTCAAATCTCACCAGCAGATATCGTAATTAATCGTACAGTAGAAAAGCCTTCTGATCTGCTCATAGCTCTGGGGATGCTGGCCCAGAATCCACATCACCTTGACGAACACCGCCTCCAGGTTCATATCATGGGCCTCCAGCAGGGCAAACTGCTCCTTCACCCGCTTTCCCACCTCGTATACGCCGATGTTGCTTCCCTCATAAGTGACCTGGGTGGTCATCACCACGATCTTGCTCGTACCGTATTCCTTCATCAGCCGTTCAAACTCCATAAGAAGGCAGTCCGGTATGCCGCCCACGCCGAAGCTCTCCACGATGATGCCGTCGTACCGGGCAAAAATCTCCTCCAGAAGCTGTGGCTCCATGCCCGGCGTCAGCTTCAGCAGAAAAACCCTTTCACTCATTTCATGGTAGAATACCACCGGGCCGGATACCGGCTTGGGCTCAATGTAGCGCACCAGGCGCTCGTCCCGCATCACTGCAAGCTCCGGGTAATTGATGCTGGAAAAGGCATTGTAGCTCATGCTTTTGGTTTTCTTGGCCCTGGTTCCGGCGATGATCTTGCCGCCGAACACCACATGGACGCCGCAGGAGGCGCTGTCCAGGCAGAACAGGATGCTGTCCCTTAAGTTCATCCTGGCGTCGGAAATCTCCATTTCCAACGGTCTCTGGGAGCCTGTGAGCACGATAGGCTTGGAGGGATTCTGGATCATATAGGACAGGGCCGCCGCCGTATAGGCCATGGTATCCGTCCCATGGCAGATGATGAAGCCATCGTAGGCCTCATAGTTTTCCTCGATCTGGCTGGCAAGCTGCTTCCAGTGGGCGCAGGTCATATTGGTGCTGTCGATCTGGAACAGGTTTTTTGCCTCCAATTCGCACAATTTTCCCATGGAGGGGAGCACCTGCAAAAGCTCCTCCGCCGTCAGCGCAGGAGCCAGCCCGCGGCTGGTCATGTGGGAAGCGATGGTGCCCCCGGTGGTCAGCAGAAGCAGTTTCTTTTTGGTTTGTTCCATATATGGTCAAGCATCCTTTCCTTTTCATTTCTGTCAAAGCCTTTTTTCGTTTCTGTCAAAGCCTTTTTTCATTTCGGCCAGAGCCTTTTCTCATCTCTGCCAGAGCCTTTTCTCCGAAAGGCCCATGTGGAACATCTGCCCCACCTGATCGTCAAAGGTCTTTTCCGGCTTGTAAAGCTTCAGCATACGCAGAAGGTTTTCCTCCCGCCCATCCCGGCAGACGTAATTCTCCATAAGGGCCAGCGTGCGCCCCTGCATGTCCTCCGGCCCCTCAAAGGAGGCCGGGGCCGTTCCTGTCAGATGGTGGAACAGGCCGCAGATATAGGCCATTTCATAGTTGCCTGTAATAATATTCGTATCATGATCCGCTTTAATGATCACTGCCATTCTGGCAAGCGCTGGAACCATAGCTTTTCTCCTTTCCCCTGCATGGGCGGCAGGAAGCGGCAGGCAGTATTTTACGCGGGAATGAATGCTCAAACACGCTCTCATATACCCTGGCTGTGGATAAATATTTTTATGTACGCATCAGCCTGCGGTAGCCGCTGGGTGTTACGCTCATCTGTTTTTTAAAAAATCTGGCAAAGTAAAACTGATCGGAAAAGCCAAGCTCCTCCGCGATCTGAGCGATGCTTCCCTCTCCCTCAATGAGACGGCTGCAGGCGCTGTCGATCAAGAGCTGGCTCAGATATTCCCCCGGCCGCATTCCCGTCTCCTGCCGGAACCGTTTAGAGAGGGTGCTTTCCGATACATGAAGCTGCTCTGCCAGCGACCGCACATGATGGGAGGCGCTCACCGGCTCCTGGGCCAGGCGGAATGCCTGCTCCACCAGGGCGGAGTAGCGTTTCCCCGTATCCTGCCGGATCCCGGCCAGCTCCAGGAAGTCGCCGAGCTCCTCCAGAAGAAGGCCGTTTAAACGGAAGGCGTCCTCCACAGACCCGGAGCGGTACAGCGTCATCACACGGCTGATCCGCCCGTCACGGGCCTCTTTTTCCAAAATACGCCCGCATCCCCTGAACAGATCCATCCCGTTAGGCAGGATCACATTGATATGGAAAAAAAGCTGCTCCATGTATCTCTCACAGCTATAATCGTAGGTAAGCCCTGCGGGGATCAGGTAGACCATCCCGGCCCGCAGGGGAATCCTTTCTCCCCCCACACTGGCTTCCCCTTCCCCGTCCGGGATATAATAAATCCGGGAAAAAGGGGAGCAGACGTTCGCGGTCTGCCACTCCTGCCCCAGCCTGGCAAAGCCGCCGTATCTGATCTTCATTCCCAGGGATGTCCAGATGGAATGAAACCGTTCATTGTGCTCTAGCTGCATACAGAATACTCCATATTTTCTCCTTACTTTTCCATGTTCCCAGGCCTGTCCTTTTAGTAGAATGGGGTCAGCCGGAACGAAAAAAACAGCGGAATACAGCCTGTGCCCAGGCGCGGGGCACACAGGCTCCCTGGCATAAATGCACGCTTTTCAAAAGGAAGCGAGCTTCAGAGGGAAGCGTTCGGAAAAAAGTGATCTTCGGAAGAAAGATCTGCTCTCCCCAGGATGATATACCGCCCGTTTTCGTTCCCGCCACCGGCCCTGCGCAGATAGGAGGAAAGTATGTCCAGCTACGTAACACGCAAAACCCCCGGTGACACCTCCTGGTTCACCCATGACCGTTTCGGTATGTTCATCCATTTCGGGCTCTATGCCCTGCCTGCCCGTCATGAATGGATCAAGACCAGGGAAAAAATCTCCGAGGAAAAGTACGACCTTTATTTCAAGCATTTCAATCCTGATCTCTATGATCCCAAGGACTGGGCCAGACGGGCCAGGGAAGCGGGCATGAAATACGTGGTGATGACCACCAAGCATCATGAAGGCTTCTGCCTGTTTGACAGCCAGTACACGGACTACAAGTCTACCAACACGCCCTGCGGCAGGGATCTGATCCGGGAGTATGTGGATGCGTTCCGTGCGGAAGGGCTGCGGATAGGCTTCTATTATTCTCTGATCGACTGGCATCATCCTGAATTTCCCATCGACATGCTCCATCCCCGCCGGGATGATGAGGACGCCTGGGAGCAGAGCAAGGACCGGGATATGACCAAATATGCCGCTTATATGAGAAACCAGGTGAAGGAGCTTCTCACCAGCTACGGAAAAATTGATATTCTCTGGTTTGATTTCTCCTACAGTGATAATAACGGGTCGGGCGACAAAGCCTGGATGAAGGGAAAAGGGAGGCTTGACTGGGAGGCGGACGAACTGATCGCCACTGCCCGCGCCCTTCAGCCGGACATTATCATTGACAACCGCACAGAGATCGACCAGGATCTGTGGACGCCTGAGCAGTACCAGCCCACCAAATGGGTGACCCACCCTGAGACGGGCGAGCTGGTCACCTGGGAGGCCTGCCAGACCTTCTCCGGCTCCTGGGGCTATTACCGGGACGAGATGACCTGGAAATCTCCCGAAATGCTGATCCGCATGCTGATAAACACCGTCTCCTGTGGAGGCAACCTTCTGATGAACGTAGGGCCCACGGCCAGAGGCTGCCTGGACTACCGCGCCAAGGACGCCCTCCAGGTTTACGCGGACTGGATGCACTATAACAGCCGCTCCATCTATGGCTGTACCCAGGCGGAACCGGAATTTGGCGCTCCCCCGGACTGCCGCTATACCCAGAGCGGGGACGGAAAGAGGCTGTACCTGCACCTGTTCGCCTATCCCTTTGCCCACCTTCGTCTGCCGGGCCTTGCCGGGAAGGTGGAATATGCCCAGTTCCTGCACGACGCCAGCGAGGTTCTTTTCACCGAGGGAAAGGTGGATCATTTTTCCGCCAAGCAGGAAAAGGAGGAGGCCGCAGACCTGATCCTCTATCTGCCCGACGTCAAGCCTCACACCCTTGTTCCGGTGATCGAGCTGTTCCTGAAATGATTTCCTGTCGGTAAAGCGGAAAAAGGAACATGGACTGAACCATAAAAGCAGGAAAACGCCGCGAAATTAGAAGCCGCGCCCGTTTTCCTGTTTTTAAAAGACCACTCAGCGGAAGGTGATCTCCCCCGTCTTTTCATCCATGCTGTCCACGATGGCAAGGGATTCCAGGTGAATGCCCTGGGAACGGAGCAGCTCTCCGCCCACCTGCCAGCCCTTCTCAATTACGATTCCGGCTCCCACCAGGGTGGCTCCCGCATCCCTTACCAGATGGGCCAGCCCCTCCAGCGCCTTGCCGTTGGCAAGAAAATCATCAATCAGAAGCACCTTATCCTCCGGTCTCAGGTATTCTTTGGAAACGATAATATCATAAATACGGCCATGGGTGTAAGACTCCACCTGGGTGGTATACACATCACCGGCAATATTCTTGGTCTGGGTTTTCTTGGCAAACACCACAGGCACGTCGAACACCTCCGCCGCCACGCAGGCAATACCGATGCCGGACGCCTCGATGGTGAGGATCTTAGTGATCTCCTCCCCTTCAAACCTTTTCTTAAATTCCTTGCCGATCTCATGGAAAAGACGCACATCCATCTGATGGTTCAGGAAGCTGTCAACCTTCAGGACATTGCCTTCCTTCACTTTTCCTTCCTTTCGGATCCTGTCTTTCAGTATTTCCATAGTTACCTCCATATGGGAGCGCCGCCCGCTCCGTTTTTTCTTTAGTGGCTGCTGTCTGCCGGCAAATCAGCAGACAATAGCCTTTGGCCCATGTCCACAGATGCGCATGTACTTACCCTGCGGTCACTCTGTAGTGTATTTTACACTATCCGCGTTTTTTTTGCACGTACTTTTCACGATATGCTGCTGCAACGAACCTGTTGTGACTATTTACAGCAGCCTCAAACCCTTGCTTTTCCGCAGAAAATTGTTTACACTGGGAATTGATAAAATTTTTTACAAAGGAGCATCTGCCATGCCAAAACAACCCGCTATTACCCTGCTGATCAAGCCCGCCTCCGGGAGCTGCAACCTGCGCTGCCGTTACTGCTTCTATGCGGACGAAATGAACAACCGCTCGGAGCGCACCTACGGCTTTATGAGCACAGATACACTGGATACTCTGGTGCGCAGGACCCTGGGGCAGGTGACGGACACAGCTGCCTTTGCCTTTCAGGGAGGGGAACCCACCCTGGCCGGGCTGGATTTTTTCAAAGAGCTGATCCGTATTGAACGCAAATACAACCCGGAGGGGAAAATAGAAATCCATAACAGCCTGCAGACCAACGGCATCGTGCTGGATGAGGAATGGGCAGAGTTTCTTCATGAAAACCATTTTCTGGTGGGGCTGTCCCTGGACGGCTATGAAGAGCTTCATGACGAGAACCGGAAATTCCCGGACGGCAGCGGAAGCTTCCGCCGGGTCATGGAGACGGCGGCGCTGCTGGCCAGATACCGGGTGGATTTTAATATCCTCACGGTGGTAACAGCCCAGAATGCCAGGAGAATCCGGCGGATCTATCAGTTTTTCAGGGAGCAGGGCTTCGGCTATCAGCAGTACATTCCCTGTATCGATCCTTTTGAGGAAAACAAGGGAAGCCTTTCCTACTCTCTCACTCCCGACCGCTACGGGAGGTTTTTGAAGGATCTGTTCGATTACTGGTATCAGGACTGGAAGGAGGGACGCCCCACCTATAACCGTACCTTTGAAAACTGGATCGGTATGCTGGTAAATATTCCGCCGGAATCCTGCAATATGAACGGCATCTGCTCCCAGCAGTGGGTGGTGGAGGCGGACGGAAGCGTCTATCCCTGCGACTTCTATGTGCTGGACGAGTGGCGGCTGGGAAACATCCTGACGGATTCCTTTGAAGAAATGAACCGGATGCGGGATGAGTTACAATTTGTGGAGCTTTCCAGGCATGTGCCGGAGGAATGCAGGCAGTGCCGCTGGTATCCCCTCTGCCGCAACGGCTGCCGGCGTGACCGCAGGATGCTGCCGGATGGGAAAACGCCGGGGCTGAACAGCTATTGCGAAAGCTACCGGGATTTCTTCCAGTACGCCTATCCACGCATGGAGGAAATGGCGCGGTCTCTGGGGCAGCGCCGCTGAGGAGATGGCGCTGCCGCAAAATTCAGTAGACAAACTCACTCTCCCACACGTCCACTCCGCTCTCCTGGAAAATGGCGTGCAGGCGTTCCCTCAGCATGGCTTTGCTGATTCCCGGCTTTAACAGCACCTGCAGGAAGCCGCCGCCGCCCGCACCGGCAATGAAGCGTGCGTCGATCATATCCTCGCAGGCCAGAAAGATCTGCTCGATACAGGTATTGGTGGAGCCGCTGTCAAGCTGCTTGGACAGCTCCCAGTGCTGATTGAGCAGGCCCGCAAAGGCTTCCAGGTTTCCCCGCTCCAGTTCAAAACGCATCAGCACCGCCACAGACTGCATATTCTCCAGCGCGTCTATGGAGTCCGGCCTTCCGCCCAGGTATCCTCCCACCACATCCCGAAGCAGGTTCCTGGCCAGTCTGCGCTGGCCTGTGTAGATCAGGGCGAAACGTTCCTGCAGCTCTTTCTTCGTCTTATCCTGAAGCTTAACGGCCTCCACCCGAAGCTTCTGATCGATCCCCGGCCTTGAGGTGATAAACTTGACGCCGGGAGCAAGGCCGCCTACCTGATCCTGCCAGCCGCCTCCCGTGCTCATGATCTGCTCCATGTTCAGCACAATATCGTAAATAGCGTCGTCCGACGCCTCCCTCCCCAGGAACTGGAAGATTCCCTTCACGCAGGCCCCTGACAGGATGCTGCTGGTGCCAAGCCCGGAGCCCTGTGGGATCCCCGCCACCCTGGTGGAAAGCCGGATGCCGCCGCCAAGCCGGCGGCAGATCTCTCTCAAATCCTCTTTCCGGTTCAGTGGAATGATGCCGCAGGCAATCAGCGCCGCCTTGTGCAGGGCAAAGGGATCATAGGGATTATGGCAGTCCTGGATCTGCTCCACCGTTTCCACACAGCCCGCCGCGCCTATGTCCGTGCTGGCAAACTCCACATGAAGCTCGTCCAGCCGTTTTACCTGGATCTGGATGGGATAGATCCCGTTCAGTTTCAAGGCCGCGTTCAGCACCACGCCGCCCTGCTCGTTGCAGTGGGGAGGCGTGTCCGTCCATCCCCCGCCCCAGTTCACCCGGACGGGAAGCTCAACATTCACCTCATCCCGGCAGATCCGGTAATCGCAGGAATCGGGAAGCCGGGCCGCCGCGTTCTGATAGATGGTCTGCCGGATGGTTCCGAAGCAGCGCTCCTCCAGGCTGTCGTAGCCTTTTCCATGGAAGGTAAGCCGTCCCTCCTTCATATACTGGGCCAGCGCATAATAGATCCTGATTTTCAGTGAAAAATCCGCCTTCTCTGCATCCTGAAGCAGCATATCATAAACTTCCGTGCTGATCCCATGCGCCCCGAAAATCTTCAAAGCCTCTTTGTAATAAGCCCCGGATTCCAGCTGCCACACGAAACGGCTGCTCAGGATCCGGTTTTCCAGCTCATGCTGCCATGCGCCAACGGCCAGCACGTCGGCGTTATCGAAGCTGGAATACAGGCTCAGGCGCCCGCCTGAAAGCCACTGCTCCACTTCATTGCTGTCCGCTTCACCGTCCGCCATTTTTTTCACCAGAAGGGCCATGCGGATGGCCTCCCCCATATCCTGGCAGGCGGGGTAAAGGGCCGCCGTCCAGATCGTGCGGCTCTCCCCGCTCGTCCACAGGGTTTCCGGCCCAAGCCCGTTTCTGTCCAGGAAAGCGCGGATACTCGCGCCCAGAAACGGCGCATCCTCTCCTCCCTTTGGATTGTCCTCTATCCCGTAAATACGCACCACATATCTGCCGTCCAGAAGCTTAAGGCCGTGAAGCACCACCTGTCCCGGCACCTTCACGTTCCGCAGCTTTACACCGGAAACCACGCTTCCGGCGCCCACATGGGATTCCTCCAGCACATAACAGTCCTCCAGATAAGCTCCCGGCTCCACCCTTGCCCGTTTGCCCACATAGCTGTTGTGCGCCGCGTAGTCCGCTCCCTCCGGCGCGGTGGTCATCACCTGCCGCTTCCAGTCCAGGAACTCATAATCCTCCACGTCCCTGGTTACCAGCTCCACCAGCTCCGCAGTGGTGCCGAAATGGATAAATTCCGCCGGGGATAAGCAGATCAGCTTCATGGAAAAAGGATGAAGCGCCTGCCAGATTTCCTTTCTGCAGGCAAGAAGGCTGTCATTGATGCTTCCCTCCGCCGCCTCCTCATAATACTTTTCCAGAGTGGAGGACTTGGCCAGCGGATAGAGGAAATCTCCGTAGAAGCTGATACGGGCCTTCTCGTTCACAAACCTGGCGAACTTTTCCATATCCGGCCTTCCCTCTGTGCTGATCAGACCGTACAGCGCACGCAGGAGAGAGGAATCCATCACCACCGCCCCTGTGTCCAGATCCACATTCCCCTGATCGTTCACCGCCCCCAGGGCGCGCAGACGTTCCTCGCTCTGCTTGTGCAGGAACTGTCCCACATAGTCGTTTCCATCGTTCAGAAACACTCCGTGCTCCTTTCCGGTTTCCACATTTTCCTTCATGGAAATGGCAGCAGCCCCATGGAAATTGAAGTCGATCTGAAGAGGGTTGAAAAGCAGCAGCACGTCCCCTGACAGCACCAGCATCCCCTCCGGGATCCGGGAGGGGACGCCTGACATGCCGATCACAAACTCGTCAAAAAGCGTGGAGGCATAGCCGTTGGAAAGCTGCCTGGGAACAGGCGAAAAGAGCTTGCCGCAGGCCGAATACTGGGGCACACGCTTGCTGTCTCCGCCCGAATGGATCACCAGGATACGCCTGTTTCGGAAAGGGTTTTCCCCTTCCGTCCCCTCCTGTTCTGCTATGTAGCGCAGCACGTTGAAGGTAGCACCGCCGGAGCCCACCCTTTTTCCCTCAGGGTCTGGAAGCACCGCATAATGGGTTCCGGCAGGAAGGAGCCCCTGCCGGAGGCGGTAGTCAACCTGTTCCCTGTAGGTGCGCGCCTGCTCCTCGTTGGAGGCGGTAAGGATCAGATAGTCCCATTTGATGAAGCTGGGCTTCCTTAAACTGTTTTCATAATCCTCCCAGGAGTCCAGACAGGACTGGCGGAGGAAAAGGTTCTTCATTTTCTTGTAATTCATGTGTCTCTCCCCGGTTTGGTCTTAGAACGTGTTGGAAAAGCATTTCCACCATCTGGCAGTATTTATCACACTTCCGATATTTTGTTTATTTATTTTGCATTGTAAGCCAGACTGTGAACAAAGTCAATCTTCTGTGCCATTTACTGGATCACGCCGCAGGCGATCATCTCCCCTGGATCTCCTGAGGGCTGGGAACGGTAATCGTCCGGCTTCCTGTGCACGACCGCCGTCCTGCCCCGCAGCTCATCAGGCCGGAAACGTTCTGTGTAAAAGGCCATCCAGGCTTTTCCTCTGTTTCCTTCCAGAACCGGCATATCCCCGGTATGGGCAGGATGAGGGCAGTCCGCTGGATCATAGTGGCCTCCCGCGTCTCCAAAGGGCATCTGGCCGTCCCCGGTGCAGGAGCCGCCTTCATGGATATGGAAGCCAAAGAAATCCTGCGGGCAGTCCCCTTCCGTCTGCGGCAGACCGGTAATGTCGGCCATTACGATGGCGCCGTCCAAAAAAGTGTAGAAGGTGACGAGGCCCCGGATACCCGGGTATTTGGTACTGCCCTTTAAGTAAGCAAAGGCGGCCGGCTGGTTAACGGGAAAATGGAGAATGGAATCGGTCATCAGTTTCATCAAGGTAACGCTCCCAGAATCGTTTATCCTGATATATATACGCGGGCAGGGCGGGAAATATTGCCTGAAACAGGCTTTTCTTTTTTATGGAATTTTCCCTATAGCAGCTCCCGCTCCCTCTCCGGAAAGCGCATTTTCTCCTGCCCTTCCAGATCCTTCCACAGAAAGCATCCTTCCTCCAGGGTCATGCAGCCATGCCAGCTTCCCTCCTTGGGAATGGACACGGAACCTGGATTCATGCAGATACAGTCTCCCCGGCGGATACAGGCGGGCACATGGGTATGTCCATAGAGAAAAATATCCCCTGCATGAAGGGGCGGCAGGTTTTCGGGGTGATGGCGGTGGCCGTGGGAGGCATAGAGCACCCATCCTCCCTCGGCTGCCACACAGGCGTCAGCCAGGATGGGGAATTCCAGCACCATCTGATCCACCTCCGAATCGCAGTTGCCACGCACACAGAGAATGTCCTCTTTTCTATTGTTGAGAAGCTCTGCCACCTGCTTCGGAGCATAGCCCTTCGGCAGATCGTTCCTGGGGCCGTGGTAGAGAATATCGCCAAGAAGGAGAAGGCGGTCAGCCTTCTCCCTGTCAAATGCCTCAAGCAGTTTTCTGCAGTAATATTCTGATCCGTGAAGGTCGGATGCAATCATCCATTTCATAAAATAGTCTCCTTCCGACAGCTTTTGCTCATATTGTACTGCTGCCCATTATAGCATATCTGCCGGAAAAAGGGGAGACGGAAACAGAATGAATTTTCAAACACGCTCCAGGCGGGCGTTCAGTCCTCATACAGACGTCCGTCCACAATATGCACGATCCTTCCCGCCTCCTTTGCCACGTTCAGATCATGGGTAATCATTACGATGGTGTTCCCCATATCGTTTAATTTCCTGAACAGCTTTAAAACCTCCTTTCCGCTGCTGCTGTCCAGCGCTCCTGTGGGCTCGTCGGCCAGAAGCAGCGCAGGGCTTCCCACCAGGGCCCGGGCAATGGAGGCCCTCTGCTTCTGGCCGCCGGACAGCTCTGACGGCTTGTGCATCAGCCGGTGATCGATCCCCAGAAGCTTTATGGTATCCATACAGCGCTCCTTTGCTTCCCTGGAGCTCATCCCCCGCACCACCAGAGGCATGATGATATTCTGCAGAATGTTGTAGGTAGGAATCAGCTGATAGTTCTGGAAGATAAACCCGATCTCCCGGTTTCTGATGTCATTGAGCTCCTGCTCCTCCATCTCATGGATGGGGTATCCGTCCAGGTAGTATTCCCCCTCATCCGCCAGATCCATACAGCCGATCATGTTCATCAGCGTGGTTTTTCCTGAGCCGGACGGGCCCAGTATGGCGACGAACTCTCCTTTCTGAACCTGAAAGCAGACGTCCCTCAGAACAGGGACCTTTTCTTCCCCCAGCATATAGCTCTTGTTGATGTGAGCCATGCGGATGATCCGTTCCTGATTTGCATTCATTTCCTCGATCCCTCCTGCGCAGAATGTGCGTATTCTTTTTCACGGGGCCTTCCGCCCCGTTTCCTGTCTTACCGGACGATCCATATTTTCAGGATATTATCCGTGCCGCTCCCCGTCAGCACGGCGATTACATTGCCTGCCGCCAGGCGGGAAAAGGTGGTGGTCACTCCCAGCGCTGTGGTCACCTCGGTACCCACCGGGATCTGCCAGCTTCTGCTCTCTCCTGTTTCCTTATAGGAAGCGCTCGTCTGCGTTGTGGGAGGCATGCTGGCGGCAGGCTGTTCCAGGCTGTTTGGTTCCCGGATTTCCTGCTCCAATAGCGCTTCCTGCTCCAATAAGGAAACCTGTACCTCGTTTCCCACAATTTCCTCAATCCGTGCATAGGTGAGGGCTTCTCCCTCTCCGGCTTCTATACTGACTGCCTCCGAAGAAGCTCCGGAAGCTTTTTCCGTGAAAAAAATCCCTGCCGCAAGGGCGGCAAGGCAGGCTGATACAGCCAGGAAGGCCAGCCTTTTTTTCCTTTTCCGTTTT
The DNA here is from genome assembly GCA_963559585.1 of uncultured Eisenbergiella sp. GTDB lineage: Bacteria > Bacillota > Clostridia > Lachnospirales > Lachnospiraceae > Eisenbergiella. The sequence goes on along the minus strand of CAUWLJ010000013.1, from coordinate 8,229 downwards.
TTCCTCTTCTGCATGAGAAGGCTGCGGGATGTCTGCGTGTTCTCCTGCATCTTCTTTTCCTCCTCTTTCTTTGGCTTACTCATGGTTCAGAGCCTCCACCGGGATCAGATTGGACGCCTGGTATGCGGGATAAAATCCGAAAACCGTCCCTGTCACCACACCGAAAACAAGGTAAAGCACGGCTCCGGAAACGGAAAGGGAAACGGTAACGCCCAGGTACTCCAGAAGGGGTGTAAGCCCCAGCGCCAGCATGACCCCAACAGTTGCTCCGAACAGGCTGATGCAGCTTGCCTCCAGAAGAAATTCTGACAGAATATCCTTTTTGGAGCAGCCGATCGCCTTCAATATACCGATTTCATTCGTCCGTTCCTTCACGGATACGAAGAGTACGTTCATGATACCCAGGCCTCCCACAATAAAAACGATGACCGCCATACACACCAGCAGCAGAGTCAGAGTGTCGTTGGAGGCAGAGGCGGCCTCCATTCTGCTTCCCGCGTCTGAAATGGTGAAGGAGGCGTTGGGATAGCTTTCCGCAAGGACGGTTTCCACATTGGAGATGACGGTTTCCACCTCATCCACGTCCCCGGCAATCACCGTCAGGGTGGGGCTTACATCCGCGCTTCCCAGATATTTCAGCCCGGTCTTATAGGGGATGAAAACGGCGTTGTCCGGACTGATCCCGGAGGAGACGGTTCCCATTTCATTCAGGATCCCCAGTACCTGATAGGGACGGTTATCAATATACAGCGTTTCATTGTAAGCGTTATAAACGCTCCCGAAGATTTCTCTGGCAGCATCGAAGCCGAGAACACAGACCTTTTCTTTATAAGCGTCATCGTCCTCGCTTATAAATTCCCCCAGAGCCAGCTCCAGGCTGCTGAGCCGGGCATAGCTGCTCTGTACCGATGCAATGGTGTAGGAGGCGCTTTCCTCCAGCTCCCCTCCGTCCACAGTCCCGGCTGCCGTAAAGCTCAGGCCGCCCTCCTCCACGCCGGAGACGAAGGAAAGGATGTTCTCAAGATCCTCCGTGGAGAGAGTGATCCGTTCCGTATTGGCATTCTCCTGACCGCCGCCAAAGAAAGGGGGGAAATCTCCCGGCATATCGCTTCCGGGGGAGGGCATCATGCCTCCTCCCGGTATACCTCCCGCCGGCATACCGCCGGGCACAGCTCCAGGAACGCCTCCTGCTCCCAATCCTGCGGACATGCCTCCGCCGCCTTCCCCGCCCGGGCTGAAGCCCTGGTATTCATATGTAATATCAATGGCTCCCGCGTTCAGATTCTTGAACTGCTCCGCCACCTTTTCCTTTCCTCCCGTTCCGATGGCAATGACGAGCATGATCGTGGCCGCTCCCACAATGATCCCCGTCGAGGTGAGGATCACCTTGAATTTGTTGGAGATCAGATTCTGCCATACAAGCCTGAAAATTTCCGCCAGCCTCATGAGCCCTTCACCCCGCTTTCCACCAGCACCACGTCTCCCTCCGACAGTCCTTCCTTAATTTCCACACTGGTTCCGTCTGAAAATCCGGTAACCACCTCCACCGGAACCGCATTTCCTGCTTCATCTCTCATTTTCACATAGGATTTCCCGTTTTCCCGGTAAACGGCCCGGTTGGAAACGTAGGTAACCTCCCTGGTTTCTTTGGTAATGAAGGTGAGCTGGGCCGACATCCCATCGTACAGCTTTGCCGTATCTCCGGAAAGCTTTACGGTCACATCCGAGTAGGTGGTTCCTGTGGAGCTGTCATAGGCTGCATCCCCGATCTCCTCCACCGCCCCGGTAAAGGCTTCCTCCGGATAGGCGGCTATGAAAACCTTCACATTATCCCCTTCCGAAACGTTTTCCAGATCTGAGGCCTGCAGGGAAACGGTTACGGTCGTCTCATCGTAATCGCCCAGAACCAGGAGGGTTGTTCCCGTATCCACGCTGTCGCCTTCGGACAGGGAAATTTCTGTCACAATCCCATGATATCCGGAGGTGATGACCCCTTCGCCCAGGACGGCGTCAAATTCCGCCAGCTTTTCCGCCGCCTCCTCATAATCCGACTGTGCCGCTCCGGCCTCATATTCTCCCATGCCTACGCTCACCGCATAACGCTCGGAGGCATTGTTGAAGGCCAGCGTCCGCAGGGAAAGCTGGGCCTGGGCGTCGATGAGTCCCAGCTCCAGAGCCTTCTGCGCTTCGGTTTTCTCATCTGCCAGCTCCTCCAGCTTTGCGGAAGTCTCCTCAATGGAAGCGGAGGCGGTTTCGATCTCCTCCTCCAGTGTTTCAATCACCGCCTCTGCCTCTTCCCTGGCATTTTCCGCTGTGATCCAGCTGTAGGCCTCCGTTTTCATATCAGTGTTTTTCACAACAAACTCTGCGTTCTTTAAAATTTTCTGTTCTTCCGCCAGGTCTGTCTGATATTTCACAAGCTGCTCGTTCAGCTCCGCCAGTTCCTCCTGCGTGTCGATGATCTGCTCGTCAATATCAGCGGCAGCCTCCTGCAGCTCTCTGATGGAATTGTTATATTCCGCCTGGGCCAGAGTCTCTCCGTAGGCTGTGTCAGTTTCATATTTCTGCTGTGCCTCCAGCCGGGTCATAGAAAGCTGGGTCTGCGTCTGCTCCCAGGTCACCTGGGCGTCAGCTGCATCCGCCGTCAGTTCCTCACGGATCTGATCGATGCTGTCCTGTAAGATGCGGTAAATCGGATCTCCCTCCGCTATTTCCTGTCCCTCTGTAACCAGCACCTCTTCCACCGTCAGGTTTCTGGATGAGGAACCGGAGGAGCTTCCTCCCACCATCCCCTGAAAAATGCTTCCGCCGCCCTGCTCCCAGGAAAAGCTGCTGTTTCCGCTTTCCGTATAGGCGCTCATATCCAGCTCAAAGCTCTGCTCCGTGGTTCCCACCTCCACGCTTCCGTTTTCCAAAAGGCCTACGGTAAGCGCTCCATACTGCACGGCTTCTTCCTGATACACAGGCTCCTGTCTCCCGCTCTGTACGATCCCATATCCTATGGTTCCTCCGCCCAGCAGAAGGAGCGCGCCTCCCACTATAAAAAGAAGCATTTTTTTATTGAAACATTTTTTCTTCATTCCGCCTGATCTCCATTCAGGTTTTCCTGCCTGCCAAGCCCTTCCGTTCCGAACGGATTCTCCATTCCGGCCGGCCCCTGCGTTTCGGGCAGGCTCTTTGTCCCTCCGTTTTCGCTGCTTTTCTCCCCGGTGTCCGTCTCTTTCAGACTGTCTGCATCCATTCCGGCGCTCACGGTACCGGCTGTATAAATGGTATCCCCCTGGGACAGCCCCTCCAAGATCTGGGTCTGTCTGCCGTTGGAAAAGCCGGTGGTGACGGGCTGAAGCACCTTATTTCCCTCTCCATCCTCCACATAGACGCCGGTGCTTCCATCCTCTCCCTCAACGATCGCTGCCGCGGAGACATAGAGCACGTTCTCCACACTGTCTGTCACGAAGGTAATATCTGCCGTCATTCCGCCGTACAGTCTGTCCGTATCCCCCTCCACATGGATGGTTACCGGATAGTTCACTGTGGTGGAATATTCTTCGTCTGCCGATGTGGTAACGGCACTGACCGTCCCCGTCCAGCTCTCCTCCGGATAAGCGTTCATTTCTATTGTCACGGTATCCCCCACCGAAATATGGGAAATGTCCTCCTCCGAAACATCTATCGTAATGGAACAGGAGCCCGGTTCTGCATAAGAGAGCAGGGTTCCCGTTGTTTCCAGCTGATCTCCCGCTTCATAGAAAAGCTCCGTCACGATTCCGTTCCCTTCCGCGCGTATCACTCCGTCCGTCCCAACGAAGGCTTCAAAATCCGCAAGCAGCTCCTGTGCGTCCGCCAGGGCCTGCTCCGTCTCACTCACCGTCTCCTTCAGGGAATCCAGCGTATAGCCGTATACATCGCCTGCCAGATTGCCGCTTAACACCGCGCTGTCATATTCCTGCTGTGCCAGCATTTTTTCCTGTTCCAAGGCCGTCTGCGCCTCCAGGATCCGTTCGTTCGCTTTCTGGATTTCCTCGGTATTTTCCTGGATTCCGTCCCGATAGCTCTGAAGCAGCTCATCCAGCTCCTCAAAGGCGGAAACGGCCGCCTGGCATTCCTCATAATTGGCCACATAGGCTTCCACCACAGCGGTATCCGTTTCCTCCAGAAGCTTCTGCGCCTTCTCCATCTCGTATTTCAGATCCCCGTATTCCTCCAGGGTGTCCTCATCCACCAGTTTTTTGTTCCAGTCATTGATCTCCTCCTGCATCACCTGAATCTCCCCATACAGAAGATCGATCTCCTGCTGCAGTCCATTTACCTGGGCGTTCAGGGTACGCCGGGCCGTGTCTGCCTCTGCCAGCGTGGCACTGTAGGTGCTTTTGGCCGTCCTGGCCTGGGTATCGTACTCGTTTCCGGCCTCGGATGCCTCTGCCCTGGCTTCCGAAACCTCTCTTTTCAGGTTTCTCAAAACGGCGTTGATGCTGGACTGGGTAAATTTGAGGAGGGCGTCCCCCTCCTCGATCCGCTGTCCCTGGACTACATACACCTCTTCAATTTCCAGATAACGGCTTGCTTCCTCCTCATCCTCCTCGTCCTCCTCCTCATAGCTGATATCAAGCTCATAGGCAACGGAGCTTTCTTCCCATTCCACACTCCCGTTTTCCACGATTCCCTGGATCAGATCTCCGGTCTGTACCTGCTCCTCTATGTAAAGAACCGTCTCCCGGTTCATCCATGCCGGACGGATCCATACCGTATATACGCATACGCTCAGAAGTGCGGTAAAAGCCGCGGCGGCAGTGCCCAGCCTTACGATTTTCTTTTTCTTTCCTTTATCCATTATCTGGCTGCCTCCTTCTGCTCCGGGCTTTGCGGCTCCGGCTCTTTGGTCTGTAATTCGCTGGCGGATAAACCAAAATAAACGGTCGCCGACAGGTTCTGCGACAGGCTGCTCACATCTCCTGTCAGCTCTATCACTACGGAATAGGTTACACTGGAGCGGCTGGAGGAGGAAGAAACCGGATTGATGGAGCTTACCTTCCCGTCATAAAGCCCCTGCTCCGATACCATTACCGCCGCTTTTCCGCCTATCTGGATAGAGGCAATATCCTCCTGATCTACAGAAGCCGTAACGGTAACCTGATCGGGTCTGCTGTAGGCAAGCACCATGCCTCCTCCCGTCAGCCCGGCATCCTCACGGACGTTCACCATCATCACGGTTCCGCCGTCCGTTGTATACAGGCAGCCGTCCCCCAGTGTCTCTTCAAATTCCTGCAGATTTTCCTCAGCCTCTTCCTTATTATTCAGGGCCACGCTGATCTCATCCTCAATCCTGTCCAGCTCCCTCTGGTAGGTTTCCTGAGCCTGGCCGCTTTCCGAAAGGGCTGCCTCACGGCTGCTCTGGCTGTCCACCTGCTGCTTTTCGTATGCGATCTGAGCCTCCTCCAGCTGTGTTTTCAGAAGCTCCAGCTGGGCCTGTGCCTGGGGAAGGGAGGCGGCCGCCATGCTCTTTGCGTCCTCATATTCTTCCAGCGCCTGCTCATAGGCCGCCTCGTTCTCCGCTGTCTCCTGATCCAGCATATCGTATACGGTAAGCTTGGTGCTGTCATTGCTTACGCTGACGCCTCCACCCGGCATTCCCCCAGACACTCCTGCCGTTTCCACGCCGCCCGCACTGCCGGCAGAAGCCGTCTGGGAATGATCCTGAAGCTCCGATATGTTCCATTCCTCATACAGCTGCATCAAAACGGAAAAGGTCTGATCCAGCGCTTCCTTTTTGGCCTCCACCTCATAATAGGTATAATAATAATCCGTTTCCGCAGAGGCTGTATATTCATCCACAAGCTCCTGTGCCTCTTCGATCTGCTCCTGCAGCTCTTTGATTTCCGTCTCATTCTCCTTTAAGGCTTCCTCATAGGTATGATCGGCGTAGGCTCCGTTCAGGATGCTGGTATCCAGCGTCTGCCTGGCGGTGATCCTGGCCTCTTCCCCATCCAGCAGAGCTTCTCTGTAGTCCAGTCCGGTCTGCACCGCCTTCTCCTCCAGCTCCCTTCTGGCCGCCTCCACGCTCTCATCCGTCAGCTTCAGTATCGCCGTGTGTGCTTCCACCTCATCCTGACTGGACAGATATACCTCCTCAATCTCCAGCTCAGTCTCGATAAAGGTCAGATCGAAGCGTTCCTCCTGCATTCCCACAGAGGTGCTTCCTCCCGCAGACACGATCCCTGAGCCGGGCTCCATTCCTATTGACAGGAAATCCTGGGGCATCTCCTGCTCCTCCAGCTCCTTCCATGTATACCACAGAAAGCAGCCGCTTCCCGCTGCCATAAGGACAGCCGCCGTACAGATAACCGGCAGAAGCCGTCCTTTTTTTCCGGTTTCTTTTCCATCCAGTTTCTTTTCCGGTTTCTTTTCCTCATCCCTCATTTTCTGCCTCCGATTTGATGTATTCCCTGCTGATAGAACCTTCCTTATTTTACGTTGTCTGCCTAAAGCCAGGCTAAAGATAACCGTGAAAAAAATGTGAAAGGGACAAAAAGCGCACCTTCTGTCCCTTTCACATTTCCGTATAACTGTCCATTCTTTATTCCCGCAGCTTTTTTGACCTCAGCGTCACCTGAAAGCCGATCCGATCCGTTCCCCTTGCATAGACGGAGATTTCGCCGTGATGCTTCTCCACAATGGCCTTGGCAATGGAAAGGCCGATTCCGAAGCTTCCGTCAAACGGTCTTGAACTGTCACCTCTGTAAAAACGGTCAAACAACCGGTTCAGCTCCATGTTTCTGACATTCCGGCAGGAATTTTCCACCCGGATCATCAATCTTTTCTTTTTGAAGAAAAGAAATTCTATCCTGCCTCCCGGATCGCAGTATTTCACTGCGTTATCCAAAAGGATCCCCACAACTCGGCGGATCGCTTCCTCGTCCCCTTCATACATGACGGCTGGCTGTATCTGCGCGTCCATCCCAAGCCCCCGGTGCTCCGCCAGAGCCTGAAATTCCGAAAGAGTATCCGTGATCGTCTCACTGATGGAAAAAACGGGAAAGGTGTTCCTTTCTCCTTCCTCATCCATACGCGTCAGCGTGACAAGCTGCTGAACCAGAGCGTTCATCCGCTCCCCCTCCGCCCGGATATCCTCCAGCCACTCGTTCCGCCCCACCTCCGCCTCCACTATGTCCAGATTGGTCAGGATCAGGGTCAGCGGGGTTTTCAGCTCATGATTGGCGTCCGTTATAAACTGCTTCTGCTTCTCATATCCCTCGGCAATCGGCTTCACCGCTCTTTTGGAAAAAATCAGGATCAGAATGATGATCAGGATCAGGCTGCCGATCAGCACAACGGCAACGGAAAGCAGGGTCATTCTGGAAATGGAACGATTTGCCTTCCCGTCCACGAACACGATACCGCGCCCGGCATCGTGTTCATACTGCTTATAGCGGTAGCCTCCGATCCATCCCCGCTCCTTCTGCCGTCCTAACACTTCAAGGGCATATTCCCGGGCGGTTTCCCTAGTGACGGATGAGACTGCTTCAACATTTTCCGACAGGATGTTCCCAGCCTCATCCAGATGAACCGTAAAAAAACGAGTCATGAACCTGGTTTCCTCCGTGAAAAAATCAGGGAAACGCTTTCCGTCCGGCGGGGGAGGGTGATTCCCGTCGAAGGGCGGGAAAGCGCCGTCATTATCCGCAATCCTGTCGGTCAGCATATCCATGGCGCTGTTGAGCTGATGCAGGGAAAAAAGACAGATCAGACCGAAGATCAAAAGAAAGACGGCGGTAACGGACGCACTGCTGATTCCGATCAGCTTTCTGCGCAGACTGTAAATCATGATCCGCTCCCATCTGCGCGTTTCGGCGCACATACAAAATCAGGAAGAGAGAAAGCGGTTTTCTTTCACTCTTCCCCACAGCGTAACGTAAGCTTCAAAGTGGAGAATACTTTCCGGATACAGGCGGTCAGTCTCCTCCCTCCAGAAGGTAACCGGCGCCGCGCACAAAACGGATCCTGACAGGAGCCTTCAGTGCGTCCAGCTTCCGGCGCAGATTGGAAATGTGAACCCAGACTACGCTGGTATCCACGTTGGCGTTCCATCCCCAGATGTGGGTCATAAACTGCTCCGTGGGGATTACCCTGCCGGGATTTCGCATCAGCATTTCCAGCACCTGAAATTCCTTGCCGCTCAGCGTCTGCTTCTTCTCCTGAAAGCATAATTCATAGGTGGAGCAGTTCAGCTCC
>CAUWLJ010000012.1:0-56593 GCA_963559585.1 uncultured Eisenbergiella sp. | reverse complement strand
ACCCATTTCACAGCCCTCTTTTCCGGGAATGGATGAAAGGAACTTTCCTATTGTATAAAAAAGCGGTTCTGCCCTCTCCGTTAATCAGAGACGGCAAAACCGCGGTTCCACTCTGCTTCAGGCCGCGCCGGCCTGCTCTCGCTGCGCGTAACGTGCGCTCTCACGGATCCGGCTGAGACGTTTTCTCTCTCACCGGACCGGCTCCCGGATGCACTTTCGACACGCTCTGCCGGGAATGCTTCCAGCCCTGGCATCCCCTCTCTGGCGCAGAAAACAACTGCCTACTCTTTCCGTTCCATGCCTTTTCCTATGAAATATGAACCGGTACATCCTCCCTCCTTACGGGGAAGGACGAACTCCGCCATACCTTTCATCCATTTTTCTCAGGATCTATATTATAAAGAATATGCAGTCGGCTATTCTTTGTCAACTGTTTTTTCAGCATTATCTGCACTAGAGCGGGAATGAATGTTCAAACACGCTCTAATACATATTAACGCAGATAATGCGGGCCCTGCCCCGCACATCCTCCGCAGCCTGCGCAGCCGCTCTCACCGGCCTCCTCTGTATATAAACCAAAGGGCGTATTCAGCATACAAATGGCCTGGGCGGAAATTCCTTCCCCGCTCCCGGTAAAGCCCAGCCCCTCTTCTGTGGTGGCCTTCACGTTGACCTGGCTGATCTCGATCCCCAGGGCGCCCGCAATATTTTCCCGCATAGTGTCAATATGGGGACGCATCTTGGGAGCCTGGGCGATAATGGCAGCATCGATGTTTTCGATCAGGAAGCTGTGCTCCTCCAGGAGCGCTCCCACTGCCTTCAGAAGCTCCATGCTGCTGATTCCCTTGTAGGACGGATCCGAATCCGGGAAATGTTTCCCAATATCTCCCAGCGCAGCCGCGCCGAGCAGCGCATCCATTATGGCGTGCAGGAGCACATCCGCGTCCGAATGCCCCAGAAGCCCCTTTTCATAAGGGATGTCCACGCCTCCTATGATCAGCCTGCGTCCCTCTGTCAGCCTGTGTACATCGTATCCCATTCCTATCCTCATCCATTCACCCATCCTTTCCGCATCCGGTCTCTTCCGGTCTGAATTTCCTTCGTCATAATTCCCCTTGTATGAGGTACAGTTTGTTTTCCTATATCAAAAACGGAAGTGCATTCTCACACTTCCGTTCTGATTAAAGTAGCGAGAGGGGGACTTGAACCCTCGACACTACGGGTATGAACCGTATGCTCTAGCCAGCTGAGCTATCTCGCCATATGATATGGGACCTATAGGGCTCGAACCTATGACCCTCTGCTTGTAAGGCAGATGCTCTCCCAGCTGAGCTAAGATCCCATAGTCTGTGGTTTTGAGTGTTTTCTGTGTCACCCGCAACCGACTTGTTCAGTATACATAAAAAGGGGGATCTTGTCAACATTATTTTTCAATTTTTATATAAACTTTTTAACATTTGTTTTTTTATGTATTTGCATCTCTTCAAAGTACCTGGTCAGCATGTCCCAGCAGATCCCTAACCGGCCTCTCAAATGCCATTTTATCTTTCAGGGAAAGGGGGCCGCCCTTTCCCTCTTTCTGCGCAGAAGCTCACGCGTCCGATCTGGCATAGGCGTTCTTCATCTGTCCGCTCAGCTCGTACAGTACCTTATCCAGCGTATCCGCCAGTTCTTTCTTTACCATATCGGCTGCTGCCCGGTTTGCCTCCTGCCGAAGCGCCTTCCGGGCTTCCCCGTCCGCTTCCTTCTCCAGAAGGGCGTCGAAGCGGTTTAAAAGCTCATGGCTTTTTGCCGCCACGCGCTCCTGACAGCGCTCCACATGGATCAGGGATCTGCCGTAGGAGGCGTCCGCCATGGCGGCGATCAGGCGGCTGACCCAGTAAAAATTATCGGTGGATACCTCCGCCCCGGTGTTGGACAGATACTCCGGCGTCTCCTCCACATCCGCATAGAAGGGAGCCAGCACATTGAAGGCATTGGAGGCAAAGGCAAGCCATTCCACCGTACCGCAGGCCGCCTTTTTCCCCGGCCGCATCTGGATCAGGGCCAGAAAGTCGTTCCGGTTGATGCCGATGGAACGGTATGCGCCCCGCATGGAGGATTCGCCGTAGGAAGCGTAGGGATCATAGGGCGTTCCCTGGAAATGGGCGGAAAGCACGTATTTCACATCCTCCACGGTGATCTTTTTTTCCGGAACCATGCACCAGGGAATATCGTCGGAGACAGGTGTGTAGCGTGCGTCCGGGCCGTCCCACCTGCAGGTGCGGGGATTCAGATACCGCTCCATAAACCAGGCGCGGGGCGTATTATAGACGTGATCCGCATCGTCATGGGTTCCAAAGGCGTCCCGGGGATTCAGCACCCCGTCCCGGGACAGATCCAGATGGTTCCTGTCAATAAATTCCTTCAGATCTGCACAGCACATGTGCTCCTTTTGCTCCGACAGCGCGTCCTCCAGATCAAAGCTGTCGATTCCAAGCTGATTGGGCATCACCACATAGGCCTCATCCGGCACCCGCTTCGCCATCCAGTGATGTCCGCCTATGGTTTCCAGCCACCAGATCTCCTCAGGGTCCTGAAAAGCAATGCCGTTCATTTCATAAGTACCGTACTGCTCCAGCAGGCTGCCCAGACGCTCCACTCCTTCTCTGGCGCTGCGTATGTAGGGCAGTACCAGGCAGACGATATCCTCTTCGCCGATACCGCCCGGCTTCTCTGCCTCCCCATCCTTTGCGGGCTCATAGACCACCAGAGGATCCGCCCCCAGCACTCTGGGGTTGCAGGCGATCGTCTCCGTGGCCGTCATCGCCACATCCGCCTCATTCACCCCAGCTGCCGCCCAGATCCCCTCCCCCTCCAGGGCATTCGGAACTGCCGTATAGCGCATGGGGTTCTCAGGGAGCTCCACCTCCATATGGGAGATTACCGACCGGTAAATCTTCGGCTGCTCCTCCGGCTTTACCACCACAAATTTTTTCGGGGTAAAGCGTCCCGCTCCGGAATCATCGTTTCTTGCAATCATGGTAGAGCCGTCATAGGACGCTTTTTTCCCCACCAGTATGGTTGTACAAGGCATTTTCTCCTCCGTTCCGTCATCTGCGCGGATTATTTGTGACTGTTCACCGGCAAGCCAGTAAACAGTCACATTCGCGGGCCTATTGAAAGTTTTGCGCTGCAAAAGAGGCCCGCTCACTCCTGAATCACGTTCTTGCGCCCCAAACGGCAGGCGTTTGAGGCTGCTGTGAACAGTAACGATTACCTCAGCTCCTCCGCCATCGCCTCCGCCAGGCTCTCGATCTGGGCCAGGGATGCTTCCTTGAGGGAGGATTTGATGGAAACCATGGGCTCCAGAATCCGCATATTTTTCAGCTCCTCCAGAGCCGCCTTCACCTGTTTGCCGCAGGTGGGCGCCCAGGTTCCGTTCTCCATCAGGCCCACGGTGCGGTTCTGTACGCACAGCGCCTTCATGTCATGAAGGAGGTTGCTCATGGCAGGATAAATGCCGTTGTTATAGGTGGGAGCGGCCAGCACCAGATGGCTGGCGCGGAAAATCTCGCTGATCAGGGTGGAGATATGGGTGCTGGACACATCGTACACCGCCACCTTCTTCACTCCCTTTTCTCTCAGACGGCGGGCCAGGATGCCGGCTGCGTTCTCTGTATTTCCGTACATGGAGCCATAGAGTATCACAGCAGCCTTCTCTTCCGGCTCATATCTGCTCCACAGGTCATACTTGTTCAGGAAATAGGCCAGATCGGTACGCCACACAGGTCCGTGCAGAGGGCAGATCATCTGAATAGGAAGCGCGGACAGCTTTTTCAGGGCGCTCTGTACCTGAGTACCATATTTTCCCACGATGTTGCTGTAATAGCGGCGGGCGTCGTCCAGCCACTCCTTATCAAAATCCAGTTCATCGTTGAAAAGCGCACCGTTGAGCGCGCCGAAGCTGCCGAAAGCATCTGCGGAGAAAAGCACTTTTTCCGTCTCCTCAAAGGAAACCATCACCTCAGGCCAGTGCACCATGGGCGCAAAGTAGAAGGAAAGGGTATGGCTGCCCAGCTCCAGCTTATCGCCCTCCTTCACCAGAATGGTGTGCTCCTCCAGGTTCATCTCATAGAACTGGTGAATCATATCCAGGGTTTTCTTGTTGCATACGATCTTCATTTCAGGGAAACGAACCATCAGCTCCTCAATATTGGCGCAGTGGTCCGGCTCCATGTGATTGATTACCAGGTAATCCAGGCTCTGTCCGTCCAGCGCATCCTGGATATTCTCGATGAACTGGCGGGTTACGGCGCTGTCCACCGTATCCAGAAGAGCGTTCTTTTCATCCCGGATCAGGTAGGAATTGTAGGAAACTCCTCTGGGGATGGGGAACAGATTTTCAAAAAGGGCAAGGCGGTGCTCATCTGCTCCTACCCAGGTGATATGATCGGTGACTTTACGTGTGTTTACCATTTTTTCTTCATCCTTTCTTCTGATACTTTTATAAAAAAGTGAGCTTTTTAACTTGACAGACAATATCTGCCTTTCCTGTGTGTGCACGTTCTTGTGTGTCCTTATCTAATAGGAAGGCTCATTTCCTGATTTGGACAATCTATACTGCTGCGTCCTCCGCCTCTGCCGTTCTTACATGCGCTCCGGCGCGCCAAAGCCAAGAAGATCAATACAGGTTTCCAACACGCCCCTGGTGAGCAACAGCAACGCAATAAAGCCGGCCTTCTTCGTCTCATCCTCCTCCGCCAGGATCTTCGTCTCATGATAGAAACGGTTGAACGCATTGGCAAGGTCGTAAATATATGCGCAGATCTTGTGAGGCGCAAGCTCTCTGTAAGCAGAGTCCATACAACTGCTGAAATTGGCAAGCTCCATCATCAGCGCCTTTTCATCCGGGCTGACGGCGGGAAGGATGGAAAGGCCCTCCAGGCTTCCCCCCTGCTCCTGATACCTGGACAGGATGGATTTGATGCGGACGATTGTATAGAGAATATACGGCCCGGTGTCTCCCTCAAAGGAGGTGAAGCGATCCACGTCGAACACATAGTCCTTGGAGGCCTGGTTGGAAAGATCTCCATATTTGATGGCGGCCAGCCCCACGATGTCTGCGGTCTGTCTGGCCTCCTCCTCCGGCAGCTCCCTGCGGCTCTCCCGCATTTTGCGGTACATCTCGTCATTGATGTCGCCAATCAGGTTCTCCAGCCGGGGAACGCCGCCCTGACGGGTTTTAAAGGGCTTGCCGTCGCTGCCGTTTACGGTTCCGAAGCCGATGTGGACAAGCCTCGTATCGGGGCTCACCAGGCCGGTCTTTCCCGCACAGCGGAACACCTGCTCAAAGTGCATACTCTGGCGCTTGTCCGTCACATAAACCATCTGATCCGGCCGGTACTTATCCATGCGCTCCTTGATGGTGGCAAGATCCGTGGTGCTGTAGAGGGCTGCCCCGTCGGATTTTAAGATGATGCAGGGAGGGATCTCCCTGCTGTCGCTCTCCTCCTTCACATCCACCACCAGAGCGCCGTCGCTCTCATGGGCATAGCCGCCCGCCTTCATCTGCTCCACCATATCAGGGATCAGATACTGGACGGTGGATTCTCCGTTCCACAGATCAAACTCCACGTTCAGCTTCTCATAATTGCGCTTCATGTCGGCCACAGATACATTGATGATATGCTGCCACAGCGCCCTGTGCCCTCTCGCGCCATTCTGCAGCTTAAAGGTGTTTTCCATGGCCTTTTCCTTATAGGCCTCATCCACCTTACACTTACCGCTGGCTGTGGGATAGATCTCCTCCAGCTCAGAGATGGTAAAAGGAGCCTCCGCAGGGTATTCTCCTGTATAGTCCTCATCAAAATAGGGAAGCCCGGGCTGCCTCTCCTGAAGCTCCGTGATAATCTGCCCCATCTGAAGGCCCCAGTCTCCCAGATGAATGTCGCCGATCACCTCATGTCCGGCAAAGCGCGCAATCCGTTTCACGCTCTCCCCGATCACCGCAGAACGCAGATGCCCCACATGGAGGGGCTTGGCCACGTTGGGGCCGCCGTAATCCACAATGATGGTCTCCTTCTTCTCCGGCATTTCCATCCCGAACTTCTCCTGGGAGGCCATGCCGCACAGATATTCACCCAGAAAGCTCTCCGACAGCTTCAGGTTCAGAAAGCCGGGAGCCACTGCGCTCACCTCTGAAAAAACAGCGCTGTCCGTCAGACAGGCCGCAACATCCTGAGCGATCACAAGAGGGGCCTTCCGGTATGTTCTGGCTCCGGCCATCGCCCCATTGCACTGGTACTCACACAGATCCGGGCGGTTGGAAATGGTCACCCTGCCCAGCTCACCGTCGTATCCCGCCGCAGTAAAGGCTTTTTTCATTTCTTCTGAAATCGCATCCAGAATCTTCTTCATGTCATCCTCCATTCCGGCGGCTGTCCCGCTCCGCTTTGGAAAAAACACAGCCGCAGTAATCCTGACGGTACAGGCCGTACTGCTCCGAAAGCTCCACGGAGCGCCTGTAGCCGTTCTTTTTCTTAAAATCAGAGGGCAGAAAAGCCACGCCGTACTCTTCTGCCAGGCGGAATCCGATCTCATTCAGCTTCCCGGCATTTTTCAGCGGACTGATGGTAAGCGTGGTGGTAAAATAGTCGTACCCCTGCTCTGCCGCCCTGCGGGCCGTCTCCCTCAGGCGCAGCTCATAGCAGCGAAAGCACCGCTCCCCGCCCTCCGGGATTCTCTCCAGCCCCTTCACCGCCTCAAAGAAAAGCGCCGGGTCATAGCGTCCCTCCTCCAGCGAAACGGCAGTCCAGCCTCTCACACCGGAAGCACCGGCTTCTGCACCCTGAGAGATCTCAGCCGCAGTCCGCTCCCCGGCTCCGGCGTCTTTTCCGGCAGCCTGCTGCCCGGCTTCTTCCCGGCACATCCTGCCCTCCGACACGCCAGCCCGGTTCAGGCCGTCGATCAGCCGTCCCTGCTCCTCCACGCGCCGCCTGTACTCCTCCCGATCCGTAATGTTCGGGTTAAAATACAGCACCGTTATATCAAAAAATCTGCCCAGGTATTCCAGCACATAGCTGCTGCAGGGTGCGCAGCAGCTGTGAAGCAACAGCTTCTTTCTCTGCCCCGAAAGACCTGAGAGCACCTTTTCCAGCTCCTTCTGGTAGTTTACCTGATTCATAAGACGCTCCATCCTCTGTGAGAGTGTGTTGATTCCACGCTCTGGCCGGCTTATTCTACCACAAAAAGGGGGGTAGGGCAATCATTTTTCCGGCTTCAAATCCAACAGGCAATTCCATCCCGGAAAGAACAGAATTGCCCGTTTTATATTCGCCGGAGCATTCCGGCCTGTTTTTATCTAAAATACTTCACTCCGGACTCAAAGATCTTCAGATCCTGCTCCCCGTAAATGTTCACGGCCACAGAGCGTCCTCTTCTCTCCACATGGGCCATCTTGCCCAGGATCCTTCCGTCAGGGGAAGTGATTCCCTCGATAGCGGCATAGGAGCCGTTCACATTCCACTCCCCGTCCATGCTCACATTGCCCTCGGGATCGGCGTACTGGGTGGCCACCTGCCCGTTTTCAAACAGACGCTTCAGCCAGTCTTCATTTGCCACAAAACGTCCCTCTCCATGGGATGCGGGCGTACAGTAGGTCTTACCCACCTGTGCTCCTGCCAGCCAGGGAGACTTGTTGGAAACCACCTTCGTGTAAACCATCCTGGAAATGTGGCGGTTGATGGTGTTGAAGGTAAGGGTAGGGGAATCTGCGGTCTGTCCCGTGATCTCGCCGAAGGGCACCAGCCCCAGCTTGATCAGTGCCTGGAAGCCGTTGCAGATACCCAGGCAGAGGCCGTCGCGCTCATTCACCAGTCTCATCACCGCCTCTTTGATCTTCTCGTTCTGGAAGGCGGTTGCAAAGAACTTGGCGCTTCCGTCCGGCTCGTCGCCAGCGGAAAATCCGCCGGGGAACATGATGATCTGAGCGTTATCGATCGCCCTCTCGAACTCCTCCACGGATTCCCGGATGTCGGATGCGGAAAGATTGCGGAAAATCTTCGTCACCACGTCCGCTCCCGCCGCCTCAAAAGCTTTGGCGCTGTCGTACTCGCAGTTGGTTCCGGGGAACACGGGGATGAATACGGTGGGCTTCGCCACCTTATTTTTACAGATATAAATGTCTTTTGTACGGTACTCAGGGCTTTCCACCGGCGTTTCTTCACAGGAAGCCTTGCTGGGGAACACCTTCTCCAGAGTACCCTCCCACGCAGCCAGCATCTCATCCAGAGGGATGCGTGTGCCGCTGCAGGTAAATACAGGCTCCTCAGTAACGGTTCCCAGAAGCTCATAGGCAGCATGCACCCCGGCAAGTCTGTCCGCGGGAACCTCCGCGATAATGTCTCCGATGCCGTTTTCAAACAGATCCTCCACAGCCGCTTCTTCGCTCACCGCAAAGCCCAGACGGTTGCCGAAGGCCATTTTGGCAAGAGCCGCAGCCGCGCCTCTGCTGTCCAGAGCATAGGCAGAAAGGATCACGCCCCTGCGGATCAGATCCGTGATGGTATCATACATCTCGGCTGCCGCTTCGTATACGGGCAAATCGAACTCATCTCTCTCGATGCAGAAACGGATCACCTGGCTGCCCGCCTTCTTGAATTCAGGGGTAATGATGTCCCCCTCCTTCGCCACATCCACCGCAAAGGAAACCAGGGTAGGCGGAACGTCGATCTCATTGAAGGTGCCGGACATGGAATCCTTGCCTCCGATGGAAGGAAGTCCGTAGCCCATCTGGGCGGCATAGGCGCCCAGCAGTGCGGCAAAGGGCTGGCTCCATCTGGCAGGATCCTCCGTCATCCTGCGGAAATACTCCTGGAAGGTGAAGCGGATCTTGTGGAAATCACCGCCGTTTGCCACGATCCTCGCCATGGATTCGGTCACCGCATAGACCGCGCCGTGGTAAGGGCTCCAGGAGGAAAGGCTGGGATCGAAGCCATAGCTCATCATGGTCACGGTATCGGTCACGCCCTTTAACACAGGAAGCTTTGCCACCATGGCCTGTGTCTCCGTAAGCTGATACTTACCGCCGTAGGGCATGAACACGCTGCCCGCACCGATGGAAGCGTCAAACATTTCCACCAGGCCCTTCTGGGAGCACACGTTCAGGTCGGAAAGAAGGGTCAGCCAGGCCTTCTTCACATCCCCTTCTTCCAGGGCCTTCCCGGCCTCCTCCACCGCATAGCGGTCAAAATAACTGGTTCCTTCCTGAGGAATGTCCACATGAACGCTGGTTTCCTGATGCGCGCCGTTGGTATCCAGGAAGGCTCTTGAAATATTTACAATCTCCTTCCCTCTCCAGGTCAGCACCAGCCTGGGCTCCTCCGTCACCACCGCAACGCTCACCGCCTCCAGATTCTCCTGGGCGGCATAGGCAAGGAAAGCGTCCACATCAGCGGGGGAAACCACCACCGCCATCCTCTCCTGGGATTCGGAGATGGCAAGCTCCGTTCCGTCCAGTCCCGCATACTTCTTGGGAACCTTGTCCAGATCCACTCTCAGTCCATCGGCCAGCTCGCCGATGGCAACCGACACGCCGCCCGCGCCGAAATCGTTGCACTTCTTGATCAGGCGGCTGACCTCCCAGCGGCGAAACAGCCTCTGGATCTTGCGCTCTGTGGGCGCATTTCCCTTCTGCACCTCCGCGCCGCAGGTCTCGATACTCTCCTCCGTGTGCACCTTGGAGGAACCGGTAGCTCCGCCGCAGCCATCCCTTCCGGTGCGTCCGCCAAGCAGGATGATGATGTCTCCGGGATCGGAGGTCTCACGGATCACGTTTTTCCTGGGAGCGGCTCCCATCACCGCACCGATCTCCATTCTCTTGGCCACATAATCGGGGTGATAGATCTCCTTCACATATCCGGTGGCAAGGCCGATCTGGTTGCCGTAGGAGGAATAGCCGTTGGCCGCGCCGCGCACCAGCTTTTTCTGGGGAAGCTTGCCCTTAAGGGTATCCGCCACAGGCACGGTGGGATCCGCCGCACCGGTCACGCGCATGGCCTGGTACACATAGCCCCTGCCGGACAGGGGATCCCGGATGGCTCCGCCCAGACAGGTGGCCGCGCCTCCGAAGGGCTCGATCTCGGTGGGATGGTTGTGAGTCTCATTTTTAAAGAAAACAAGCCACTCCTCCGTCTCCGGCCCGTTTCCATAATCCATTTCCACGGGAACGATGACAGAGCAGGCGTTGATCTCATCGGATTCCTCCATATCCGCCAGCTTTCCGTCCTTTTTCAGCTTTCTCATGGCCATCAGCGCCAGATCCATGAGGCAGACGAACTTATCCTCCCTGCCCTTGAAAATCTCCTCCCTGGTATCCAGATAATCCCGGTAGGTGTTCTCGATGGGAGAGCGGTAATAGCCCTCGTCAAAGGTTACGTCCTTTAGCTCGGTGGAAAAAGTGGTGTGGCGGCAGTGATCCGACCAGTAGGTATCCAGGACGCGGATTTCCGTCATGGAAGGATCCCGCTTCTCCTCAGAGGCAAAATAGTTCTGGATATGCTGGAAATCCCGGAAGGTCATGGCCAGTCCCAAAGAATCGTAAAGCGCCCGCAGGCCCTCCTCAGGCAGCGCGGTAAAGCCGTCAAAGATCTTCACATCCGCCGGCTCCTCATACACCGTCTCCAGCGTTTCCGGCTTCACCAGATCCGTCTCCCTGGAATCCACAGGGTTGATGCAGTACGCCTTGATCCTGTCAAGCTCCTCCTCCGTAATGTCGCCGATGATCAGATAGGTCACTGCGGTGCGGATGATGGGCTCCTCCTCTTCATTCAGGAAGCGCACGCACTGAACGGCGGAATCCGCCCTCTGGTCAAACTGGCCGGGCAGAAATTCCACGGAGAAAACGTGCCCCTTCGCCGGAATCCCGATCTGTTCCATGTACAGATCGTCCACCGGAGGCTCGGAAAACACGGTGGTGCAGGCCTTCTCAAACACTTCGTCACTGATGTGCTGTACATCGTAACGGATGAAAATACGCACATCCTCAATATTGGTCAAATTCAGGTAATTCTTCAGATCCCCTTTCAATTCCTTTGCCTTCACGGCGAAGGGGGGCTTCTTTTCCACATAGATACGTTTTACGTTTTCCATTCATGGCTCCTTTCCTGTGACTGCCGAATATCTTTATTATTACAGAAAATGATATTTTTTTCAATCTTTCCGAAAAAAATATCTGGTAATCCGCATCACATCAGCAGCGGCCCGGCACAGGAAAGGCTCATCATCCTGCTTCCCTTGTCAGCGAAACAGGCCGCCGTCCAGTTCTAATTCCTGTTCCGGCGCAAACCTTTCCGTCTGCATATAGGAAAGAATGGAAGCAAGCAGTGCCCGGACCTCAGGATACTGCTGTCGGTGAAGCAGGCCCATACCGGAATATACCAGCCTTCCTCCGCCTGCCCGGCATTCAAACAGCAGCCCCATGTGTTTCATCCGCAGGCAGCTGTCCATCACTGTCACCACCGGACGTATCTGATCGGGCAGGATCACAGGCCGTCCCCCTGCCATGGGCCACCATTGCCAGTTGGAATATGTCTCGGTGGGAAAGCCGTCCAGCATAGGGTGGTCAGACTCGATCAGGCAGCCCATGCCGCCATCCTGATGGGGAAAGGTTCCCACCGACCAGAAATCCGTGGTAAACTGCCCTCGTATAGAGTCTGGCATAGCTTCCGGCGTAGTTTTGGGCTGATAGAAAACCTTCCCCCCTGCCTTCAGATATTCCGCTGCCTCCCCGTCCAGCCTGTCCGTGATCAGGATTTCATCCTTCCGGAAGCTTCCCGCCACGGGGAAAACGGGTAACCCGGCCGGATAAAGCCAGAGCGGGTAAGAGTTTTCATATTTTCCGATGGAGACCGTAAGCTCCAGCCTGAGCGCCCTGGCCGTATCCGGCAGCGTCAGGCGGATCTCCCCTGCCGGACGCAGACCGCCCGGCTCATAGACGGTTTCAGGAAAACCGCCTTCCAAAAGCACATCTTCCTGAGCCGCAGCGGCCGAAAGCCGCCAGCTGCCCTTCGCCCCAAAGGCTTCTTTCCCATAGTGTGCCAGCTTTACCTGAAAAGCAATATGTTCTCCACCCTCATAGGTATATTTGGGAAGCAATACCAGAGGCACCACAGGCGCAAAAAAGCGTCTGAACCGTTCCGGTCTGGCAAAGTCATACGGCTTTGGCTGTAAATGGGAATCCAGCATTCCCACCAGGGCAGTTCCCTGCCCCGGAAAATCCTGCAGTCCCAGAAGGGAAATGCCGCTCATCCCTTCCGTGCGCAGAACCGCCTCCACCTCCTCTCTATATCCAATGAGAGAAAGCTCACCGGAAGCCTCCACATATCGTTTCCAGTCTTCCTCCCTGCCTGCAGCCCTCACCTTATCCCGGATCAGGCGGTAGTTGACCGGATCAGTCACGCCATGGAAGCATTCCAATTCATCAAAATCCGGAAGCACCTGATACTGCCCCACTTCAAAGCTGAATACAGGCTGACGGTACTCCTCCCGCACCCGCCTGACGGCCGGTACATAATCCCGCATGGCAGAAGGATATTCCCGATTGATGTACCCTTCCAGCCCATATCCCGCATCCCCGCTGCATACGGCGCGGAGACTCAGTTTATCCACACACTGGGCTGTATAAAAATCGCTTTCCCTGTCCGGCCCCTGTGCACCATAATGGCAGTTGGAGCCGTTGGCGTACAGTCTGGTGGGATCCAGGGAACGGGCCAGACGCATCAGCTCATCCATACGGGCATGTCCCACTTCTCCCGCCTGCAGTTCATTCCCCAAGGTCAGCATGACAAAGGAAGGATGATTGGCATAGACTTCTATAATCCGGATCAGTTCTTTTTTATAATAGGCGAAGCTTTCCTCCGTTTCCAGGGCATTGACAGGATTCCAGTGGGACAGCTCCGGCTGCATCAGTATACCCAGCCTGTCCGCCGCCGCAAAGGCAGGCTCTGGAGGGCAGTGGGAGTGGAAACGGACGCAGTTGACGCCATAGCTGTAATAAGTAAGAAGGACCTTTTCCCATTCCTCCTCCGTCTGCGGCATGAATCCCGTTTCCGGAAACACACAGCAGCTGGCTTCGCTGCGAAGAAAGACAGGCCTGCCGTTCAGTGAAAGCCTGGCCTGGCTGTCCACACAAAAGGTACGCACGCCAAAGCTCACCCGCCTGCGCCCGGCCCCCTTCAGAGCCGCCTCCATGGCATACAAAGAAGCCTCTGCGGCGGATGAAGCCTCATCCCGCTCCTCCCAGGGAACCACATCTGCCGCCAGGGACAGCCCCTCAAAAACCCAGCTTCTTCTCTCTCCCTTTTTCAGATGGATGCTGCGTTCTACATCTTCTGCCAGGGCGCCGCTGGTCAGAGTAAGGCTGCCATCATAATCGCTGCCTGCATCCACCGCCACAGCAACGGTAAGCGTACCCCCGCAGGGATATACCCTTACATCTGCCACCAGTACCTGCGGCTCCAGAAGCAGGCAGGTTTCTCCCGGCATCCCGTTCCAGTTGGTCTGGGTCTCGTCTGTCGCCGCTGATGAATAGACGATATTTTCTCTGGGCAGGCCCGGATAGGAATTATCTGAAATGATCTCCAGCCGGTTTTCTCCCTCCTGCAGACAGGTCAGTTCAAAAATCCAGGGTGTACTCAGCGTACCCGGCACATATTCCTCCTGCTTTACGCCGTTCAGAAAAAGCTCCAGGCATCTCGCTCTCTCCGTCCTGAAAAAAACTCTTTTGCCGCAGGCCTGCTCCGTCAGGACAAAGCAGGTGGAAAAAACTGCCTTCCCCTCATAGGTATGTTTTCTGGTAAAGCGTCCCGTCAGGCCTTCCTGATCTGCACCTCCGATCCCGGATGTATCCAGTGTACCCGGGATCGCACAGTCGTAAATCCTTTCATCCTCAAGCTTTACCTGCCAGCTTCCTTCCAATGATATTTTCTGTTCCATTTTTCCCAGTCTGCTCCTTCCTTCTCAGGCCGGCCCTGTTTCAGCGTCACATGTTCCAGCCGTCTGCATAGAAGCGGCACATCATATGGGACGGCTCCAGCTCTGCCGCCTCCTTCAGGAACCTCTGTGCCTTCTCCCTGCATTCAGCCGCCTTCCCATCATCCCGGCGCTCCTCCATGGACAGCCCCAGATTTCCGAGAGCCATCAGATAACGGCAGTGCGCCTGATTTCTAAGCGTATAGTCCTCGTCAAAGATCAGGAATTCCGGTAAAGAAACCGCAAAATATTCGATCTTCACCTCGTCGTTCAAATGCCGCTCTCCGTAGTCTATCAGACGGTAAAAGCGGGCTCTGGCCTGGCGGATCCGGCCCAGCTTCAGGCAGGCAAGCCCCTGATACAGGATCATATCCGCAGGCTGGTCATTGTAATACATGGCCCCTGCCGGTTCATCCGTACCGACGGAAGCCTTCTCAAAGCATTCCCTGGCCTCCGTTTCCCTGGACTGCATTTCCAGGGCAAGCCCCAGATGATAATATAAATGATTGTCCCTGGTTCCCTCCAGCCTGCCTTCCCCAAGGTTTTCCGGGTATATCAAAGCCTTCCTCAGAAGCACTTCCGCTTCTGCGGCCTTTCCTGCTTTCAGCCGTTCCCGCGCCATGGCGAGGAGAGACAGGGTGTACTGTGTCGTGATCTTTCCTTCTCCGCCCTCCCAGGGATGGAAATGATGATTCATGATACATTTGTACGCTTTTTCATGATCTCCGGTCATGTTCACCAGCGTGATATACTCAATGTACAGATCATCTCTTTTCCCGATCAGCTCCCTGTGGGCTTCATAATTGGCAAGTCTCTGTTCAAACGTCCATCCCAGTTTCCTGTAAAGCTGATCCAGCTCCAGGAAAATACGCACATCCGTCTGATCCAGTTCAAACGCACGTTCCATTTCCACGCGGGCCTTCTGCGCATCCCTGCATTTGTTGTAGTATGCCAGAGAAAGATTCCTGTGTACCGTGGGGAAATCAGGAGCCGCCTTTGCAGATATCTCCCACAGCCTTACCGACTTCTCCCACTGCAGCTTATCATAAAACAGACAGCCCAGATAATAAGGGGCTTTTGCCAGGCAGCTCTGACTCATTGCAAACTGCAGAACGCCGATATCCTCCAGCTTGTTGGGGAAGCAGTAATCCGGGGCCGCCTGCTCCGCCGCGGCAAGGAGCCCGGTTATCTCCGGCATCCGCTCCGCTGTCTGTCCCACCGCTCCCGCCTTCCCGGCTCTCCGCCCGCCTAATGCGGAGCAGCCTTCTGCCTCCAGCTGCCGCATCCTGTAGTAAGCGCGGTAATAATACAGCATAGGATATTTTTTTGTACATCTTTCCAGCAGCTCCTCCGCCTCACGGAATGCTCCAAATTCAGCATAGTCCCTTGCCGTCATCAGATAATTTTCCTGGAAATCCCGCATCCTTTCCTGCAGCCCGGTTCTATATAAGCCCTCATTCTTCAAAACAGCCAGCTCATTTCCAGACAGGAAATCGAAGGGATCCAGGGCAAGATTCTCTCCGATCCATTTCTCTGCTTCCTGTCCCCGTCCCAGTTTTCTCAAAAGCCACGCCTTCATTCCCCTGGCCTTGACATTATGGGCGTTCTTCACCAGGGATTTTTCTATATGGGCAAGAGCTCTGGCCATCCTGCCGTTCCTGGCATCTATGGCCGCCAGATAATAATAGCCAAGCTCCTGCTGCTCATTGCTCCAGGTTGCCTTATAGAAAAAGTCATAGGCTTCCTCCTCCCTGTCCAGATACAATAGATCCAGGCCCAGCAGATAGAGTGTCTCACTGTTATAAGGATTGGGATTACGCTCAGTCAGCCTTTCCAAAGCCTTTCTCAGATACTCCTCCGCCTTATCAAAGCAGCCCCTCCTCATGAGAAGGGCGCCGTATGCCGTATTAATGCGGACGTCTCCCGGATCTCTTTTCAGCCCTTCCAGATAGTAGGGATCCGGCAGATAAGTGGCATGACGGTACTGTTCGATATGCTGTGCCGTCAGATAAAGTTCTTCATTTGTCATCAGCCTCTCCGGATTTTCAGCCGCTCTGGCAGGCTCAGGCAGTTCAGGGATCGTCTCCTTTTCCGGCTGATACTCCACCAGGCAGTTCCCCTCCCGGTCATAGACGGCCACATGCAGCTCCGTCTCCTCTATTCCGGTCAGGCGGATCTGTCTGTCCAGAATATCTGTGGGCGACAGCCTTCCCGTTTCTTCATATACCTTCTCCCCCGCCGCGGTCAGTTCCACCCTTGCGTCCTCATATACGCCGGAAGCATACACGATCACATGAGCCGTATCCTCCTTCCAGGACAGATGCACCGCCGCCTCCGTAGTGGCATTCTTCACCTGTCCCACCGCCTTATAGGGCATAAAGAACTGGGTAAAGGTTTTCTCCTCAAAGGGTTTCAGCCAGGTAAAATCAGGCTGGTTGTCCGTATAAACTCCGGTCATCAATTCCACATAGGGGCCATCCTCATCCGTCAGATTCCTGTCCCATGCCCTGCCAAAATCCCCGCAGCCCCAGGTCCACTGCTTCTTGCCGGGTGAAATATGATGATCCGCCACATGCAGGATTCCCGCTCCCACACCATAATCATAGCCGCCCACAAAATCATATTTGGATTTTTCCGCCATGTAGGATGTGGGAACCGGAATGTTTTTGTAACGGGAAATATCCACACCCTCACTATAATCCTTCTTGTAGTATACACCGGTGGCAATGGGGAAACGGGATACGTCCCGCTTCCCGTGATCCATCACCGCATGGACGTCCGGTGGGAAAACAGACTGGGTATTGTCGTTTACAGGAACCGCCGGGTTCGCCCACCACAAAAAGGTCTGGGGCAGACTGGTGCGGTTATAAAGCTGACCGACTATCTCGATATAGGCTTTCCCCGGACGGAGAGTAATACGGGCTATCCCTTTGGTTCCATACACCTGATCCACATCGTGAAGAAGGACGGATACGCTTCCATCCTCCCCTCTGCACAGTTCATAATCCACAGGAAGAAAGGTGGTGGGCCTGTGGTGCTGGGGCCAGTTAAACTCGATACCGCCGGAAATCCATGGCCCGGTCAGCCCCACCAGGGCAGGCTTGATCACATGGTTATAGTAAACAAAATCATAGCCATTCGTCTTATCGAAAGCCCTCTGGATCCTGCCTCCAAGCTCGGGAAGCACCATCACCTTCAGATACTCATTCTCCAGCCACACTGCTTTGTACGCCTTGTCCTTCTTTTCTTCGCTTATCTTTTCCACAGTAGGATAGGGATACACCTTGCCTGTACTCCCCTGATAAACCCTTTTGTCCAGAAAGATAGGATTTTTCTCCGCCTCACCGATCTCATAGGTGGGGATGAGAAGCTCCTCCTCCCAGACACGCGCTCCGCCGCATATGGCAGAGATATTTCCCTTTTCTGCTACGTATTTCTGCGTCTCCATGTTTTCCTCCTTTTTTGCTCTGTTATACCGACATCCACAGGCCTGCTGTGCGGCCCTATTCCGCACCGTTTTTCCTTTATTTGACTGTATTTTAATCTTTATCCCCTGTGAAAGCATTATCTCCATTTGCTCTTTTATTGATATTTTTTGCTGTTCATTTCTGGACAGCCTTATAGAACGGTGCTACAATGTCTGCAGCAACAGAGCACATTTTATATAGAAAGGAATCTGTCACATGAATTCCTGTGAAACCAACGTATCCCCATCCTCAAGATATTTCATCTACTCACCCAGCCGGGCCGCTCTGGAAACCTTCCTCTATCCCTTACAGTGCGGGCTTTTCACCTATCTTCCCGGCTACAGCCTGACCCGTGATTCCTTCGACAGCTTCCTTCTGATGTATCTGATAAAAGG
Organism: uncultured Eisenbergiella sp.; assembly: GCA_963559585.1. Lineage (GTDB taxonomy): Bacteria > Bacillota > Clostridia > Lachnospirales > Lachnospiraceae > Eisenbergiella. The sequence continues at coordinate 38,721 of CAUWLJ010000012.1, read as the reverse complement.
AACGATGGAGGCAGAATGGGAAGGAGAGCGGGCCGTTGTGCAGGCGGGACAATTTCTCCTTCTGGACTGTTATCAGAGGCATTCTTATACATCTTCATCCGGGTGCGAATGCCTCTGGTGCCATTTCGACGGTGTGACTGCAAGAGGCTTTTACAACGGGGTCCGTTCCCGGCTGGGGAACCTCATTTCCCTGACGGATCCCTCCCAGGCCTCCGAAAAATTATCCGCCATCTTCAAGACCTTCAGCCGCAAGGGTTTGGTGCGTGAACCGCTCCTGTCAAAATATCTGACGGATATCCTGACGGAATTCCTGCTTTTTACCCCTCAGAACGGACGCTTCTGTGACTGTGCCGAAATGGCAGAACGGATCATCACCTATATCAACGAACATTTCGCCGAAGAGATCACCACCGAAATCCTGGCAAAACAGGCCGGTCTCAGCCAGTTTCATTTTATCCGGAGTTTTAAGAAAGAGACGGGGTTTACCCCCCACGAATATCTGGCAAACACCAGGATGGCTACTGCCCGATACCTTCTGAAAAACTCCCGTCTTCCGGTAAAAGAGATCTGTTATCAGACAGGTTTTTCAGGAGAAAGCGTATTCTGCAGCGCCTTTAAGAAACGCCATGGCATGACGCCGGCACAGTACAGAGAGCTTGGAGAAGAATGTGAAAAAATATAAAACGTCAGGCAGGCTTGAGCCTTTCCTGCCTGACCTTACTGATATTACCGATGAAGAGGAAAAGCTTCCGCGTCCGCTTACTCCTTCTTCTTATACCTGCGCGTCCTCTCGTCGCTGATCACGCCCTGGAAGTTCATACCAAAACCGAAATCATAGCAGTGTCCTTCCCCGTCCGTGTAGCATTCCATATCCAGGCCCACATCCTCGCACTGCGCCTCCACCGTCTCCATATTGGCGGGAAGCTGGATGGGCAGAAGCCCCTCCGGCTGGAATCTGCCTGTGATTACGTCAAGCACAGCTCTGGGGCTGACACCGTATTCCACCAGCAGCACATCCGTCCAGGGCTCCAGCTCCGCCATCACCATGGGATTTTTCAGGGTGACAATGGCTGCCACCGGCTTGTCTCCCATGCGCTTCTTCGTCTGGATTACCAGATCCAGATCCTCCTCGTTGGCCGCCGTATTCCTCTTTCCCCGGTAGCTGCGGTCTGTGAAATCCTCCAGCGGATCCCCTCCCGCAATACTGTGCTCCCTGGCAGTGTCCGCCTGGTAGGGACGGTACTGGAGCGTAACCGGTACATAGCCGTTTCCGCCCCCATCCCGGTCATCCGGGTCATAGCCCACGGAAATGGGAGACTCAATGAAGCACAGAGCCGCGTCCGCCTCCTCTGGGCTGTTCACCAGGGTGAAACAGCTTTCTGCAGCCGCCCTGCCGGGAGGCGTCACCGTCCGATCCTTCGTGGGACGGCTGAGGAAATCCAGATAGGAGCGGATATGTCTGTCCGGCACGTACACTTTGATTCCCTCCTTTAAGGGAAGGGTCTGGTTTCTGTTTTTCAGGAGAGTGACAGAGCGGAGCTGGGAGCGGTAGCCTGCCTCCACAAATTCCCGGCATCCCACCGTTTTCTCCGACTGCTCCAGATCCAGATAGGGGTTCTCAAACAGGCCTGTCCTGAAAATGTTCAGAAGAAGCCGGTAAGCGGAACGGCGCATCCTGGCCAGTGTTTCCTCCACGCCATACTTCTCACAGGCCATGTGATAGGCCTCCAGCAGAGGGGTAGCGTCATTGTTGCCGCCGAACTGATCCACGCCTGCTTCCAGCGCCTTCAGGTGGCGCTCCGCCGCACTTAATTTTTCCACACCCCAGCATTTTCCGGCAAAGGATTCCTCCCTCTCTCCGATCTCATGGGTGATACCCCAGTCCGTGCACACCACGCCGTCATAGCCCAGCTCCTCCCGGAGCAGGTCGCCTATCAGATATTTGTTGAAGGAATTGCCCACATTTTCCCCGTTCTTCTGATCCTGTCCCCAGGAAATGGTGTAGTAGGGCATGACCGCGCTGGCTTTTTTCGTCCTGCCGTTCAGACAGAACGCGCCCTGGGTGAAGGGCTTCAGATGCTCCTTAAAATTCCGTCCCGGATAGACCGCATATTTTCCGTAAGCATAGTGGGCATCCCTGCCGCCCTCGCAGGGGCCGCCGCCGGGAAAATGCTTTACCATGGTATTCACGCTGTCCGCTCCCCAGCCATCTGCCTCCCCCTCTGTGGTCTGGAAGCCATCGCAGTAAGCCCGGGCCATGTCAATGAGCATCTGGGTATGCTCCCCAAAGGTATCCGCGAAGCGCAGCCACCGGGGCTCCGTGGCCAGGTCGATCTGGGGAGAAAGCGCCGTGGCAATGCCCAGAGCCCGATATTCTGCCGAGGCCATCCGTCCGAACTGCTCCACCTGCTCCGGGTCAAAGGCGGCCGACAGGCCGATCCCGTTGGCCCATTTGGAGATGGGCTCTCCGGTCACGCCCTTGTACTCCTCCTCCGCGGACACTCCGTGCCTGGGGTCGGAGCTGTTGTTCACCGGGATGCCGAAGCCCTCGCCCTCTGCCAGCGCCTGGATCCGGTTGTTCCAGCGCACCGCATCCTCCGTGCTCTCCAGCTTCATAATCAGCACATGGCGCACCCTGTCCTTCACGATGAATTCCTTCTGCTGATCCGTCAGCGCCCAGGGTTCTTCCCCGCTTTCCTCAAAGGTTCTGCCTCCGTAGGTTCCGCCGAAGGACGCATTGCCGCCCCGGGCCGGAATGAGCTGATGGCTGCTGTAGAGCATCAGCCCTGCAATATCCTCCACCGACAGGCGTCCTGCCAGATCCTCAGCCCGCTCCTCTGCCGGCAGCCGCCAGTCCTCATAGGGCGCAAGCTCCCCGGTTCCCAGAAAATCCTTGAAGGCAAAGCCGTCCTCCATGATCAGCCCTACCCGGCTGCCCTCCGCAAGGCCCAGCGTCCTTCCCCCTTCATTCTCGATCAGGCGGTATCCGTCCGCCTTTTTTTCTTTCCATTTCTGATCCATCATTTCCTCCTGTTTTCTCAGTGCTGTACGTCCTGCTCCTCCATGCTCTCCTGCAGGCTGAACGGGGGCAGTACACTGTCGATCAGCTCATAGAGCCCATCGTCATAGTTCATGCGCACCTCGCATTCCCTGTCAAAGATCATGGTAGGCTCCTGCTCCGCCGTCACCCGGGGCCAGGCAGGAAGGCTGCTCTGGGCGGGCCGGCCGTTCCCGGCAAATTCCATGAACGCGCCGAACATCTGCTCCTCCAGCCTCTCGCTCACGCCGGGCATCCCGCAGATCTCCACCTTGTCTGTATTATGGAAGAAAAAGGGAATGTCCGAGCAGTGCCAGGCGATCTTCTGGTGCATATAGGGAAATTCCAAAGTGAAATTGTACAGCCAGCACCTGCCTCCCCCTGCCGCGTGCATGGCCGCCAGCCGCTTGGAGGGCTGGCGCATTGCCCTGTCCACGCTCAGCACGTCGGTGGGATTTTTGCCCGGATAGGCCGCCGCAAAGGCCTTCAGGATCTGTCCGGTATGCTCCCCGTATACCCGGCGGACCTCCGCTTCCATCTCCTCCCCGCTCAGGGCAAGCTTATTAAACGACGGCGGGGCAAAGGAAAATTCTCCGAACACGGTTCCGATCATCAGCCCAATCCCGTACCCGTGCTCCCTCATGCCGTACTCCAGAGGGCTCCCCAGGAAGAAATCGTTCACCAGAGGCGCGCCGCCCACATAGCCGCCCTTTGCCGCAGCCACGGGAACCGCTTTCTGATAGGCTTCCGCCAGCTGCGGATAAGGAAGCGTCTCCAGCTTTTCCACATCCTCTGCGGAAAGTCCCAGCTCCTTCAGCATCGCCTCCACAATCTGCCTTCCGTCTCCCCTGCAGCAGGGAAGCATCCTCTCATCGCTCACCCCGCTCATGATCATCCCTTTATGGAACAGGCCGTCCGCCGCGGGAATCTGCATCAGATCCGCCACCTTCATGCCGCCGCCCGACTGGCCGAAAATGGTCACATTTTCCGGGTCACCGCCAAACAAAGCAATGTTGTCATGGATCCACTGCAGCGCCGCCACCAGGTCAGCATGGCCTGCATTGCCGGAATTCTTATATTTGTCTCCGAAGGGAGACAGATCCAGATAGCCCAGCAGGTTCAGTCTGTGGTTGACGGACACCACCACCACATCCCCCTCCATACACATGTTGAACCCGTCATAAGCCACATGCTCGATGGCGGAGCCTGCGAAATACCCGCCGCCGTGCAGCCAGACCACCACAGGACGCTTTGCCTTCTGATCCAGAGCCTTTGTCCAGATATTCAGGTTCTGGCAGTGCTCGTCCTGAGGCCAGTACCGATGGGTGACCAGCAGTTCGCCGTTGGGCGTATCCTGCGTAAGGAGCGGGCACACGAAGCCGTAGGAGCCAGCCTCCTTCACTCCTTCCCAGTGAGACGGAACCGGCATCTGAAACCGTTCCGCCCAGGCATAGGGCACGCCCTTGAAGATATACTCCCCTCCGTAAAAATAGCCCTTCAGACTGCCTGACGTAGTCTCCAGAACAGGAACGTCATCGTAGCTGAAATTCTTCACCATATGAAAGCCCTCCTTCTTTAGCTTATGGCAGACCGCCTTTACAGGACTATGATAGCACAATTCCTTCCCCGCAGTAAAGAACGGCCAGAATCCCCGCACACAGAAATGGTCCGATGGGGATCCGCAGCCGCCCGGCCCGATTCCGGCCAGCCGCTTTCTGCCCCGCCGCTTTCTGCCCTGCCGCCAGCAGACACACCCCTGCCGCCCCGCTTCCCGCCATGGCCAGTGCAAATGCCTTCAGGATTCCCCCTGCTCCCAGGAAGAAGCCTCCTGCTGCCATCAGCTTCACGTCCCCTCCCCCAAATGCCCCCGGAATAAGCAGGCTGATCAGGAGCAGGGGAACGCTCACTGCCGCCCCTCCCAGAAGCCTTTCCCACAAAGATAGCTGGGAAGCCCAGAATAGTGCGCCGATTCCCACTGCCAGCATCCCAGCGCACAGCCAGTCCGGGATCCTGTGACGCAGAAGATCCCACACTCCCGCCGCGCACAAAAGAATGGTAAAAATCAAATTCAGGCAAAGCTCTGCCATACCCCCCCTTTCCGCTTCCGTCATAACAGGCTTTTTGGGCTGTTATCCTTCTGCAATCTGTGTTATGATAAGCGGGATCGCTTTCCTCCGGCTTCCTTCGTTCCGTTTCTGCGATCCGCCTGCTTTAAAACCCGTTTCCCAAATTGAAATATGATGTTGAAATATAATGATTGGAGCGTCCTGGTCTATGAAATCCTTTATGAAATGTTTTCAGACTTTTTTAAGAAAATCACTGCGGTTCCTGTGGAAGGCCCTGGCGTTTCTGCCTGCGCTCTTTATGATGTGGACCATCTTCGGCTTTTCCGCCCAGCCCTCCGCCGTATCCAGCCAGGTGAGCGGTACGGTTTCCGTAACCATCGTAGAGCTGGGAGAAAGGCTGCTGAACACAGACTGGAGCAGCCGGCAGATTCAGGAATATGCCCGGCAGCTGGAGCACTTCGTGCGCAAGGCGGCACATCTGACCGAATATTTTCTCCTGGCCGTATCCCTCACCCTTCCCCTCTGGTTCCATCGTCTGAGAGGATGGCGGCTGGCTCTGGCCGTGGGAACGTTCTGTCTGCTTTTTGCCGGGCTGGACGAGCTGCATCAGGCCTTCGTACCCGGACGGTCTCCGGCGGTGAAGGATGTGTGTATCGATACGGCCGGGAGTCTGGGAGGGGTTTTCCTGAGCATGGCAGGAGCCCGCATAATTGGAAGCAGGAAATCCCGGCCATAGATTTTTGAAAGGACAGACTTATTTTATCATGTAAATCCGGAAATTTATAGCAGGTATCGTAAAAAGTGTGCGTCTTGATGCGCATCCACAGCGGAGCGTTCTTTTTTATACGGCAGAAAAGGAACTTTCCTGCTGTATAAAAAATCAGCCGGGCGTTTCCTGTTCGCTGGCAAGCCGGTAAGCACCCGGCTGTATTTTCACGGATCTCCCTTCAATCCGTCACCCCTTAACCGACCCGATCATAACGCCCTTGACGAAATACTTCTGTACAAAGGGATAGATCAGCAGTACCGGAACCATACTTACCACGATCAGCGAATATTTGATCACTCCCACCATATCCGCCAGCCTTGCCTGCAGCTCAGGATCCTGCACCGTAGACGGGTCGATCTGACTGGCCATCAGGATTTCTCTCAGATACAGAGTCAGAGGATACAGGCTCTTGTCATGCAGATAGATCATCGCATTGAAGTATGCGTTCCAGTGTCCCACTCCGTAGAACAGTACCAGTACCGCTATAATCGCTTTCGACAGGGGAAGCACCACCTTCAGATAGTACATGGTATCCGAGCAGCCGTCTATCTGAGAGGCCTCCAGCAGTTCGCCTGGAATCGTATTTACAATAAAGGTTCTGGCTACGATCAGATTATATACGCCGATTGCTCCTGGAAGGAGAAGCGCCCACCGGGTATTCAGAAGCCCCAGATCCTGTACCACCATATAAGTGGGGATCATGCCGCCGCTGAAAAACATGGTGAAGGTAAACAAAAGCATGATGCCGTTCCGTCCCGGAAGATCATGCCTGGAGAGACAGTAAGCCGCCGTCATGGTCATAACAATATTGATCAGCGTTCCCACAGCTGTGTAGAACAGGGAATTCCTGAAACCGATCCACACCGTATTCGTATTGAAAACAGTCCTGTACCCTTCCAGACTGAAATCCACAGGAAACAGAACCACCCGTCCGGACTGCACGGCAGTTCCGGATGAGAAGGAAGCACTGATCACGAAAATGCAGGGATAAAGCACTGCTATAAAGAAAATGGTCAGTATGGCAGTGATGATAACATAAAAGATCTTGTCATTCAGACTTAAATTTTTAAACTTATGCATCTTCCGCCCTCCTAGAAAATCCCGCTTCCATTCAGCTTCTTGCTGCCCCAGTTGGCTATAATAAGCAGCACGAAGTTAATCACCGAGTTGAACATACCTATGGCAGTTGACAGGGAAAAATCTGTGATCCCGCTTGCCAGTCCCACCTTATATACATAGGTGGAAACAATCTCACTGTAATTCAGATTCAGATCATTCTGCATCAGCAGTACCTTTTCATACCCCACGTTCATAATATTGCCTACCGCAAGGATCAGCATGATGCTCGCCGTTGGCAGGATCGCCGGCACATCAATGTAGCGCAGTCTCTGAAAACGGCTTGCACCGTCGATCATTGCCGCCTCATGGAGGGACTGATCCACACCGGAAAGAGCCGCTATATAAATAATGGCGCTGTATCCCGTGGACTGCCACACTCCCGACCAGACATAGATATGCTTAAACAAAGCTCCCTCCGCCAGGATATTCGGCGCCGTATTCCCTGTAAAAAGGGTATAAAGGCTTCCATACAGTCCGTTCCTGTAATCGAGAAGCTGAAAGATCAGACCTACCATTACCACCGTGGAAATGAAGTAGGGAACATAGGTAACCGTCTGAATTACCTTCTTATATTTCTGCCCCAGCATTGCATTCAGAAGCAGGGCAAACAGGATTGGGATCGGGAAAGATACTGCCAGAGAATACAGGGAAATCGTCAGTGTATTCTTCATAATGATAGGAAATTTAAAAGACTGAAAAAACTTTTCAAAATTAGCCAGCCCTACCCAGGGACTGCCCCACACTCCCAGGCCCGCATTATATTTCTTAAAGGCAAGCACCAGCCCGCTCATTGGGGCATATGCAAACACAAGCAGCCATATGATCGGAAGCAAAAGCAGCAGGTACAGCTGCCATCTGGAAAGAATCCTCTTTCCCAGTTTTTTGTTTCCTGCGGCATGGGACACAGCCGGATTTTTCGCCGGATTTTTAGCCATAGTCTCCCTCCTTCTATGATAATACGCCTTCTGCACGAAGGGCGGGCCGCCATTCCTGTGCCCGCCCGAATCGTTTTATGAATAACCGTCGGCCGTCTGAATCATGGATCAGCTTCTGTCATAGGCTGCCTGAGCAGTTTCAAGCCACTGCTGCAGTCCCATGTTGTTCAGTTCTTCCAGATAGGTGTCCCAGCCGTTCTCCACATCTCTGGCGCCAGTGACAAACTCCGCCAGACTCTGCTTCACGAAGTCCGGGATCGTGGTAAGCTGATCCTGAATCTGCTCTGCCTCCTCAAGCGTATATTTCAAAGCAGGAAGTACCTTTTCAGGATGTTTGGTAAAATAAAGCTCGTAGCATTTTGCATTCAGCTGTGTGGGATCCTCAGGGTCAAAGGGAAGCCCTGTGGAAAAATCATATACGGTATTGCCCATCTCAAGGCTGGCATATCTGGGGCCATGATTTCTCCATGTCTGGCTCTGATTGTCTGCCCATACAGTTGAAGTTACAAGAAGGGAAAGGCCGTCATACAGACCTGCCTCAATGTAAGCATTGGTATGCTCCGCCAGCATCTGCGGATCTCTTGTCCAGTCCACGCCTTCCTCTCCAAAACGCTCGATCAGAGAGGTGTCGTGGTCAAAGAACTGATCTGCAAATTTAAGCGCCATATCCAGCTTGTCCGTGCCGGCAAGGATCATCAGCTCCTGACCGGGCACATACCCAGAGTAGGGGGTATACTGAATACCGGCAGGCCCCTTCAGGGGCTCTATCATTTCCATTTCAAGGAAGTTTTTATTGTTTTTTACATCAGGCCAGTTGCTCAGTGAGCCTGCAGTTGTCATGCCCACAATAGGAGTTTCCTGATTCAGAATAGCCTTGAACTGCGTACCGTCATCTGTGAAAATATTGGCGGAAAGCACACCCTCATTATACAGGTCGTTCATATAGCGAAGTCCGTCACGCCAGCCCTCCGTGGTAAAGGGAGCGATCACCTGTGTTCCGTCATCGGACAGGGACAGTCCTCCGTTGGTTGTGCCGCCGTTCCAGAATACGAAAGCGTTCATCAGCGCCGCCGAAGTATTTTCTCCGTAACCGCCTGCCGAGAAACCGTACACACCGATTTCATCCTTCACCCCATTCCCATTGGGATCTTTGTCACGGAAGGCGATCAGAACCTCCTTCAGCTCCTCCGTAGTAGCAGGAGCCTTCAGCCCCAGCTTATCCAGCCATGCTCTGTTGATAAAAATACGGTTGGGCGTAAGATTCCAGGTCTCCGGCTCATATGAGGAAAGACTGTAAATATTTCCGTCCGCCATCGTCGAGGCGCTGTTCATAGCATTCCTGTCTTCTTCCGGAATTGCATTGTAGTTTGGCATTTTGGATGCGTCCGACAATAAATCGTTCAGCGGAAGGAAGAATCCGCTGGAGCCGTACTGCAGGATCATCTCATTTGTCAGATGGTTGTCCACCACGAGCACATCCGGCAGCTCCTCCTGTGAGGTTGCCATCAGAGCCACTTTGGTGCGTGTCTCAGCCGGATCAGCCGGAAGCATGTAAAACTCCAGCTCGAAGCCCAGCTTCTCCTCCAGATAATTGGTAAAGTAATTGTTCTCATAATCCGTTACCATACTGCTCTGGGTCAGTCCTACTAACAGCCTGTCGCCGGAGCCCTGAGCGGAGCCTGTGGATTCACCCCCCCCCGGTATTTTCTCCGCTTTCTGCGGAGGAGCCCGCATCAGCGCCCGTTTCCTTACCGCCGCAGCCTGCCAATGCGCTCACTGTCAGTGCTCCTGCAAGACCCAGGGCTAAAAACTTTTTGATCCTTCTCATCCTTTCTACCTCCTCTGATTTTTTATCATGACCGCTGTATTGTGCTGTCACAACTGCCTATGTAAATATTCCGAAAAGCTGCGTGTTTCGTCTCCGGCCCTTCCCGTTTCCGATAGACCGAATCGCAGCGGCGCCGGAATCTTACATTGCTTCCGTTTCCGTAAAGGAAAAGCGGCTGCCATCCTCAAAGCATATCTCAATCCCTTCCTCCTCCGGCAGGGCTGAGGCCTTCACCTCTCTTATCCCGGTTCCCCCGTCTTTGCAGGGATACAAGACTGTAACCATACGGAGCTGTCCGCCCTCAGCCCTGACGCTCACGCAGGGAACCGGACGATACATTCCCTGGCCTGTGCCCGTTGCCACGAACCCCTGCCACTCCGGTTCCTTCCGGCCGGTAATAACCTGTGCCGTACCGGATGAAAAAGCCACCTCCAGCTCTTGAAAGCTAACTCTGCCTTTCGCCGTTTCTCCCGGTTCACTGTCCACATGCCAGAGCCACTCATACTGATGGGGTTCCGAACCGTTCATCCGATCCACGACCACCAGAAACGGAGGCCTTCCATTCTGTCTTTCTTTATGGAAAAAGACTCTCCTGTTGTGTACCGGGCCGGATAGTTCATCTCCGTAGCCCTCTGTATAGCTGCCTTCCCCGTAATCCCAGTGCTTCCCGATCTTCCAGAGCAGCCCTGCCTCCTTACGGATCTCATCTTCCTTCCATTCATAATTCTTCAGGCGGTTCTGATCCTTTCCATCCACTCTGACCGTATTATGAGACCGGGTTGACAGCACGTATTTCCTCATTTCAGAGGAATCATAAGCATAATTCCCGCCCTCCGTCAGCAGAAGCTTCCCTCCCGCATAGAAAAGGACGGAAAGCTTATCCTCATGCTGGTGGGCCCGTCCAAAGGGCGCGGCATCAAACAGCGCCCACGTATCCTGTGCCGTCCAGCCCGTCCTCATTGCAAGGAAGCCCGACCAGGGCAGGGCAGCGGACAGATAATCGGGTCTTCCGCTTTCCTGTTTTTCAGTTACCCATTTCAGCCTCTCATTCTTCGGCAGGATCCGTTCACGAATCCTGCAGGTTTCCTCCACCTTCCGCCTGGTTCCATCGTTCAGGTCAGGAACCGTGCCGTCCGGCATCATCAGCTTGACATCCAGCTCGCAGGCCTTCGCCAGCTTATCCAATATTCCGCCCGGAAGCGGCCTTCCGAAGGCTTCTGCCACCTCTGCCAGCCTCTGGTAATTGTTCACCACCACATCATGATACCCTGTAGACAGCTCATACTGAAAACCATCCGGGTAGATCTGCCTATCCAGTTCTTCCTCCAGACTTGCAAGGGCCTGCTTCAGCCAGCGTTCAGAATCCGCAAGCTGAGGATACAGGAGCCCTATCTGCGCCAGGCCGTTCATCTCCATAATCAGCCAGTTTCCCGTCATATGGTTACGGCTCAGCCGTCTGCCATGCTCCCATACAGATTTGTACCAGTCGACCAGAATATCATCCGTAAAAGCCTCCGTGTTATAAAAGGAAAACAGAACATACGGCCAGTTGGCTCCCATTCTGATTCCGCATTCTATGGTTCTCCAGCATTCCGTCATATATCCCGGGCAGTCTTCCGGACGCACCGCCTGCCTCACCCAGGAGACAAACAGCTCAGCCGCCGTATCCGCCAGCCATCTTTCCCCCGTCTTTCTGTATTCATGTGCCAGCATCTTCAGCTCATTGTGCCGGTTCAGCTGCCATGTCCATTCTCTGTAACCGTTGTATGTGGGATTCGCCTGCCAGTCCACCGGATTTTCCTTCCCAAAATCACAGAGGACACCCACAGACATGAGCCGGTGCTCCCTCACCCTTCTGCATGCATCGCTGTCGCTTTCATCCGGTGATTTGTATATATTTTCCGGGGTTTCATAAGGGATCTGAAAGAAACGCTCCGGCTCCAGAAAGCCCCTGATATGCTCTGCAAAAGCCGTTCTCGCTCCCGTATAATCTCCCTGTTCAGCACATTTACCCACTTCCTCCATGCCTTCAAATTCCAGATTCAGACATTTTCCGAAGAAATCCTCATCACTCAGAAGCGGCCCTCTGTTCCCTTCATTCATATCCTTCCTCCCTGCCGGAGCGCTTTTGGCTCCGGCCGCGGCGAGAAAACACGCATGTGGTCTCTCACCTGCCATACTCACGGTTTTGTCACGCTCCGGCACCAAACTGTTGACCGAAAATAAGCCGTCAGGCTTATTTCAGGCTTCAGTCCTCGGCATGATCGATCCGAATATGTCCGCCGTTCCATACCCTTCGGCCTGACCAGTCCTCATCCGCCCCGCTCCAGAATGGATCCTGCGGTGCAAGCCCCAGCGGAAGGAACACCGCACTGCACAGGTACAGGCTTCCCACGTTGATGTATCCCTCGGCCAGCTCCGGCTGAAGGCCGATAACTCCCGGCTGGAGCCATCCCTTCTCATCAAACATATCGTCTGCGGCCATCACCCTCTCTATCACTGCCGTCAGCGCACAGCGGACCGAAGCAGGCGACACTCCCTCCTCCAGCCGGTGCTGCAGCGCAGCCTGGGCCAGCATCTGAAACGCTCCAAAACGGTAACAGATCGAACGCCCCACCACAGGATAGGTTCCATCCGGCCCTATCATACGCTCCAGAATGGAAGCATACCGGCTGGCGCGGGAAACCACAGTTGGCCGCATGGAAGCAATTTCCCCGTTTTCCTCCGCGAACAGATCCACCAGATCCACATACATGGGCTGAATCACAAAGCTGTTGTAATAATCCCAATGGAACATGTCCCCGTCGCCGTACACGCCGTCTCCCTTATACCATCTTTGAAAAGCTCTCAGCGCATACAGAACCCTCATAATGTCATAAGGTTCTCCCAGCACATGCAGCCCTGCTTCCACCATCGCACTGAAAAAGATCCAGTTGGAATTAGAGGCCGCTATCCTTCTTGAACTGCGAAAGGCTTCGGCGAGATTATGACGGGCCTGAGGCTGCAGCTTTCCGGCAAGCTGTCCAGGGGCCCGAACCAGAGCATGAGCCAGAAACGCCGTGTCCACAAGCGGCTGTGATCCTTCGCAGAAATTCAGGAAATCAGGGGAATCAGGATCACTTGCCATTGTAATGCAGCGAAGCGCCTTATCCCGATAGATCTGCTGGAGCTTTCTTTCCTCCTCATCCAAACTGGCACTGTCTGCTTCCAGCCAGGGAGCCAGTCCCAGCATCGTCCTGCCAAATGCCTCAAGCGGAGCAAACGCCGCACGTTCCTCATGAAAAGAAAGAGGCAGCGTCTTTTTCAGTTCCCCTTTTTCCAATGCGCTCAGTACCGGATCCGCAATCCGCACAAGAGCATCCACCCATTTTTTCCTGCTGTCCATTTCAACCTCCACCCCGGAGCGTCTTTGGCTCCGGTCATTGTATGCGTTATGTATTCAATTTACATTTTCCGGTTTAATATAAAAGCACATAAATTCCAAATGCCTTTATTCATTTTTATCTATTTAGAATCAAAAAAACACCATATTATACGCATATTAGCCAAATATTATATTTCCCCCACACTTTATCTCTGACATATTCATCATTTTAACTGTCAAAAACCACAAAAGCATTGCTTTTTGTATCTATTTTATGTCTTATTATGCTCCAGCCATAATCGACATTCCTTCCGGCACAGCTTATTTTTCCCCAAAAATGGGGCCCGGTTTTCACCGTTCCCCAGCCTGTCAGTCTTCTATGTTGATCGTTATCTGCTTTATGACCTGCCCTGCATATTTCCCGGGCGGCATTCCAAATTTTTTTGAGAAGGATTTGATAAAATGTGCATAATCCCTGAACCCGGAATCGTAACAGGCCTCCGTAATCGACTTTCCCTCCAGCATCAGTCTCTGAGACAGAATCAGCCGTTTTGCCACCACATAGCCCCACAGGGTAGAGCCTGTACGCTCTTTAAATACGCGGCTCACATAAGAACGGCTTACATTCAGATATTCCGCAATCGACTGCACTGTAATGTCCTCCGTCAGATGTCTGTTGATATAATCTACCGCTCCCTCGATCAGGGGTGAACTTTCCTGATACCCCACGCCCTTTTTTTCATCTTCTCCCGCCGCCTGCAGCTTTTCCAAAATCTGCAGCAATACGATATTCAGATAGGACTGCTGCATAATATCCGCTCCCATCAAGCCAGGGTTATCCACATATTTCTTTATTTGGTCCGCACATACCAGCAAACCCTTCAGTTCTTCTTCCGTGAAATGAATGAAATGCAGTCTGTTGCTTCTAAACATACTCTGGAAATTGGTATACGGCGTTGAAAGCTCTGCCAGCAGGTGATCAGATACATGAAGCACCGTTCTCTCATATTCTCTGTTGCTGTTAATATACGGCCTGTGAATTTCTCCAGGCGAGATGACCGTGACATCCCCCCGCACCAGTTTCTTTTTCGTCCCATCTATGGCTATATCCATATCTCCCCGAAGCATAAAATGAATTTCGTAGAAATGCGTATGGATGTGAGAACCATACTGAAATCGTCTGGTAGTGATTTTATGCACCAGTTGAAATGAATTCTCAAAATCGGTTGTCTCATAATGAACAATTTTCTGCTCAAACTCCATCACAAATCACTCCCACACTTATATTCCCGGCCTGAAACCGTCTTCTTTGTTCCCTGCAAGCAGCTCCTCCAGCACCCCGCTCACCAGACTGCATTCCCTCTGAGCACATTTCTTCACATGCTCCCTTGCCGTATCCATCGCATAGCTGATCCCCGCCAGACGCAGCATCTCCATATCATTCTCGCTGTCTCCGAACGCCAGCACCTCCTCCAGCCCAAAGCCCATACTCTCCGCCAGCCTGCCGAGCGCACTCCCTTTGTCCACGCCCTTATTGGTAAAATCCAGCCATCCGTTTCCGCCATCCACCACGCTCAAATATTCATCATACTTTTCATGGAACCACCGTTCATGCTCCCGCGGAATTCCATCGGGCCAGAAAATGGAAATCTTGATCATTGGAACCGGCATGTCCTCAAAGCAATCCAGCACCCTCACATTGTTTCTGACCCTGTCCCGCAGAAAAGCCTCGAAAACAGGGCTTCCCGGAAGCAGATAGGAAGCGTCGGCCCCCGAAACCACAGTCTCGGTTCCTTTGATCTTCTGCATGTCGGAGGTCAGGAGAAGCCCCAGCCTTCTGTCAATCTCCTCCTGATACAGGATCCGCCTCCCCTGCGCTGCCAGTGCGCCGTTTTCACAAATAAAAGCAATCTCATCCGCCACAGGCTCCAAAATCCTGCGCAGGTTCGCATACTGTCTCCCACTGGCGGCAATGAAGGAAATCCCCCTTTTTTTCAGCTCCCTGATCTGGTCAAAATAAATCTCATCTACCCTCTGTGCCCCTCCTCTTAAAATCGTGCCGTCAAAATCACTGGCTATTACCCTTACTGTTCTTGTCATCCTTACCTCCATGCCGGAGCGGCACAAAACCGCATCCTTTTTTGACGGTTATCGTGAAAACACAACGATATTATACTACATAATCCAAGTATCGTAAGTAACAGTTCAGCCATATCGGTTTGAACGGTCAAAACATGCTCGCATGATTTTGACCGTTCATGCCGATATGAGCTTAGCGCCCGTCTATGAGCAAAAAGAGCTGCGTAGCAGCGGAAAGCCCCGCAGGGGCGTTTTGCGGAGCAGCTTATTGCTGCTCCGTGGGCGCGGGCTGAACTGTTACTATCGTAATGATATTTTTTCAGAAAGTACTTGCAATTCTCCCATACCCTGTGCTATAATCATTTTCGTCAGTTCGGAAAGAACAGATACAGAGGCATAGTTCAAAGGTAGAACAGTGGTCTCCAAAACCATCGATGTGGGTTCGATTCCTACTGCCTCTGCTTTGTATAACAGATACCGCACGTATGCGGTATCTTTTTTTTGCAGAAACAGATCCAGACAATTAAAAGGTCTAAACATAACCGGAGACGAAAGGAACCTGCAGCAGCTCCTTCCGTCTCATTTACCGCATTTCTTTGAAGCGAATCCGCTCCGTCCTCATGCCAGGAAGTCCTCAATAATCACCGCCTCTGCCTCTGCTTCCGTAAGTCCGAAGGTGCGCAGCTTCATGATCTGTTCGTTGTTGATCCTGCCGATGGCTGCTTCGTGTACGATCTGGGCGTCGATATCCTTCGCCACGATCTCCGGTATAGAACCGATCTGAGCCTGATCCATGATGATGGAATCGCACTGCACATGGGCATGGCAGAGGGCGTTTCCCACTGCGATGGGATGGAAGGTCTGTCTGGAGCTGCCCTTGGCCACAGAGCGGGAAATGATCTGGGCAGAGCTTCCCTCCCCGTTCAGCTCCACCCTCATATCGGAAACTGCGGTCTGATTATCGTGGGTCATCAGCTTCTCCATCACATAAAGCTTTGCATCCGGCCCCAACGCCACCTCCGTTTTGCGGTCGGAGGAATCCACGCCGCCGATCTGGGCGGAGTCCAGGTGAAAGACGGCTCCCTCCTCCAGCTCGATCTTCGTCACGGGATTGAGCACCTTCTCTCCTGTCCCCTCTCCTTCCCCATAATGCTTCTCCACGTAGGTCACCTGAGCCTTGGGCCCCACATGAAAGGAGTGGATCCCGTCGTGCCTGGCCTCGTCGCAGCCCGCATTGTGAATGCCGCAGCCTGCCACGATGGTCACGTCTGCACCTGCCTCAATATAGAAATCATTGTATACAATGTCCGTCATGCCGGAGGCCGCCACCACCACAGGGATATGCACCTGCTCCCCCTGGGCCTGGCCGCTGATGTACACATCGATCCCCTGCCTGTCCTCCTTCCTGCGGATCTTGATGTGATCCGTGTCGCCGTGGCAGAGGGACTGGCCGTTGTAGCGCAGGTTGAAGGCGCCCTCCTGACGGAAGCCTCCCTCGTCTATTTTTTTCAGCACTCCATCAGTAACCGCATCCAGCTTCATCGCTCTCTCCTCCTTCCCTGCCCATGCAGGCACAGCCCCTGTTTTCTGCGAAAAGAAGGGGAAGGATCTCCTCCCGCCTTCCGCACTGCTCCAGGTGTCCATCCCGGATCACCATGATCCGGTCCGCCATACGGATGATCTTCTCCTGGTGGGAAATCAGCACCAGGCTCTCCTTTTTCTCCCGGTGGATCTTCTCAAACTGCTTCACCAGCATGGAAAAGCTCCACAGGTCGATCCCCGCCTCCGGCTCGTCGAAGATGCTCACCTTATGATCCTTTGCCAATACCGTGGCAATCTCCACCCTTTTTCTCTCCCCGCCGGACAGGGTGGCGTCCACCTCTCTGTCCAGGTACTCTTTGGCGCACAGACCCACGCTGCTAAGAAGCCTGCAGCTCACCTGCTCCGGCAGGGCCCTGCCTGCCGCCAGGTTCAGAAACCTTCTGATGGTCATGCCCTTGAAGGCGGGCGGCTGCTGGAAGGCGAAGCCGATCCCTGCATTGGCCCTCTCGTCGATGTTCCTGTGGGTGATGTCCTCCCCATCCAGCAGGATCTGCCCCTCCGTCTGGGTGATAATGCCCATCAGAAGCCTGGCAATGGTGGATTTCCCGCCGCCGTTGGGGCCTGTGATCACCACCATTTCCCCGTCGTCCACAGTAAAGCTCACATTTTTTACGATAGGAAGCGTTTCCCTGTTTTCTGTCACCTCATAGGACAGATTTTTTACCTCAAGCATTGCTGCACCTCTCTCTTTTCACAGCCGTCAGGCTGCATCGTCCTGTACCGGGGCGTGCTTCAAAAATAAATCCTTCCCGCCATCCGCGCGCCCCGCTTCCCGGTATCTTTTCCCAGGCTCGTAGTCCGTACCACTGCGCCGCACTCCGCACTCATTCCTGAGCTACAAAATTATGAATCCACACGCCCTTCTTTACCAGCACAAAGCCGAAAATACACTTCAGAAATTCCGCCGCCTGGCAAAAGAAATACAGAGGAACAATGGGAATCCCGGTGAAACGGCTGAGCACATAGGCCAGGGGGATGCTCACCACCCACATGAAAGCGCTGTCGAACAGGAAGGTAATGAAGGTTTTACCCCCTGAGCGCAGGGTGAAGTAGCAGGTATTCAGGAAGGCCTGCATGGGCATCATCAGCGCCACGATCCAGATAAAGTCTGCAGCCAGACGGCGCACCTCCTCCGTGGTATTATAAAGCCTTGGGAAAAGGGGCGCGAACACCGCCATTGCAGCGCCGATCAGGGCGCAGCTTCCCACGGCAAAGGCGATCATCTTGGTGTCCGTATCCCGTGCCTCCTCCATCCTTCCCGCTCCCAGGAGCTGTCCCACGATGATGGCCACCGAATTGCCCATGGCCAGGTACACCACGTTGAACAGGTTGGAGATGGTTGAGGAGATGTTCAGGCCCGCGATCACGTCAAGCCCTCTCAGGGAATAGCACTGCATCAGGGCCGCCATGCCCGTGGCCCAGAGGAATTCGTTCACCATCAGGGGAGAGCCTTTGATAAAGATCTGTCCCACCAGGCTCATGGGAATCTTCAGCGTGCGGTACACGCCCTCCATGTAGGGGGCCTTTTCCCTGTGTCTGTGCGCCCACAGCGCAACGACCAGACATTCCACATAACGGGAAATCACCGTGGCGATGGCCGCTCCCACCACTCCCAGGGCGGGGGCCCCGAATTTCCCGTAGATCAGAATATAGTTCAGCGCCAGGTTCACCAGCACGGCGATCACTCCGGCCTTCATGGGAACCATGGTCTCCCCGGCCTCTCTCAGCGTGCTGGAATAAACCTGTCCCAGGGCAAAAGGGATCAGCCCGGGCAGCATCCACAAAAGATAGCTGTAGCCGTAGGACAGAGTTGCCGCCGCGTTTTCCCCTCCTTCGTTCAGATACAGCCCGATCAGTCCCTGTCCTCCCAGCCACAGGATCAGCGTCCACAGCACCACCAGGGCCGCGCAGAAGATCAGCTTGAAGCGGAAAGCGTTCCGCACCCCTTCATAATTGCCGCAGCCATAAAACTGCGCTCCGAAAATGCCTGCACCGGATATGGCTCCAAAGATGCAGATATTGAACACGAACAGCAGCTGGTTCGCCACCGCCACGCCGCTCATCTGCCAGGTTCCCACCTGGCCTACCATGATATTGTCCAGAAGCCCCACAAAATTGGTGATTCCGTTCTGAATGATGATGGGAATGGTCACGCCCAGCACCATTTTATAAAAATTTCTGTCTCCGATCAGCTTCTTCCTCAGCTTCATATATCTCCCCGCCTGTTTTTTGCTCCCGTCTGCCAGGCATCTGCAGACGGTACTTTTCTTCTGTCTGAAGTTTTTCTTCTGCTTCAGGTTTTTTCTTCTGTTTCAGATTTTTTCTTCTGTTTCAGGTCATGTCTCTCTATCTGCAGGCGTTCAGCCTCACCCGCCCGCAGCTGTGCCAGAGGCCAAACCCCAGCATGGCCCCGGCACAGTTGAGCAGCAGATCATCCACGTCGAAGGCGCCGAAGGCCGAAAACAGCTGGAACAGCTCGATTCCAGCCGAGCAGAGAAAAGCGGCTGCCAGGGTCCTGCGCCAGCGCCTCATCCCCCTCCACACCCACGGGAGGAGGAAGCCCAGAGGAAGGAAAAGCAGCACATTCCCCGCCAGGTTTTCAAAGCTGTTCAGCCTGTCTGCATACTTCACATACATTCGTATGGTGGCAAACAGGGTGAAGTTGGCCGTATCCAGCCCTTCCAGGATCACGCCCCTCTGCCAGGTGCGCATCGTCTCCCGCATCTGCTCCCATGGGTATTTGAACACGATGAGCCGAAGCAGAATACAGACGTACATCCAGAAAATCCCGCATTTCAGCCTGTGCTCCCTTCTGCCTTCTGTTCCGCCTTTTCTTCCCAAGGTCTGCCCTGTTTTCTTACCGGCTCTCAAGCCTTCACTTCCATATACGCTTTCACTTTCCTACACTCCTTCGCTTTCTTATGCTCTTTCGCTTCCGGCCATACCTTCAGGGGCGCCTCTGCCACCCTCAATATTTCACTTCCACCAGCACCAGTCCGCAGGCCGGAACCAGAGGGCCGGCCTGCTCTCTGGAGCCATTCTCCAGAAGCCGGGGGATCTCCTCCGGCTTCCTTTCCCCGCTTCCCACCTCCAGAAGCGTGCCCATGAGGATACGCACCATGTGGAACAGGAAACCGTTTCCGGTGAAGGTGAAGCGGAGCTCATCACCCACCTGCCGGATCCCAATGGAGTCAATCCTGCGCACCGTGGATTTCTTACTCCTTTTGGCTGAGGTGAAGGCCTGAAAATCGTGGGTTCCCTCCAGGTATGCCGCCGCCTGCCGCATAGCGTCAAGCTCCAGCTTCCCGGGCCGGACATACACATATCTTCTGTCAAATATATGCGGTATTTCGCTGTTCATCACCCTGTAGCAGTAGGTTTTCTCTTTTGCGTTCAGCCTGCTGTGGAACCGCTCCGGCACCTCGCAGATGTCCACCACCCCAATGTCCTCCGGCAGATAAAGGTTCATCTGCCTCATCAGCTCCTGGGGGGTAAGGTCTGTGTCCATATGGAAATTGGCCACCTGTCCCAGGGCATGTACCCCCGCGTCCGTCCTGCCGGAGGCATGCACCTGCACGGGAGCCTGGGCGATGCGGGAGAGCAGCCGCTCCAGCCTGCCCTGTATGGTATTCCGGGTGCTCTCCTGCTTCTGCCAGCCCTGATACCGCGTTCCCTCATATTGTAGTATCACCTTAAAATTACGCAATCAGACAACCTCCCATGGATTTTCCGCTCCGTCCAGATAAGCCCGGCAGCCTGCCAGGGAATCCCGCACCACCGTTCTGGTATAGTTATCCGTATAAAAAGCCATGTGGTGGGAAACCGTCACGTTGGGGAAGCTTCTCAGGATGGCAAGCTCTCTGTTTGAAAGCACATCCGATTTGTGATCGTAGTAGTAGAGTCCGAATTCATTCTCCACCACATCCAGCGCCGCCGCTCCTACCCGGCCGCTCTCTACGCCCTCAATCAGCGCTCCGGAATCAATAAGCCCGCCTCTGGCCGTGTTGACGATCACCACCCCGTTCTTCATCCGTGCCAGTGTATCTGCGTTAATCAGGTGGTAGTTGTCCTGCGTCAAGGGCGCGTGCAGGGTGATCACGTCCGCCTCCCTCCAGATCTCCTCCAGAGGTACATAATCGGCCTTTCCGGCCACCTCTTTTCTTTCATACAAATCATGGGCAAGGATCCGGCAGCCGAAGCCGCTCAGGCTTTCGATTACCGTGCCTCCGATGCGTCCGGTGCCGATCACGCCCACCGTCAGATCCTTCAGCTCCCTTCCCCTGATGCCCTGCAGGGTATAATCCTGGATATTCGTCCTCTCCAGGATCCGCTTCATGTTCCGCAGGCTCATCAGGATCAGCATCACCGTGTAATCCGCCACGCCGTTGGGGCCGTAGGGCGCATTTCCCACCCGGATGCCGAACTCCTTTGCCGCTTCCATATCAATATGGTCGTAGCCGATGGTTCTGGTGGTGAGGTAGCGGATCCCGCACCGGGCGAATTCCGCCATCAGCTCCCTGTCGATTTTGGAGGTGATAATATCCGCACACTCACACCCCTCCGTCACAGCCGCAATATTGCCAGGCTCCGGGGCATCCGGACAGCCTGAGATCACAAGCCCCAGCTCCCTGCCGTATTTTTCAAACCACTCCGCCTCGTCAAAGGGGCGGAGGTTAAAAACTGCCACTTTATTTTTCATCGTTCCCTCTTTTCCGGAGCTCCTCCGGCTCCTCACAGTCCTCCGGCGTCAGCCTTCTGAACCGGTTGAAGCCGTTCACCAGGATGCGCACGCTGTTCTCCGTGGTTGCAAACAGCCCGGCCTCATACATTTTCACCACCACAATCCCCAGCGGAACCGCCAGGATCATGCCCAGAACACTGCCCACCTTGTATCCTGCATACAGAAGGAACAGGGTGGGAATGGCAGGCATTCCGATAGAATCTCCCACCATCTTGGGCTGGATGATCTGGCGGATCAGATGGGAGATCCCCCAGATGATCATCATTCCCAGAGCTCCCTTAAAGTCTCCGGCCAGAAGCTCCAGCACCGCCCAGGGCCACAGCACCGCCCCGGTTCCGAATACAGGGATAAAATCCAGCACGGCAATCAGGAAAGCGATCAGGAAGGAATAGTTCACTCCCATGATCAGGAGCCCCACGAACAGGATCACATAGATCACGATCTCAATCTTAAACTGGGCCACAAAGTAGCCGCCCACCGCCCCGGTCAGGCTGGAGGACATGATACGGAATTTTTCCGCTATGCCCTCCGGCACATGCGTCCTGAGCCAGCTCATGATATTGTCCTTCTCCGCCACGAAGAAATAGGAGGACAGGAGGCACATGATGGTAGAAACGATGACCGAAGGGATATTTTTGGCAAAATTCCCCACAGCCGTAACGGTGGGGGCGCTCAGCCTGTTGATCAGCCCGCTCACGGCCTCTCCCAGACTGTTGGAAATGTTTTCCAGATTTTCCTGCAGCCCCACGGGAAAACGGGCGTACAGTTCAGAGAAGTTCTTCATAATGGCGTCCATCTCCCGCTCCACATCCGCCCAGATCTGGGGCAGATCCTGTACGAAGCCCATTCCCTCCGTTACCAGCCTGGCGATCAGAAGGTATCCAAGCAGGATCACGCCTGCCAGCACCGCCACAATCACGATGGCCGAGCCCGCTTTCCTGCGGATCCGGATCCGGGTCTCAAAAAAGCGCACCAGGGGATTGACGATCATGGCAATAATCCAGCCCACCACAAAGGGCATGAAGAAATGCAGAAGCCTGGGAAGCGCAAGCACAGCCAGAAGGGCCAGCGCAATCGCAGTGAGCAGGTTCAGAACCGCCTTTACATACTTTTTTCCGTCAGTTCTCATACTCCACCTTCCGTTTCCGACGCCAGCAGGCTGTCGATCAGCTCATAGAGTTCCTCCCTTCCCTGCTTTGTCTGTGCAGAAAACGGGATGATCACCGTATCTTTATCCGCCTTCAGCCCCTCTCTCACCGTTTTTACCGCTTTGGGAATCTGGCTGCGGTTCAGCTTATCCAGCTTGGTGGCAATGATGATGGGGTGATACCCCTGATTCATAATCCAGTCGTACATGAGCCGGTCATTGGCGGAGGGCTCATGCCGGATATCTATGAGCAGGAACACGGCCAGAAGCTGTTTGGACTTCTTCAGATACCGCTCTACCATTTTGCCCCATTTGGCCTTCACCTCCTCGTTCACCTTAGCATACCCGTATCCGGGCAGATCCACCAGATAAAAAACGTCGTTCACATTATAAAAATTGATGGTCTGCGTCTTTCCCGGCTGGGCCGAGGTCCTGGCCAGGGACTTGCGGTTCATCACCGCATTGATCAGAGACGACTTGCCTACGTTGCTTTTTCCGGCGAAGGCAATCTCAGGGAGCTGGTTCTCCGGCAGTGTGCTGGTGATTCCGCACACCGTTTCCAGACTGACATTCTTAATTACCATGTTTTCCTCTTGTTTCTGTGCCCTCAGGCAGGGCCTTGGGAAAGGCTCTGCCTATCGGCACGAATCTTCCTTTTTCACAAAGGCGTGGCCGATTACTTCTTTCATCGAATCCACAGGAATGATCTCCAGTCCGTTCTTGATTTCTCTGGAAATTTCCTCCAGATCCCTCTCATTCTGCTTCGGCACCAGAACGGTTTTCATACCCGCTGTTTTGGCTGCCAGCAGCTTTTCCTTCAGGCCGCCGATGGCAAGCACACGGCCTCTTAAAGTGATCTCGCCCGTCATGGCCACATCTGCGCGCACCGGCGTCCCGGTGATGGAGGACAGAAGGGCCGTGGCCATGGTAATGCCCGCGCTGGGGCCGTCCTTGGGAACCGCGCCCTCGGGCAGATGAAAGTGGAAATCATGCTCCGTAAAGGTGTTCTCCGGCACGTTCCATTCCGCTGCCACGGAGCGGATATAGCTGATACCCGTCATGGCGCTCTCCTTCATCACATCTCCCAGCTGTCCGGTAAGCTTGATCTCTCCCTTACCGGGCATCTGGTTCACCTCCACCTGCATGGTCACACCGCCCACGCTGGTCCAGGCCAGGCCGCGCACAATCCCCACATCCGGTTTCTCATTGGCTTTATCCGGGCTGCGGCGGGGCTTGCCCAGAAATCTTTCCAGATTCCGTCCGGTCACCTGGATGCGGGAGGAAGCCATACTTTTTCCGGTCTTTTTCTCCCGGTCTGCCCGGGCTCCGTTGTCCTCCGTCCCCTCTCCATTCTGCTGCGTCCCTCCGGCCGCTTCCCTCTGCCTGGCATTTTCCTTTCCTTCCTCCTCCAGGAGCTTCCTGGCCGCCTTGCGGCAGATCTCGCCCAGCCTGCGTTCCAGGCCGCGCACTCCCGCTTCGCTGGTGTAGGAAAGGATCACCTCCTTCAGGGCCCCGTCGCTGATGGAAAGCCTGTCATCGTCCAGGCCGTTCCTGAGCAGCTGCTTGGGCCACAAATGTTCCTTTGCGATGTGGAACTTCTCATTGGCCGTATAGCTGGTAACCTCGATCAGCTCCATACGGTCAAGCAGGGGCCCGGGAATGTCGGAGGCTGAATTGGCAGTGGCTATGAACAGCACCTCGGACAGGTCGATGGGGATTTCCACATAATGATCCCGGAAACGGTTGTTCTGTTCACTGTCCAGCACCTCCAGAAGGGCGGAGGAGGTATCTCCCCGGTAGTCGCTGCTCACCTTGTCGATCTCATCCAACAACATCAGAGGATTCTTCACCCCTGCCTGCTTCAATCCTGCCACGATCCTGCCGGGCATGGCTCCCACATAGGTCTTTCTGTGGCCTCGGATCTCCGCCTCGTCCCGCACGCCGCCCAGGCAGATGCGCACGTACTTTTTGTTCAGAGCCTCCGCCACGCTGCGGGCAATGGAGGTTTTTCCCGTTCCCGGAGGGCCCACCAGGCAGAGGATGGGGCTGTCCCCCTGTCTGGTCAGGCTGCGCACCGCCAGAAATTCCAGGATGCGCTCCTTCACCTGCTCCAGGCCGAAATGATCCCTGTCAAGGATCTGCTCGGCGCGGCGGATATCCGTGTTGTCCCTGGAGGCCTTATCCCAGGGAAGCTCCAGCAGCGTCTCGATATAGCCCCGCTCCACGCTGGCCTCCGCGCTGCCCTGCCCCAGGCTCTTGAAGCGGCTGATCTCCCGGCTTATCTTCTCCTTCACTTCCCTGCCTGCCTTCAGCTTCTCCAGCTCCTGCTCATACTGCCTGGCGTCGGCGGTCACATTGTCCTCCCCCAGCTCCTCCCGGATATAATTCATCTGCTCCCGCAGCATGTATTCCTTCTGGTTCTTTTCAAGACGTGCCTTCACCTGCTCCGCCAGCTCCGCCCTTACCCTGGCAACCTCAATCTCCTCCTGGAGGATTCCCGCCAGCACATGGTAGCGCTGCTTCAGATCCTGAGCCTCCAGCACCTCCTGCTTGCGTTCATAGGGCACAGGCATACCTGCGGCCACACGGTCGGCCAGCATCCCCAGTCCGGGAAATACGTCAAAATACTTTCTCAGCGCTTTTCCTACCCTGGGGTGGAAGGAGGCATACTCGCCAAACAGCTCCGCCAGATTGCGCAGCATGGCTTCCTCCTCGATGTCCGCCGCCTCCTGATCCCCGCTGGTTTCCCTCAGGTGATTGCGTACCTCCATCCGTCTCACGTCGGCGGCCAGATAGGAGCCGTCCTCCGTAAGGGAGATCAGCTCTCCCCGGTCGAGCCCCTCCACCAGAACGCGGATCACGTTTTCCGGCATCCTTGTCACCTGCTTGATCACCGCCAGGCTGCCCACATGATAAAGCTGGCCGAAGCCGGGATCCTCCACGTCGGGATCCAGCTGGGCCGTCAAAAATACCCTCTGATCGCTCATCATGGCCTGCTCCACCGCCAGGATGGATTTGGTGCGGCTCAGATCAAAGTGAATCACCAGGCCGGGCATCACCGTCATGCCGCGGAGCGCAACCGCCGGAATACGCAGGAGCGCAGGCTCCTGCCGGTATGCTTCATGCTGAAGCTGTGGTTCCTGTTGAAGCTCCTGCTCTGTGTCCGCTTCCGTTACGGTTCCTTTCCTGTCGTTATGCTCCGTCTCTTTTCCTTCCATTTCAGTTCCTTCTGCTTCGTCTCTTTCCCTCTTATCCCTGTCCATATCCGTTTCTTTCATTTCACTCCCGCCGGCCCTGATTTTCCCTGAACCGGCCGTCCTTTCTCCGGCCCAGCATAAACGCCGCCCCAAAAGGGGCGGCGCTCATCTGTCTACCGGTCACTTCGCTTCTTTATAATCTTCCAGCCTGCCTGCGGTGTCTCTGTGAACCACAAGCGGCCTGCTGCTGCCTTCCACCGCTTCTTTTGTAATAATGCACTTCTCTATTGTCTCATCGGAAGGGATGCGGTACATCACATCCATCAGCACATTTTCCAGGATGGAACGTAAGCCTCTGGCTCCGGTCTTCCTCTCCATCGCCTTCTCCGCGATCGTCTCCACCGCATCAGGCTCAAACACCAGACGCACATCATCATAGGAGAACAGCTTCTGATACTGCTTGATCTGCGCGTTTTTGGGCTCCGTAAGGATACGGATCATAGCCTCCTTATCCAGCCCCTGGAGGGTCACATTCACGGGCACACGTCCCACGAATTCCGGAATCAGGCCAAATTTCACCAGGTCGGTGGGGGTCACCTGTGCCAGCAGCTCGCCCATCTCCTTGCTGCTCTTTTCCGGGATCTGGGCATTGAAGCCGATCACCTTCCGGTCCAGCCTGCTCTCCACGATGTGCTCCAGTCCGTCAAAAGCGCCGCCGCAGATGAACAGGATATTGGAGGTATCAATCTGAATCAGCTCCTGATGGGGATGCTTTCTGCCTCCCTGGGGAGGAACGCTGGCAACCGTGCCCTCCACGATTTTCAGAAGCGCCTGCTGCACACCCTCGCCGGAAACATCCCTGGTGATGGATACATTTTCACTTTTCTTGGTAATCTTATCTATCTCGTCAATATATACGATACCCAGCTGGGCGCGCTCCACATCATAGTCCGCCGCCTGGATCAGCTTGAGCAGGATATTCTCCACATCCTCGCCCACGTATCCGGCCTCGGTCAGCGTGGTAGCGTCCGCAATCGCAAAGGGCACGTTAATGATCTTAGCCAGTGTCTGCGCCAGATAGGTCTTGCCTGAGCCGGTGGGCCCGATCATGATGATATTGCTCTTCTGCAGCTCCACATCATCCTCGTCCTTCTGCGCCGTCACACGTTTATAATGATTGTACACGGCCACAGACAGCACCTTCTTGGCTTCCTCCTGGCCGATCACATAATCGTCAAGAAACTCCTTGATCTCCACAGGCTTCAGCAGATTGATATTATCTGCGGGGGCCTCCGCAGCCTCCTCTTCCTCGTATTCTTCCTCGATAATATCCGCACAGATGTCCACGCACTCGTCACAGATGTACACCCCGTTGGGGCCTGCGATCAGCTTTCTCACCTGATCCTGCGACTTGTTGCAGAAGGAGCATCTGATCATATCGTCAAAATTTCTACCTGCCATTTCCCTACCTCATTCCAACGCCCCGGCGGGGCGGACATAAGTCCGGGCGGCCCTTAGGCATAATCCGTGCCCGCCGCCCTGCTTCCGGCTTATAGGGAGCCTGATTTTCGGATCACGCTCCGCATGTCAGAACTGCCGGATCAGTGTACTTCCTTTCTGGAGGATACGATGGAATCGATCAGGCCATAAGCCTTCGCTTCCTCTGCGCTCTTCCAGTTATCCCTCTCCGTATCGGCCATCACCACTTCAAAGTCCTGACCGCAGTTCTCTGCCAGGATCCTTGCCAGCTTCTCCTTGGTCTGGAGAATGTGTCTGGCCGTAATCTCGATCTCCGTGGCCTGCCCCTGCGTGCCGCCGGAGGGCTGATGAATCATGATCTCCGCGTTGGGCAGAGCCAGTCTCTTGCCCTTCGCTCCTCCTGCCAGCAGGAAAGCGCCCATGCTGGCCGCCATACCGATGCAGATGGTGGACACATCGCACTTCACGTACTGCATGGTATCGTAGATCGCCATACCGGCCGTCACAGAACCGCCGGGGCTGTTGATATAAAAATGGATATCCTTCTCAGGATCCTCCGCCTCCAGGAAAAGGAGCTGTGCCACCACAAGGCTTGCGGTCACATCGTTCACTTCCTCACCCAGAAAAATGATCCTGTCCTTCAAAAGTCTTGAATAGATGTCGTAGGAACGCTCCCCGTGACTGCTCTGCTCAATGACATAAGGTACTAAACTCATATAGACTGCCTCCGTTTCCGCGTCTTTGGACTGTTGCCGCGGCAGCCGCCAGGGTCTCGTGCAGGCACGGGCCCTGGCCTGCCGCCCGCGTAAATACAGCAGAGACGGCCCCGCCGCACTGCCCGGCCATCCCTGTTTTTGCTGTGCTAATAGTAACGCACAAACGTTTCTTTTGCAATAAGGCATCCTGTTTGTTAATAAAACTTTTAGGAAGGTTTCAATTCCTTTTATGCCTCGACAGCATTGTCTCTCAGGAAATCAGCGGCTTTGGAAACTGCCAGATCCTCCATGATCTGCTTCTTTCCGGCCTCTCCCATGATCTCCTTCACCTTATCGGCTTCCATCTTGTAGCTCTCAGCCATCCTGTTGATCTCGTTCTCGAAATCTTTCTCGGAAGCCTGGAGCTTCTCGGCGGCCGCAACTGCTTCCAGAACCAGTCTGGACTGAATCCGCTTCAGAGCCTGGGGTTTCACGGAATCCAGCATCGCCTGGGGAGTCTGTCCGGTGTACTGGGTGTACAGCTCCAGGCTCATTCCCTGCATCTGCAGTCTCTGGGCGAAATCGTCCAGCATCTGTCTCTGCTGGGTCTCCACCATTGCTTCAGGGATCTCCATCTGGGCGTCCGCGATCACTGCCTCAACAGCCGCGTCCTCCTTCGCGTTCTTCGCATCCTGCTCCTTCTTCTCGCCCAGCTTCTTCTTAATGTCCTCTCTGTACTCAGCCAGGGTGTCGAAATCGGATACATCGGAGGCGAACTCGTCATCCAGCTCGGGAAGCTGCTTTTCCTTTACCTCCTTGATGCTTACCTTGAACAGGGCAGGCTTGCCTGCAAGCTCTGCGGACTGGTACTGCTCAGGGAAGGTTACGTTCACCTCCACATCCTCGCCTGCGTTCTTTCCAACGAGCTGCTCCTCGAAGTTATCAATGAAGGAATGGGAACCGATCACAAGGGAGTAGTTCTCGCCCTTGCCGCCTTCAAAAGCCACGCCGTCCACGAAGCCCTCAAAATCGATCACTGCGGTATCTCCGTCCTCTACCGCTCTCTCAACGGTCACCATCCTGGAGTTGTTCTCTCTCTGCTGGTTCAGATCTGCATCCACTTCCTCGTCGGTCACGGTCAGATCGGACTTGGGCACTTCCACGCCCTTGTATTTGCCCAGGGTCACCTCAGGCTTTAACGCCACCTCAGCGGTAAAAATGAAGGGCCTGCCTGCTTCGATCTGGGTTACATCGATCTTGGGAGAGGAAACGATGGTCTCCTCACACTCCTCAACAGCCTTCTCATAGGCATCGGGAATCAGCGCATTCGCCGCATCCTCATAGAAGAAGGACTTTCCGTACATCTGCTCGATCATCTTACGGGGCACCTTGCCCTTACGGAAACCGGGAATCTGGATTTTTCCCTTGTTCTTCTGATAAGCCTTCTCGATGGCATCCTCAAACTCCTGCGCAGGAACCTCGATGGTCAGCTTTGCCATGTTCTTTTCCAGTTTTTCCACCTGTAAACTCATGATACTGCTCCTCCTTGTATTTCACTCTCGTGCTGCAGCTCTCCAAGACTGCCTGCACGGACTGGCCGTCTGCCGGCCCTGAATGTGTCTGACACACTCCAAGATTTTTATCATTTTGTGGGGAGGCGGAAGCAATTTTTACCGCCTTTTCACAGTCATTTTACGATTATAGCATAAAGTGCCCGGAAATACTAGCTTTTTTTGGTTTTTAATATTATAATAGGTAACAGTTCAGCCATATCGGTTTGAACGGTCAAAACATGCCTGCATGATTTTGACCGTTCATGCCGATATGAGCTTAGCGCCCGTCTATGAGCAAAAGGAGCTGCGCAGCAGCGGAAAGCCCCGTAGGGGCGTTTTGCGAATAGGCGCGGCTGAACTGTTACCTGTTCAGCCATATTGGTTTGCACGGCTGAACTGTTACCAAGCCTGTCCAGACGGCAGCATTGCTTCCCTTCCGGACAGCCTGCATAAACGGCGGAGTCTTCCGCATTTTGTTACAAATACTTTTTCTGATACCAAAGGCAGAGCCTGCAGTGAAGATAAGGGTACAGACACAATAAGTATACCCTTTCGGAAGCTGTCCGAAGGGGTTTTTTATGCAGACAGGAAAGCGAAAGGAATCGGTGTATTATTATGGAAGAAAGAGTTGCGATCATCGGAATTTTTATCAGCGACAGCACAGCGGCGGAAAAGGTAAACAGCCTGCTCCATGAGTACAGAGACTGTATCATCGCCCGGATGGGCGTTCCTTACCGTGAAAAGTCCATGAACATCATCTCCATCATCGTCAGCGCCAGCCAGGGACGGATCAGCGCCCTGTCAGGGCAGCTTGGCCGGATCGAGGGCATCACTTCCAGAGCCATGCAGGCGAATACGAAAAACTAATTTTTTTATGGAGGATCTTTTATGAGAAAAACATTGACCCTACTCACAGCATTGGCGCTTACAGTCTCCCTTCTGGCAGGCTGCGGAGCGAAGGGGGGCGCAGAAAACCAGGCGGAAGGTACGAAGGCCCCGGCAGAAAGCGCAGCGGAGCAGACAGCCGAAACCGGTTCTTCCATTTCCGGTGAAGCCGCCCGGAAGGAGCCTTCCACCGAAGACTCTGCAGACATGGCCCCGGCAAAGGAGCTTTTGGAGAATAGTCTGCCGGAAAGCAATTCTTACGGAACGCAGGTGCGCGTGACCGCCCTGAAGGGCCCCACCGCCATGGGAATGGTTCCTATGATGGAAAGCGTGACAGGAACATCTAACGGCCAGAATACCTATACCTACACCATCACCCCTTCCGTGGATGCGGTAACCCCCGCTCTGGTACAGGGAGAGACTGATATTGCCGCCGTTCCCGCCAACCTGGCAAGCGTCCTGTACAACAATACGAAGGGACAGGTTCAGGTGCTTGCCATCAATACCCTGGGCGTTCTTTATATCGCAGAAAGCGGAGAGAGCGTACAGTCCGTTTCCGATCTGAAGGGGAAAACCATCTATGCCAGCGGAAAGGGAGCCTCGCCGGAGTACGCCCTGAACTACATCCTGTCCGCCAATGGCATTGATCCGGAAAAGGACGTAACTATCGAGTGGAAGGCGGAGCACTCCGAATGTGTGGCTGCCCTTTCCTCCCAGGAAGGCGGGATCGCCATGCTGCCCCAGCCCTTCGTAACCACCGCCCAGGCAAAAAACGAAAAGCTGCGCATTGCCCTGGATCTCACAGAGGAATGGGACAAGGCGCAGGAGGGATCTGAAACCCCCAGCGCCATGCTCACCGGAGTGGTGGTGGTGCGCACCCAGTTTGCCCAGAAGCATCCTGAGGCGGTGAACGCTTTCCTGGATTCCTACAAGGCCTCTGTGGAATACGCCAACGCCAACGTGGAGGAAACGGCGGAGCTGATCGAAGCCCATGACATCGTGCCCGCTCCCGTTGCCCGGAAAGCCCTTCCCGCCTGCAACATCGTTTTCATTGAAGGAGACGAGATGAAAGAAAAGCTGTCCGGTTACCTGAACGTGCTCTATGAACAGAATCCAAAAGCGGTGGGCGGCCAGCTTCCCGGAGAGGATTTCTATTACAGCAGATAGGATTTGTGACTGATGAGGACAAAGAAACCGACACAAAAAGGCCGTATCCGCCTCTGGGCGGTGACGGTGTGGCTGATCCTGTGGGAGCTGGTCAGTCTCTATATCGGACAGGAGATACTTCTGGTATCTCCTGTTTCTGTCCTGAAAAGGCTTCTGGAGCTGATGAGCGGAAACGGAAGCTGGCAGGCTGCCGCAGATTTCTGGGGCTCCATAGCCAGCTCCTTCCTGCGTATCATAGGCGGCTTCCTGTCCGCCTCCCTGGCCGGTCTCCTTCTGGCCTCCCTCTCCGCCCTTCTGCCCTTCATGCGGGAGCTGCTGGCTCCGGCCATGGCGGCGGTGAAGGCGGTTCCGGTGGCCTCCTTTATCATCCTCGTGCTGATCTGGGTTCCTTCCCGGAACCTGTCGGTGGTGATCTCTTTCCTGATGGTGCTTCCTGTGCTCTACACCAACGTGCTGAACGGTATCCTGTCCACGGACAGAAAACTTCTGGAAATGGCACAGGTTTTTCAGATTCCCATCGGCAGACGGATCCGCTGCATCTACCTCTCCCATCTTCTGCCCTTCCTGCGCTCCGGCTTTTCCCTGTCCCTGGGCCTGTGCTGGAAAGCAGGCATCGCCGCGGAGGTCATCGGGATCCCCAAAGGCTCCATCGGGGAAAAGCTGTACGAGGCGAAGGTATATCTGGAAACGGCGGATCTGTTCGCCTGGACTGTGGTGATCGTGATGCTGAGCATCCTGTTTGAAAAGCTCTTTCTGAAAATCCTGGATTTTGGAATATGGAAGCTGGAAGGCTGAAAGGAAACACAAAAATGATTGAGATACAAGAACTGTGTAAAAGCTATGGCGAAAAAAAAGTCCTGAACCGGGTCACCTTCACCCTTGAGCCGGGAACGGTCACAGCGGTGATGGCGGCCTCCGGCGTGGGCAAAACCACCCTGCTTCGCATCCTGATGGGACTGGAAAAGCCGGACAGCGGGCGGATCCTGGGGCTTGACGGGCTTCGTCTGGCTGCCGTTTTTCAGGAGGACCGGCTCTGCGAAAACCTAAGCCCCCTTTCCAATGTCCGGCTGGTGACAGGGAACGCTGTGGGCAGGGAAGAAATCCTCCACGGCCTGAAGGCCGTGGGCCTGGAAAACTGTGTCAGCCAGCCCGTGCGGGAGCTCTCCGGCGGCCAGCGGCGAAGGGCCGCGCTGGTCCGCGCCCTGTGCCCGCCCTGGGATCTGCTTTTATTGGACGAGCCCTTTAAGGGGCTGGATCATAAAACCCGCCAAATGGTGATGGAATATGTGCGCAAATGTCTCCTGTCCCGGCCGGAAAGCTATACGGTGCTGGTAACTCATGACCGGGAGGAGGCGGAATATCTGGCGGAGCAGGTGTTTTTTCTAGAACGGGTCTGAACACTGCTTTTCTGCCGGAGCCGCTTCCCTTCCGGGAACTGCGGATCCAAATATGCGGGGCCGGAGGTATACAGGCACGGCCGCCTTCTCAGCCCCGCTCCAGCCGGTAGATATTGCTGAGCGTTTCCTCTTCGTCGTACAAATCCTGATACATTTTGGTTTCCGTCACAAGAAATCCCGTTTTCTCCAGAGTACGGCAGGAAGCGGCGTTATCCACCCTGGCCGCAGCCACCAGTGTCCTCAGGTCATATCTTTCAAACAGATGCTCCACCAGAGCGCCCAGAGCCTCGGCCGCATATCCCTTCCCCCTGTCCTGCGCTCCGATAAAGTAGGTCACCCCCACCTCTGCAAAATCCTCATAGTAGGAGCTGCCTACAGAACCCACCACACGTCCGCTCTCCTTTTCCTCTATCGCAAACGCCATATAGTCCTGTCTTGGATTGTCCTCCTTCTCCAATCGGACCGCTTCTTCAATGAAGTCCCCCATCCATTTATGGCATTCCCGGCAGTCCCCGAAAATCTCCGTCAGGCTCCCATCGGAAGCCATGTGAATAAACGCCTTTTCATCCTCTGGCCGGATGCTTCTGATCCTAAGCCGTCTGGTCTGCAGCAGCATACGCTCCCCTCCCTTTCCCCCCGGTGTACCGGGCCTTTCTTTATAAGAATCATCATAGCAGAACAGGGATGGCAGGGCAACCCCTCAGAGCTTCCGTAAAACGCAATTTCACTCCTGTAAAATATTTACAACAGCCTGAAACCTGCGCTTTTGGTTCGTTGATCAAATTACAGTTGACAAATACCCCTATAGGGTATATTATCATCTCAGCAGCCAATACCCGGTAAGGGTATTTATTTCCACAGAAAAGAGGCTATAACATGAATCCAGAAAACTGCTGTACCTGCCATCACAAATCCACGCCCCGCACAGAAGCGGAGCTGAAATCCCTGAAAAACCGTCTGAACCGCATCAGCGGCCAGCTTTCGGGAATCGGGAAGATGCTGGACGACAACCGCTACTGCGGCGAAATCCTGACCCAGGTCGCCGCTGTGGAGAGCGCGCTCCAATCCTTCGGATACCAGATTTTGAAGGAGCATATGGAAACCTGCGTAGTAGAAGAGGTGCAGAAGGGAAATACTCAGATCGTGGACGAAGCTTTTGAGCTGATGCGGAAGCTGAAATAGACCGCTTCCATCACAAAGCCCTGGAAGCCCTATGCCCTCTGCGCCAAAGCGCCGCAGGCGGCCTGAAAACAGAGGAGAGCCACAGCCGGAGCCAAAAAGGCTCCCATATGGAGGAAATATGAAAACAGAAAAGTATCAGGTATCCGGCATGACCTGTGCCGCCTGCCAGGCGAATGTGACGCGCTGTGTGGGCAGGCTGGAGGGTGTGTCGGACGTAAATGTAAGCCTGCTGGCCAGCCAAATGACCGTCACCTACGCGGAGGATCAGGTTTCTCCCCGGGAAATCGTGCAGGCTGTAACCGAAATCGGCTATGGAGCCGCCCCTCTTGGGCAGGATGGCCGGACAGGCCAGACTGCGGGCGGGGATCGCAGCTCCTTCGGAAAAGAGTGGCAGAGCCGGAAGGATATGGCCGCCCGAAATCAGCAGGACATGAAAAAACGACTGGTTTCTTCCATTCTTATACTGATCCCGCTGATGTATGTGGCAATGGGCGGTATGGCAGGCCTTCCCATGCCTTCCATTTTCACCGGCATGGAAAACGCGCTGATCTCGGCGCTGACCCAGTGCCTGCTGACAATCCCGGTTATTGCCATCAACTGGCACTTTTTCCACAATGGCTTTAAGGCCCTTATCATGCGCGCTCCCAACATGGACTCCCTGGTGGCGGTGGGCTCCTCCGCTTCCTTCCTGTACGGCGTCTTCGCCATTTACCGCATGGCCTTCGGCCTGGGGCACGGACAGCCGGAGCTGGTGCATCAGTATTCCCACGACCTGTATTTTGAATCCGCAGCCATGATCCTCACCCTGGTGACGGTGGGCAAATATCTGGAGGCCCGCTCCAAATCCAAAACCTCAGACGCCCTGGGCAAGCTGGTGGATCTGGCTCCCAAAACCGCCCTGGTCATCCGCGGCGGCGGGGAAGTGACCATACCGGCAGAACAGGTGGCCGCCGGGGACATTGTGGTGATCCGTCCCGGCATGAGCATTCCCGTGGACGGAGTGGTGACGGAGGGCTCCGGCTATATCGACCAGTCCGCCATCACCGGGGAGAGCATCCCTGTGGAAAAAAATCCGGGGGACGAGGTGATCTGCGCCACCATCAATCGGAACGGCTCCTTCCGTTTCCAAGCCTCCCGTGTGGGGGACGACACCACGCTGGCCCAGATCATCCGTCTGGTGGACGACGCAGGCAATTCCAAGGCTCCCATCGCCAGGCTGGCCGACAAGGTGAGCGGCTGGTTTGTGCCCGCCGTTATCCTGACCGCCTTTCTCACCGCCATCGTATGGCTCCTGGCGGGAGCAGGCTTTGAGTTCGCCCTCTCCTCAGCCATCGCAGTCCTGGTGATCTCCTGCCCCTGCGCCCTGGGGCTGGCCACCCCCGTAGCCATCATGGTGGGAACGGGTAAAGCGGCGGAATACGGGATCCTGATCAAATCCGCCGCAAGCCTGGAGCACCTGCACTCCATCGACACCGTCGTCCTGGACAAAACGGGTACCATCACCTCCGGCCATCCTTCTGTGACCGACATTCTGGTGCTGGAGCCCGCCCTGGACGAAGCCGCATTCCTGGCACAGGCCGCCGCTGCGGAGAGCGGCAGCGAACATCCCCTGGCACAGGCCGTGGTGGAGAAGGCCACAAGGGACGGTCTCTCCCTCCCCGCCGTATCCGGCTTTGAGGCCGCCGCCGGCCGGGGAATCCGGGCTGTAGTGGACGGCCATCTCTGCCTTGCGGGAAATCCCGCCTATATGGAGGAGATGCTCTCTCTCTCCTCCATGCCCGAAGCTTCATCCGTGAAGGAACGGATGGATGCTTTCGCCTCCCAGGGCAAGACTCCTCTGCTTTTTGCAGCGGATGGAAAGCTCACCGGGATCATCGCAGTGGCGGACACCGTGCGGGAATCCAGCGCGGCTGCCATCAGTGAACTGCAAAGTATGGGGCTTCATGTGGTCATGCTCACCGGGGACAACCGGATCACTGCCTCCGCCATCCAGAAGCAGCTTGGCATTGAGGAAGCCATCTCCGATGTACTTCCCACCCAGAAGGAGGCCCACATCCGCTCCCTCCAGGAAAAGGGCTGCCGGGTCGCCATGGTTGGGGACGGCATCAACGATGCCCCCGCCCTGACCCGGGCAGACATAGGCATTGCCATCGGAGCGGGAACGGACATTGCCATCGACTCCGCGGACGTGGTGCTGATGAAGGATTCCCTGCTGGATGTGGTAACGGCCATCCGTCTGAGCCGTGCCGTTATCCGCAACATCCGCATGAATCTGTTCTGGGCCTTTTTCTACAACATCCTGGGCATCCCGCTGGCTGCCGGAGCCCTGTTCCCGGCCTTCGGGCTGAGGCTCACCCCCATGTTCGGCTCTGCGGCCATGAGCTTAAGCTCCGTCTGTGTGGTAACCAACGCCCTGAGGCTGAGATTTTTCCGGTCGGAGGAAAAGACCGTCACCGCACGGGCCTCGGTTCAGGAAAACCTGCCTGCTGCCGGTGAAGGCCATGCAAAAACCGGAATTCATGCCGAAACCGAAGCCAGAGCAGTAACCGAAAGCCACACGGAAAGCAAAGATTACGTCAAAATGCGAAGCAGCGATGAAACGAAAAGAACCGTTGAAATCAAAAAGGAAACAAATCAGAAAGGAGATTTTACCATGAAAAAAATCGTAACCGTTGAAGGAATGATGTGCGCTCACTGCCAGGCCCACGTACAGAAGGCCCTGGCCGCCCTGGAGAGCGTGACCCAGGTGGAGGTCAGCCTGGAAAAGAAAGAAGCTGCTGTGACCATGGACGCGGACATTCCTGATCAGAAGCTGATGGATGCCGTGACGGAAGCCGGATATACGGCAGTTAGATGTGTTAAAATGTAATCCAGGGTTAGTCAGGCAAAGTGTGTAAATCCAAACCCTAAATCCAGGGGGAGCCCGCTTATCTGCGTCAGCTCCCCCTGCTTTCCATTTCCGCCTATTCTTCCTTCTTCGGACATTCTTCTGTCAGACCGGATTCTTCCCATACTGCTTCCCTATAGGCCTCCTCTGTCACGATCCGCTCAATCTCGTCCCCACGTCCCTGGGAAATCAGCTTCTGTATCAGGCTCAGAAATTCTTCCCTGACTTCTGCCTTGACTTCTTCTCTGACCTCTCCCTTGATTTCTTCTATGACCTCTGCCCTTACCTTTTCCCGGGCATCTTCCATGGCTTCCTCTCTGTACGCTTCCCGAAGCTTCCTTTTTTCTTCTTCCTCATCATACTCAAAAATGGACATTGCAACCACCTCCGCTCTTTGTTTCTGCAGGAATTCGCGCAGGATCCCTTCCCGGATACATTCCGTCACTGCATGATCCACTGCTTCCTCAATCGGCTCCAGCTTCGTATACTTCCGCACACATGCAACATACTGGCTGTACTCCCTCAGTGTCCGGCAGCGTTCCATCAGCTCCCTGTTCTTTCCGTCATTCACGTTGATCTGCAGTACCTTCAGCTCCAGCTTAGGTTCCTCCGCCTTTTTTTCAAAAGAATCTGACAGCTTCAAAATCCTTTTCTCCGGCTGGGCGTCTGAACCGTTATAGAACACCACAAAGCTGGGGGTAGGAAGCTTTATCGCCTTGCCGGAATAGAGGGATCTTCCCTTTATGTATCTCTCGTACTGGCGGGCAATATACAGAAGATCCCGCAGCGGCATATTGGCATTATAGCTTGACTGATGCTCATACAGGTTCAGCTCTGACATGAGAAGGAAGGATACATCGTTTTTCATTCCCATGTAAATCGCATTCTCAAGGGTATAAATCTCCAGTTCACTCTCGTCCCGGTAGTCGGTGCCGTTCAGGCCGTTGTAAAGCTCCAGCAGATGCTCCTTTTCCCCGAACAGCATCCGAAATACCGTATCCTTGTACTCCCTCTTAACATTTACCTTTACTTCCTGCATCTAAAAAACGCTCCTTTCTGCATCGCAGATAAAGTCTGTTCAGACTTTTGCCTGCATCTGACGGCAGGAGAGCCTTTACAGGAAATACCAAGACTGTTACAGAACAGCGCCGCCTTCCTTTCATCCCTCCTGCCTGTTATAGGTTGTTGGGTATCAAGCATAGAGTTCCGAAAAGAAAACAGATACAGCGCACCATAGATACGGTCTGCCGCTGCAGTAAAGATGGCTTTGAATGCCGGATTCTTATGAAAATTATGCTCAATTACAGTTTAGCATGACTGCATGGATGGAGCAAGGGAATTTTTTAGTATTTCAAACAGTAACCTGGAGGCCCGGTTACTGTTCACGGCAGGCCCGTAAACAGTAACTTTCGCGGGCCTATTGAAAGTTTTTGCTGCGCAAAAGAGGCCCGCTCACTCCTGAATCACATTCTTACGCCTCAAACGGCAGGCGTTTGAGGCTGCTGTGAACAGTAACGAGGCCCGTTCTAAATTCCCCGGGGCTGTGAAAAATAGGAGTTGAAAACTCCTGTTTTCGCGGCCCCTTTATATTG
>CAUWLJ010000011.1:0-56605 GCA_963559585.1 uncultured Eisenbergiella sp. | reverse complement strand
CCGGGCGCACCACAGCGCCCTCTATGAATCATCCGGCCAGCCGCCTTACCTGAGCATATTTGAATATACAGACACACTCTGAAAGCCGCTTTATACTCAGCCGGTAATTCTCCGATCCAGCTTCTTCGCCAGTCTCATGCAGACAGCCTGCATAATCTGCATCAGAGCTACCAGAAGCACCACCGTCACCAGCATAATATCAAGCTGATAACGGTTATAGCCATAACGGATGGCAATATCCCCCAGTCCTCCGCCGCCCACGGCTCCCGCCATGGCAGAATAGCCCAGGATGGTTCCCAGCGCAATCGCCAGATTGGACAGCATGGAGGAGCGGGCCTCCAGAAGCATGACACGCATCACAATGGTGGGAAGGGAAGCTCCCATGCTCTTGGCCGCCTCGATTACCCCTCTGTCCACCTCCATCAGAGAGGACTCCACCAGCCGCGCCACAAAGGGGGCTGCCGCCAGTGTCAGCGGCACAATGGTGGCGCTGGGGCCGTAGCTTTTTCCCACGATAGCCCTGGTAAGGGGGATCACCAGAATCAGCAGGATCAGGAAAGGAATGCTTCTGGTGATGTTCACGATCATTCCCAGCAGCCGGTTCACGAATGCGTTGGGGCGAAGCCCCTCCTTTCCGGTGACCACCAGAGCCACTCCCACAGGCAGGCCGATCACATAGGCCATCAGTGTGGATGCCAGCGTCATGTATATGGTGGCAAACGTGCCCTCTACAATCATCATCACTGTTGAACTATTCCACATAATCATCCAGCTCCTCCACCGTAAGTTTTCTCTCCTTCAGATATTGGATCATCCGCCCCGCGGTCTGCACATCCTCAGGAAGCTGCAGCACCATCTGGCCTCTGGCAATCCCTCCCACATCCTGGGTATCCGCCAGCAGGATGTTCACCGGGGCCCTGCACTCCAGAACCATGTTGGCAATCACCGGCTCGAAGGATGAATTTTCCGAAAAAACGATGCGTACACAGCGTCTGCTGTCCATCAGCGCCGTTCTCCGCTCTCCCTGGAGCACCAGCTTCCTGGCCGCCTTCGATCTGGGCGAGGAGAAAACCTCCTCCACCGTTCCCGTCTCCGCCAGCTCGCCTTTGTCTATGATGGCCACATGGCTGCAGATCTCCTGCACCACGCTCATTTCATGGGTGATGATCACGATGGTGATCCCGTACTCCTTATTAATCCTGGAAAGCAGCTCCAGAATCGACCGGGTGGTGGTGGGATCCAGCGCACTGGTAGCCTCGTCACACAGAAGGATCCGGGGATTCATGGCAAGGGAGCGTGCAATGGCCACCCTCTGCTTCTGCCCGCCGGAAAGCTGGGCCGGATAGGCGTCCGCCTTGCTCTCCAGATCCACGATCTTCAAAAGCTTCCGGGCCTCCTCCCTGGCTTCCTTCTTCTTCCTGCCCAGGATCTCCAGGCCAAAACATACATTGTCCAGAACCGTAGCCTGCATCAGCAGGTTGAAATGCTGAAAAATCATGGCTACGCTGTTGCGCACCTTCCGCAGTTCCCTGTCGCTGCATCCGGCCAGATCCACTCCGTCGATGAGCACCGTCCCCTCTGTGGGCCTCTCCAGGAAATTCAGGCACCGCACCAGCGTGCTCTTGCCCGCTCCCGACATGCCGATGATACCGTAAATGTCTCCCTTATTGATCGTCAGGCTTATATCTTTAAGCGCCGCCACCTGCGCTTCCTTCGTCTGGAAGGTCTTTGATACATTCTGGATCTGAATAACAGGCTCTCCCATCGTCCTTATCCCTCTTGCTTTCCTCTGTCATGTCCGCCAGATGCGGGCATCCGCCCGGCCATTCCTTCTCCTCCGGGCAGACCGTCTGATTCTGCCGCTTCTGCAAAAAAGATACAGAATGGCTGTTTTTACATGTTTTTTATCATACCACAGTCTGGCTTGCCCTGTAAATAGTCAACCGGCAAAAGAAAAAGGGCTCCAGGCCATTGGCCAGGAATCCCTCTTTCTTTCCCATAATTATTTTCAGGCGCCTTCTCTCCACTGTGCTGTCAGCACGTGTTCCCCTGTCATAGCCACCTGCGTGTCTTCTGTGATCTGGCTGCCGCTGTAGTACCAGCCCAGAAACCGGGCATTATCCTTGGTTGGTACAGGCAGCTCCCCATATGCCTCCCCATATGTCACCGTATGAGGGGCAATCTCATCTTTCCCCTCAAAGCTTCCGCCGGCCAGATCAAATTTCACAGGAATGGCCGCGCTCTTCCAATGAGCGACTAACGTCAGATCTCCCGCCACCGTGTCCACCGCGAAGTTCCAGGATGCTTCCTCGTTGCTTTCCAGATACCAGCCGTCAAAGGTATAGCCCGGCTTTGTGGGCGTTTCCGGTTCCTGTGCGTGTTCTCCGTGACGCAGCTTCTGCTGGGCCACCTCGCTTCCGCCTCTGGTATCGAAGGTCACATAAAAGCCTCCGTTAACGGCAAAGTAAATGGTCATTGCCACCGTAACTACCAGCACCACGCCGATGAAGCCGTCCAGAAGCCGGATGGGCACATCCTTACTTCCGTAAATCCCCCGCCCGAACCAGCGCTTTTTCACCATGGGGTTTTCTGACTGTTTTTCTTCCATGCTAAACTGCCTTTCCTTATTGAGCTGTATGCCTTACTGAGTTGTATGCTTTACCTTCTGTAATATCCCAAGGTATTACTTTCTTACCAGATACTTTCTCATATCAATCGCACAGGCAAGCAGAATGATCAGACCCTTGATCACGTACTGCATGTTCTGATTGATGGAAAGGGACTGCAGCGCCACGAAAATGATGCGCAGAAGGAAAACACCCATCACCACGCCGCTGATCTTACCAGTGCCTCCTACAAAGGACACACCGCCGATCACGCAGGCAGCAATAGCATCACACTCATAGTTCAGTCCTGTATTGGCC
Organism: uncultured Eisenbergiella sp.; assembly: GCA_963559585.1. Lineage (GTDB taxonomy): Bacteria > Bacillota > Clostridia > Lachnospirales > Lachnospiraceae > Eisenbergiella. The sequence continues at coordinate 53,681 of CAUWLJ010000011.1, read as the reverse complement.
TGGTTGGAGCCGATACGGGCAGACTCGATAAATCCGGTAACGCCGTACATCATACCTGCCAGGGTGTGCACCAGAATGGTGGTCTTCATCACGTTAACGCCCGATACATTGGCCGCCTCGGGGTTGGAACCTACAGCAAACATGTTTTTGCCGAAGGTGGTCTTGTTCCAGATGAACCACATCACCACCACCACCACCAGAGCATACCATACATAGTTGGGGATGGCAACCTTGCCGAACTTCACCACGCTGCCTGTTACGAAGGCTTTGAAGCCGTCGTCCAGTCCGGACAGAGGCTGTCCGTTGTTGCCGTTGGTCATCATAAACATCAGCAGTACGCCATACACGATCAGCTGCGTGGCCAGCGTTACGATGAACGGATGCAACTGGAATTTAGCCACGAAGAATCCGTTGACCAGTCCCACGATTCCGCCCACAATGATTACCGCCAGAATCACCAGCGGAATGGGGAGCGGCTCCATGCCGGGAAACATCTTGGCGCCATATTCGATGGACTGCAGGAGTGCTGCACTGATACAGGCGGTCAGACCTACCACACGGCCTGCGGAAAGGTCGGTACCCGTCAGCACGATACATCCTGCAATACCGCAGGCAATGGGAAGGTTCGCTGCTGAAAGGCTGATAATGTTTACGATGGAGCCAGCCGACAGGAACGCATGGTTCTGCACATAGGTGTAGATCACCGCTATGATCAGAAGCACGTACAGCGCATTGTTGATAGACGCTTCCTTCCAGAACGTAACCTTATCTTTGGAGTTTAAGCCTTTATAATTCAAATATCTGTCTTTTACATTGGTTATTGCTTTCATCTGCTGCAGCCTCCCCTATACATATTTGGCAGCGAGGGTCATGATCTCCTCCTGCGTCGTGTTCTGCGCGTCCACCTCTCCGGCAAGCCGTCCTCCGGACATTACCAGGATGCGGTCGCACAGCCCCAAAAGCTCCGGCATTTCCGAGGAAACCACCATGACGATCTTTCCCTTGTTGGCAAGGTCAATAATCAGCTGGTAGATCTCATACTTGGCTCCCACGTCGATTCCCCTGGTAGGCTCATCCAGAAGCAGTACCTCCGGCTCCGTCAGAAGCCATCTGCCCAGGATCACCTTCTGCTGGTTTCCTCCCGAAAGGGAACGGATCTTCGTCTCCTGGGACGGGGTCTTGGTGCGCATGGCGTCAATCGACCACTGGGTATCCTTTCGCATGGATTTCTCGCTGAGCGCAAGGAAGCGGCGGTGCTTCTTCAGGCTGGAAATCACCGTGTTTTCCCTGATATTCAGAATGCCGAAAATGCCTGTGGCACGCCGTTCCTCTGTCAGCATGGCAAAGCCGTTCCTGATGGATTCCCTGGCGTTGCGGTTGTGCACCTCTCTGCCGTCCAGTCTGATGGTACCCTCCTTCCGGGTGGCAATGCCGAAGATATTCTCCAGCGTTTCCGTTCTTCCGCTTCCGTCCAGTCCTGCCAGCCCTACGATCTCCCCGCGCTTTACCTTGAAGGATACATCCTTGAGCAGGGAATACTGCGCGGTAAGGTGCTCCACCTCAAGAGCCACTTCCCCCGGCTTGTTGGTTTTGGGCGGGAACTGGTTATTCAGCTCACGTCCCACCATCAGCCGGATGATTTCCTCTGTGGTCAAGCTTTCAGCCGGCCTGGTGGCCACCCATGTTCCGTCGCGCATTACCGTCACTTCATCGGCTATGCGCAGGATCTCCGCCATCTTGTGTGAAATATAGATGATGCCGCAGCCTCTGTCCCGCAGCATATTGATGATCTCAAATAAATGCTCCACTTCCTGCTCCGTCAGGGATGAGGTGGGCTCGTCAAATACGATGACCTTGGAATGGAAAGAAACCGCCTTGGCGATCTCTGCCATCTGTCTCTGGGATACGGGCATTGTGCTCATGATCCTTTTGGGATCAACTGAAATGCCCAGTTCTTTAAAGACCTCCATAGTATCAGCATACATTTTTTTCTCATTGATCATGACGCCGCCCATCTTGGGGTAACGTCCCAGCCAGATATTATCCATCACGTTGCGCTTCAACGCCTGGTTCAATTCCTGGTGCACCATCGCCACGCCGTTTTCCAGCGCTTCTTTGGAATTTTTAAAGTTGACCTCTTTTCCTTCCAGAAAAATCTGTCCGCTGTTCTTCTGATACATGCCGAACAGGCACTTCATCAGAGTGGATTTCCCTGCGCCGTTCTCACCCATCAGCGCATGGACGGTTCCTTTTTTTACAGTCAGTGACACATGGTCCAATGCCTTGACGCCCGGAAACTCCTTACAAATGTCCTTCATTTCCAGTAAAACCGTCTGTCCCATATACCGCTCCCTCCTTCATATAACAGCAGAAAGCACGGCGAACCGGCTTTCTGCTGTTCTGCTTTGACTGGACTGTGTCAATCATTCTCCTGTGTAAACGCCGTAAGGGATGTAGATCTTGTTGCTTACCTTCTCGGATACGTTAAAGTCCTGAGTATCAGCCATCAGTTCCTTGCCTGCCGCTGCATTCTTTGCCAGATATGCAATACCTGCCGCCATACCTTCCGCATCCTGCTTGATGGTTCCGGTCATCTTGCCGTCCTTGATCAGCTGCTTGGCCGCATCGGTTGCATCCACGCCGAATACAGGAATCATGGTGCTGTCTGCTCCGGTGTTATAGCCCTTGTCGTTCAGAGCGGAGATCGCGCCCTCTGCCATACCGTCGTTGTTGCAGATTACCAGCTCGATCATGTTGCCTGCGTCCTCATTGTACTGAGACAGGTTGGTGGTCATATAGTTGTTGGCTGCGGTTGCGCTCCAGTTACCGTCCTGGTCAACCTGATAGCAGTCGGTGTTGGCGGAATCAAAGTAAACCAGCTCAGGCTTGCCTGCTTCCTTCAGGATCGCGTTGGCATCCTCCACACTGTACTGAGTACGGTAGATGGCTTCCACGTTGCCCAGCTGGCCCATGAACATGGCGTAGCTGATCTGTCCGTCCTTGTTCAGGTCAACGGCATCATAGTTCTCTACCAGATAGTCGCCGATCATCTTGCCCTGCATATGGCCTGCTTCGGGAGCGTCGGTTCCTACGAATGCACATTTCTCATAGCTTCCCAGAACCTTTCCTTCGTCCTCGTCGGTCTCAACCGCTCTGTTGAAGAAGATAACCGGGATGTCAGCTGCGGAAGCCTTGTCCACGATTGCCTGAGAGGCATCCACGGAACCGGAGGTTACGATATTCACCACCAGCAGGTTGCAGCCCTGAGTAATGGCCGTATCAATCTGCTCGTTCTGAGTAGTCTGGTTCGAGTTGGCGTCGTAATTCTGGAACTTGATCCCTGCTGCGTTCAGTTCCTCATCCAGTGCGGTACGCACGCTGGTGATATAGGTGTCGCTGTAGGTATAGTAGAACACGCCCACGTTCAGATCCACTGCGTTTGCTGTCTGCTCCACCGTCTCTGCCACCTCAGAGGCCTCGGAAGCCGCCGCCGATTCAGCAGGAGCTGCCGACTCTGCGGGAGCCTTGGATTCGGCAGGAGCGTCTGCGGGCTCGCTTCCGCAGGCTGCCAGTCCCAGTACCATAGCTGCCGCCATGGTCAATGCCAGAAATTTCTTTTTCATAGTTTCTTTTCCTCCTTTATGGAAAATATGGCACCCCTTCTTTTCAGTGCCTGTCTCAGATCAAACGCGGCCTGTGCTTTTCTCCGGTATCAAAAAGATCCTGCAAAGCACCTCCGCTTTACAGGATCCAGTATATCTCCGTGCTGTACAGAAGTACATGCAATTTTCCAAGAACTTTGTATATTATTCCTCCATATTTTCTATTTTTTCACTTTTTTGTTGTTCATAGTGTTGATTATCACACCATAGCTGTTGATTTTTACACCAGTCTATGTGAAAATCCTCCACTCCTTCCGGGCAGACACCTTGACAGGACGCGGTCCTCATACACCTTCTAAAACCCGAACAGGATCTTCTGGTATTCCTCCTCAAACATGTTCTCTCTGTTCACCAGCGTAGTCTCCGTGTCCACCTCCGTCTGTGCAGGGGCAGCGCCTGCCAGCAGACGGAAGGCCGCCTCCACTCCCAGATAACCCATGGCATAAGGATTCTGGACGATCAGGGCATCCAGCTCTCCCCGTTCCAGCATCCCCACGCAGACCACATTGGAATCAAAGGCAACCACACAGGTAGAGTCCTTCAATCCCAGATCCCGGATGGCCCAGCCCACCCCCAGGCTCGTCCACTCATTAAAGGTGGCTATCACATTGATCTCGGGATTCTCCCTCAGGAAAGCTGCCGTGGCTTCCCTGGCATCCTCGGTGGCAGAACGCACATTGATCGTCTGAAGCTCCGCCACTCTTTCCTCCGCTTCCAGTGCATCCCGAAATCCCTGCTCTCTCTGCTGTCCGTTGGCCGTTTTGGCGTCAAAATTCACGATCCCCACATAAAGCTCCTCATCGGGAGCGGCAAGGGCGGCTCTTCCTGCCATTCTGCCTGCCTCGTAATTGTCTGTACCGATTCTGATCTCCACCGCTGTGCTGTTCACATCGCTGTCGATTACTACGATCCTCACTCCCGCCGCCGCTGCCCGGTTCACAGCCTCCGCATTGGCGTCAAAATCCACTGCCGAAAATACGATGGCCTGTGCCCCGTCCGCCACCGCCTGATCGATCATTTCATTCTGTGTCCGGTAATCCTCCTCGGATTCCGGGCCTGCAAAGGTCAGCTCCACATTGTATTCCGTTCCCGCCGCCCTGGCCCCGGCAAACACGGACTGCCAGAAGGCGGACTGGGTGGATTTGACCACCATGGCCACTCTGTACTGGCTCTGCCGCTCCATTCCGCTCACTGCCGTCCCCCCTGCGGCCGCGCAGAACACAAGCAGCAAAAGGAGGGCGGAGGCTCTAATGACTCTGCCTTTCTTCATAGTTGTTTTTCTCCCCGTCTGTAATCACCGGCATACGGATGATAACCTTCGTTCCCACATCCAGCTCGCTCTCCACCGTAAGGCCATACTCCTCCCCGAAATAAATCCGGATCCTGTCATGTACATTTTTAATGCCGATCCCTCTGTTGTCCCCCGGCTCCCGGTGCAGGATATTCCGGCACTGCTCCGGCGTCATGCCCACTCCGTTGTCCTCCACCACAAAATAGACGCTCCCCTGCCTCTCGTAAATACGGATCAGGATCCTTCCCTCGTCGATCATCCGGTTCAGACCATGATAGATCGCATTTTCAATAATGGGCTGGAGGGTGATCTTGTTGCAGTAATATCCTCTGCAGGCCTCCTCCACCTGGAAGGAATAGGTAAACTGGTTCTTATAACGAAAATTCTGGATCTTCAGATAGCTTTCGGCATGCTCTACCTCTTTTTCAATGGGAATCAGCTCGTGCCCCTTGCTGATGCTGATACGGAACAGCCTGGCAAGGGAATTCACCATCTCCACCGCCTCCCTTGTCCTGCCGTCCTCACACATCCAGGCAATGGAGTCCAGCGTATTGTACAGAAAGTGGGGATTGATCTGGGCCTGCAGTGCCCTCAGCTCCGTTTTGCGCAGGGTGATCTCCTCCCCCCGCACCTTATCCATCAGCTCCTGAATACGCAGCACCATATGACCGAAGGAATCGGAAAGATCTGCGATCTCCTGGCTGCCGTCCACCGGATGATAGGTAAAGCCCTCCGCATTTTTCTCAAACTCTCTCATGGCGCTGGCCAGCTCTCTGCCGGGACGGGTGATCAGCCGGGACAGCAGGGTGCTGGCTGCAAAAGCCGCAGCCGTCACCACAATCAGCAGCCCCGACAGGATCAGTGCCACGCTGCGCACCGGACGGGTAATCATTTCATCCACATAGCTGACACCCACTATACGCCAGCCACTGTCCTGCCTGGTCTGGATCTGGCAGATCATCCCATCCTCCTGATAAGTGCCGTCCGGCCGGCGTACCATTCCCGCCGCCATTTCTTCCTTCAGTCCGGCATAGATCAACTGCTGCTGGGGATGGTAGATCATGTTCCCTTCCCCGTCCACAATGAAGCAGTAGCCATGGCTGCCGATCCCCACATTGTCCACGTAGCTGGCGATCTGGGAGAAACGGATGTCCATCACCACGATCCGCTCCTCTCCCTCAGGCGTTCTCATCCGCTTGCTCACCGATACTACCCAGGGATAAAAATTCACCAAAAGGCTTTCCACATGGGGTTTGGAAACCAGAATCTCTCCCTTCTCCGGCTGATTAGCAGCGCTGTAGGACAGATTCGCCAGAGGCTCCTCTTTTCTCTGCCAGCTTCCGGTCCAGGCCTCCTCCGGCCTGCCCTCCCCGGGACAGTAAGCCCCGGATGTGTCATTTCCGTGGCTGTTCCCCTCAGAACCATCGTCCCCGGGGTAATAGCTGGTCACCGCCACCACGTCGGAGCGCATGACGATCAGCGCGTTCAGATCCGCATCCCTGGTGGGACTTTCCCTGACAAACAGGCTTTCCACCCGCCCCAGAGCATTGTTCAGGTCTGCGGTAAAGTTTCCTATAATATTGGAAACCTGGGCCACAGCCTGCTGGCTGCTCACCGCTGCAGACTGCATGACATTCCTGCGGTAGGCCGCCATGAAAATCAGCAGCCCCGTACTCAGGGACAGCGTCACCACTCCCACCACCAGAAGGGTGGTGACAGCAGAACCGGATACTCTTCTTTTCTTCCAGGTCATGCTCCCTCCCCACCCCCGGCCTGCTGGCGCAACAGGTTTGGCGATACGCCCGCGTATTTTTTAAAGCAGTAGCTGAAATAGTGCTGATCGTTGTAGCCGCAGCTTTCCGAAATCTCCCGTATCTTTTTCCCGGTATGAAGAAGCTGCTGTCTTGCCTCCTCCATCCTCCTCTGAGTCAGATAGTCCACAAAGCTTTTGCCCGTGCGCTTCTTGATGAGTGCGCTTAAATAGTTGGCGCTGACACCGATGCGGCTGCTGACGCTCACCAGGGAAATGTCGGGGGATGCAAATTCCTCCTGAATCAGCAGCAGAGCCTTGTCGCACACATCCGTACTGCTTTTCTGTTTTCCCGCCAGGATTCCGTCCGCCGCCAGCAGGCAGAAATCCGTCACCTTTCTGGCCGTCTCTGCCATGGGATAGTCCTGATTCAGGAGCTGCTGCATGAGCTGCTCCGCCCGCGTCCTCACCGCCGTATTTTCGTCCGCCACAGCGATCAGGATACGAAACACACAGGAGAGCAGCTCCAGCTGGAGAAACTTCACCTTTTCCCTGGCGCGCCCTTCTGTAGCCAGATGGGCAAATTCCCGGTTCAGATAGGCCTCCAGTTCATCCCTGCTGCCGCTGCGGATCAGGCTCTCCACCTGGGCGCCCATGCTCATCACATACTCGATGTCCTCTCCGCCAAAGGGCTCCTCATCGGAAATATAGCGCACGCTGCTCTGGGTGCGGTTGGCATAGCGCATGGCGTTCATGGATTCCCGATATGCTTCATTGAGCCCGCACAGCGCCGCCGTCTGTCTGCTCACTCCCATGCAGCAGTGCAGGCCCAGAATACGCTCCATGCTCTGACAGAGATCATCCGCCAGAATATGGAGGTACTTGTCAAAGGACGCGGGTGTGGCGATCAGCAGCGCCACCACCTTATCCTCCAGATAGAAGCATTTGTGCTTCATGTACTTTCCCAGAATGCTGTCTACAGCATGAATATGGCCTGGAGCTGTACAGTTTCTTCCCCCGGCGTCCCGGACGGTCACGGTAATCACCTGAAAATGGTTCACCCTGCTGCCCTGCAGGATCAGGCCGCATTCCCAGGCTCCGGCAAGGAGCGTCTCCTCCCGCTCCGTCCCTTCCCCCATCTGGTAGCCGTCCAGCAGAAGGGGAAGCAGAAATTCCTCCACTCCCATGCTGTCCTTCATTCTCTGCCCGAATTCCCGGAACAGCTTGTCCAGCTTTCTGCGAATACATACCAGCTCCTCCGTCAGCCCTGCCATGGTGATGGGCTTGAGCATGTAACTGATGATATTGTATTCGATGGCCTGCTGGGCATAGGCGAATTCGTCATATCCGCTCAGGAAGGCGATCTGCGTTGCCGGCCTGATCTCCCGCACCTGCCTGGCCAGCTCCAGTCCGGTAATAAAAGGCATCCTGATGTCTGTGAGCAGCAGATCCGGTTCAAGCCGGTCTACCAGCTCCAGCGCTTCGATCCCGTTCTCGGCCTCTCCCACCACCTCAAAGCCAATCTCCTCCCATGGAATCCTCCTTACAATGGTGCTGCGCAGCTCCTCCTCATCATCCGCTACTACAATCGTATACATAGCTCCCTCCCTCTCTGTGGTACATACACATGCAGCCTCCCCTCCTCCGTGCGCCCCATCCCCCGTATGCAGGAGAAGGCCCTGTCAGGAGCCAAAGGCTTTGAAGCAGCCGCCAGCTGTCCATGCAGGCATGGCTGCCCGGCTCATTGATCGCAGGAATAGAGCGGCGTGGACAGATACCTGTCGCCGGAATCCGGCAGGACTGCCACGATCACCTTTCCTGCGTTCTCCGGCCTCTTTGCCAGCAGGACGGCAGCATGGAGCGCCGCACCCGAGGAAATCCCGGTAAGAAGCCCCTCCGTGGCCGCAAGCTGCCTGGCGGCCTGAAAAGCGTCCCCGCTTTCCACCCGGATCACCTCATCGTAAAGCTTCGTGTCCAGAAGAGAAGGGATAAAGTTGGCCCCGATCCCCTGGATGGCATGAGCTCCTGCCCTGCCCTCCGACAGAAGGGGGGAATCCGCAGGCTCCACCGCCACAACCCGCAGGGCGGGATTTTTTTCCTTCAGATAGCCGCCTGCCCCGGTGAGTGTGCCTCCCGTTCCCACGCCCGCCACAAAAATATCCACTTTTCCCTCCGTATCCTCCCAGATCTCCGGCCCGGTGGATAATCTGTGAGCCTTTGCATTGGAGGGATTGTCAAACTGGCCCGGAATGAAGGAGCCTGGGATCTGTCTGTGCAGCTCCTCCGCTCTCTCTATGGCTCCCCGCATTCCTTCCGCCCCAGGTGTCAGGACGATCTGCGCCCCGTAGGCTGCCAGCAGCTTCCTGCGCTCCAGACTCATGGTGTCAGGCAGGGTCAGGATAGCCCTGTATCCCCTGGCCGCGCCGATAGCGGCCAGACCGATCCCCGTGTTCCCGCTGGTTGGTTCAATAATCGTGCCGCCCGGCTTCAGCAGGCCGGCCTCTTCCGCATCCAGCAGCATCTGCAAAGCAGCCCTGTCCTTCACGCTTCCCGCAGGGTTCAGATATTCCAGCTTCACAAGAAGCGCTGCATCCGTTATATGAACGGCTCTTTCGTAATTCTCCGGTTTCAGGAGCGGAGTCTTTCCGACGAGCTCCGTAATGCTTTTTTTGATTCCAGCCATACCATTGTCCGCAACAGTCCAGCCGCAGCAAAGCGGGCGCGGCTGGACTGTTTTCCTTTCCTATATATATTGGTTTCCATTCCTGAGCTGAGCATAACAGGCTGAGCGGCCAGGCTTATGTCCGCATTGCCTTTTGCGTCAGATCTGGGATGCAGATACGATTGTTTTCCAGATATTGCAGGCGCAGAGCGTATCCTTACTGCCCTCCTGTACGGGCCGGAAGGGAAGCCTTGTCTCCTCCAGCTCAGGCAGGCATTCCAGTTCTCCCTGCGCATAAGCGGCAAGTCTCTTTGCCGCGCTCTCCAGCCTTGCTGTCAGGCCTCCGAAGCGGATGTCCAGCACCTCGAATCCGAAGATTTTGCTCTCCCGGCTCCAGAGTTCCTCCCGGCAGTCCCGGTAAGCTTTTATTTTGGCTATACAGTCAGGAATCTCCTGCCCGGCAATCCGTCCCAGTGCTTCCCTGTCGCCTGCAGCGTAAGCAGCGCTGATGCGAAGCCCCAGCCCCGCCTTCACAGCCAGAGCATCGGTGAGACGGATGTAGAGCTCCGTCACCTGAGAAGCCACACTGTCCCCGCCCTTTCTTAACCGCAGAAGTTCATCCCGCCGCCCCTCATAGTAGGCTTTCACATCCCAGCCATCGATCTGTGCATCGAACAGACCCAGCATGGCGTCCTGGTACAGCAGATATTTGGAAGGATTGTCATAGAACGTCCGGCCCGGAGCACCTCCATCGATCTCCCCGATTACGAAGCAGGACTCCCAGCTCTCTCCTGTGAGGAACTCAAACTGCTCCTTCATACGTTCCTGCGTCACGTTTTCTGCAAAACCATGCTCCGCAAAACGGATGATGGAGGAAATGCCTGCCGCCATGGGCGTCTCCGCTCCGTCGTCCTGCCACATGGTGCACACGGCCTCCCGTACTCCCGCAGCCTTGCAGGCGCTCATTCCCGGCTCCGTGGTCTCCACAGCGCCCTTCAGGTTAGGCGTCAATCCGTTCCACACCCAGCCGCCTCCGGCAAAGATCACCTTGTCCGAAAGCTGTCTGTGCATCCGCAGATACTGTCTGTAAAAATTCTCGTCCGTGTGGTAATAGTCCCAGTAAACCAGCCCCACCTCCTCAGGCGGCTTCACTGCGCCGGACAGATCGGAATCCAGGGGGATGTCATAATACTCGTTGTTCTCTGAGCACAGACGAAGGTACATGTCGCTCCAGATCATGGGCTCAAGGCCAAGCTCCCGGCAGATCTGCGACGTTTTCTCCAGATGCTCCGCCATAATCTCCGACTTGGGATGGAAGCCGTTGCGGTGCAGATACCTGCCCAGCCCCAGCGACCAGGCCTCGTCCATGCCCAGATGCACCCTTTTGGTGTGAAAATGCTTCACAGCATTCTGAATGCAGGCTTTTACAAACGCATAAACCTTAGGATCTCCCACCATCAGGATGTCGTCCGTATCCTGCAGCTCCTGCATGGCGTTCCAGCGCAGGGCATTGTGCAGATGGGCCAGAGCCTGGATACAGGGAATCATCTCGATACCGAACAGGTCTGCATAATCCACCATCTCATCAAGCTCTTTCCCTGTGTATCTGCCTCTGTACGCCCCGAAATAAGGATATTCCGGCACCTCATAGGTATCCTCTGTATACAGCATCAGCGTGTTCATGCCAAGGCTGGCCTGCATACGGATATATTCCTTGATGGTTTCCACGGTAAGCACACTGTTTCTGGAGCAGTCCAGCATGGTGCCGTTTTTGTCCAGAAAAACCTTTTCTGTCTCCGTAAAGCTTTCCGCCGTGCCCCTCTTTTCCAGCTCCCGCACCAGGGTCATCAGGGCGCGGAAGAAAAATGTCCTGTCGCAGGTTTCCAGGACTGCGCTCCCTGCCTGTGCCGCTTTGGCGCTGTCTGCCGGTGTACGGCCGGAGGGCACAGCTTCCTCCGCAGCAGATGGAGCTGCGTAATAACTGGCCTGTACCTTCTTTTCCTCACAGGGAAGAAGGGTCAGGGCGATACTGCCCGCTTCCGCAGTCTCTGCCAGCTCATGTCCCTTCCAGGCCAGAAGCTCCCGCAGTCCGGCCTCCATTCCCTCTGGCGCCTTGAGTATGGTAAAAATCATAAAACAACCCCCATTTCTTTTTTGTATGTCAAGGCAATTTTAACATACAAAAGGGAAATGAGGGAAGCAAAAAATAGAATTTGTTTATAAAATTTTAGTTTTGGTGTAACAGTTCAGCCATATCGGTTTGTACGGTCCAAACCATGTCCGCATGGTTTGGACCGTACATGCTGATGGGAACACAGCCAGGCCGGCTCAGGCCCTAATGTCCTCCAGGTCTCCTTCAAATTCCGTCATATCAGTTTCCAGTTCATATTCCTGGACGCCGGGATGAGACGCCGGTTCTGCAGCGCTTCTGCTTCCTGCTCCAAGGACGCAGCACAGAAGGGCTGCTGCCCCAAGCAGCATTGCTTTTTTTCTGCCCATTTTCACTCCTGTCCGCACACTGAGGGTATGCTTTTGTCTGACTTTTACCGGAAAGCTTCCGCCGTCTGCTGCCAGCCGGAGCTGCTCCGATGGCAAAGACGGAGGAGGGAGCGAACGGATAGCAGCTGTTCGCTGGCAAGGCAGTAAACAGTAACAACGGATACGCTCCGATATTAAGTATATCCGAAAAGCAGAAAATGAAACATCTAACATCTGTAAGCTTTTTGTCAGAAACAAGTAAAATCGCCGTTTCCTGCCTGGAGCGTGTTTGAAAATCACTTTCTGACATCACAAAAATTTTTTCATCATATAGAACAGCCGCTTCATGTCAATCGGCTTGGACAGATGCTCGTTCATCCCCGCCTCCCTGGCCATGCGGATGTTGTCCGCAAAGGCGTTGGCGGTCATGGCTATGATGGGCAGTCCGGCATCCTCCCGTTCCATGCTCCGGATGGCCCTTGCCGCCTCATAGCCGTTCATTTCCGGCATCTGAATATCCATAAAAATCAGGTCGTAATAATGGATGGGCGAGCTGCGTACTTTCTCCACCGCTTCCCTGCCGTTAACAGCCTCCTCAAGCTCCGCCCCCGTCATGGACAGAAATTCTCTGGCAATCTCTCTGTTCAGCTCATTGTCCTCCACCAGAAGGATTCTCTTACCCTCCATGTTCCCGGGCAGCTCCTGGCCATCCTCCTGCTCCAGCTCCTGCAGCGCCTCGGCTTCCCTGGTTTCCTTCAAATGAAGGATAACCGTGAAGGTGCTTCCCTTTCCAATGCTGCTGTCAACGTAGATCTCTCCGTTCATCAGATCAACGATGTTTTTGGTGATGGACATTCCCAGGCCATTTCCTTCAGCCGCAAGGATTTCCTGCCTGGAGTCCCTCTCAAAGGGCTGAAACAGCTTGGCCTTAAATTCCTCACTCATGCCCGCCCCCGTATCGGAGCAGACAAACTCTATGGACGCATATTCACTGTAGGACTGTGTGCATCTGCGGGCCTCAAACGAAACTCTTCCGCCCTCCGGCGTAAACTTTACCGCATTTCCCAGAATATTGACGAATATCTGACGGATGCGCAGAGGATCTCCCGTAACCGTAATGTCCCTTACTTCGTCAAAGGCTGTGTGGAAATTCAGTTTTTTCTGTGCCATTCTGGGCTGTATGATGACACAGATCTCATCCAGCATCTGCCCCAGCCTGAACGGCCGCTCCTCCAGCGTCACCTTGCCGCTCTCGATCTTGGACATGTCCAGCACTGCATTGATCAGGTTCAGCAGGTGAATGGACGCCGCATTGATCTTATCCAGGCAGTCCTCCACACGCTCCCTGTCGTCCGTATGCTGTCTTGCAATCGTACACATTCCAAGAATGGCGTTCATCGGCGTTCTGATGTCATGGGACATATTGGACAAAAATGCCGATTTTGCCGCGCTGGCCTGAGTAGCGGCCTCATAGGCGGACATCAGCGCCATATTCTGCTCCTCCTGCTTCCGCTTCAGGCTGTCAATGTTCATCACCGTAATCATAATCAGAGAGGGGCGTCCCTTTTTGGACTCCATCATCACAAACTGCAGCCTTACCCAGTGCCTTGTCCCTCCCGCTTCCACCTTAATCTCCTTTTCCAGAACTCCGTCTTCCATCAGCCTGTTCTGGAACGCCTCGGAGGAAAGCAGATTCTCAAATTCTCCCGGTTCAGCCTCCACCACCCGGTTTACCACCTGCTCCTTAAACCTCTGAAAGGTAATATCCTCCTCATTACAGAAGCCGCTTGCATCTGAGGTTCTCACGATATGGATGGTTTTGTTCTCTACGTTGGCCTCCAGCACATCGTCATACATGTTGGAGAGTGCCAGAATCAGTCTGCGGTTCTCATTCTCCTCCATGGTCTTTATTTTTTCCAGATCATCCTCATACAAATCTGCCAGCAGCAGAGACTTCTTATCCAGCTTCTTGACAAACGGCATATAGATCAGAATATCCACCGCAATCAGGACTGCCTGCAGGATCACTCCCGCAAAGGAACCTGTGGCCACATAGCCGCTGAACAAGGGCGGAGTCGTCCAGTTAGCTTCTGAAGCTGAAGATCCAGAGGCAGATCTATCTGGCAAGGATCAAAAAGGAGCATGCCGTCTACAAGCAGCGCCTGACCCTGATCAAAAAGCTTCTGGAAAATGTGGAGCTGGATATTACCGGCCTGGATTTCCTTCAGGATCAGAATAAAGAGCCTGAAAAGAAGCCCGGCAGGCCCAAGTCCTCCAAGTCTCCGAAAGCGCCCAAGAAATAAGCTGACAGATACTCCCGCAGCACATCTGCGTTCCTGCGGGACAAAACCGGGCGCTCAGGACGGCTCCCGGCGTTTATGGAGCATCCCAGGCGCTTACCGGCCAGCCTCGGATACCTGCCGGGAGCCGCCGGCGCTTCCGCCGAATGCCAGAGCCAGCGCTCCCACCAGAATGCAGAAGTCGGAAAGGTTGAATACGATCCGTCTCAGCGGCTCCCATTTCACGTTGAAGCTGAAATAGTCCACCACGTATTTTCTTTTCAGACGGTCATAGGTATTGCTGTAAGCGCCTCCAAGCAGAAGGGACAGGGCTGTTTTCAGCCATGCGCCCCCTTTCCGGGTCAGAGTGAACAGAAAAACGGCCGTCAGCGCTGCGGTAAGCAGCACGGATACCGCGGCTACCACACTGCGCCGCCTCTCTCCCAGGTTCAGGCAGGCGCCTTTATTATGGTATCTGCGAAGAAGAAAGGCACGCCGGAAAAACGGCCTGTTCTGCCCCTCCTGCCAGGTGCGCTCCACATGGTTTTTCAGGAGAAGCTCTCCTGTGAAGATGGCTGCGATGATGGTAAAATAGCGCATTCTGTCTCCTTTCCGGCCGCCCGGCGGCCTTTTCTTTCGTTTCTTTCATTATATGCAGATAAAAAATCTGTTTCCATTATACGTTTTTTTATTATCTGCCGCAAGCATTCCGCAAGACAAATTTTCCCTTTTTCATTTCCTGATCACACCCGCCAGCCAGTCAAACGTCCCTTCCATGGATAGCCGTCCAAATCCCCACTGTCTGCTGGGATACTCATACGCCGGATCCCTGGCAGCTCCGCGCACCAGATAATTTTTAACTCCAACGCCGTTTAAATCCCTCATACTATCCCCTTCCACCGCCCACTGGAACAGCTGGGCGCAGGCTCCCGCAGTAATGGAAGCGGCCATGGAGGTTCCCGTGTCGGTTCCCACCAGGGTTCTGCCGCGGAGCATCCCAGCCGCCACAGAAATATCCACGCCGGGGGCGCACAGCTCCGGCTTGATCCTTCCTGTCACGCCGAAGCCCTGGCCGGAATTGATGTAGAAGCTGTTGTTCCTGCTGTCGTAGGCCGTTACGGTGAGGACGGCGGACGCGTAGGAGGGCGAGGTCAGCGTGGTTTCCGGTGTGGGGCGCAGAAATTCCACGCTTCCGTTCACAAACTGCCGGATGGGAAGCCACATATGAAAGCTTCCCTCCCCGCCGCCCTCCTGCTGGATGATCAGTGTCCAGATTCCCGGACTGGGATTTTCAAACCGGAGCACCGCTACCTGATTTCCCGTCACCGGATCCGCAGGCTGATATTCAATCCTGATCCGGGTCCGGTCGTAGACAAAGGTGTATTCCAGGCTCTGATCCAGCCTGCTGCTGACAGGAGGGATCACCTCTCCGCCCGGAGAACGGATGGAGACAGAAAACAGGCTGGGCAGCTGCCCCCATATTTCCATGAGAAAGCCTGCCGTTCCCTCTGCCACCTGAAGCTCCGACTCATCCATACTGTTCCCGTTCAGCGTTCCCGAATAGTGGTGGGCCGAATTCCCCTCATTCCCGCCGGGCACCACCACCAGGCGGCTCACGTCGGTACTCACAAAGGAGAGGTATTGAGCTAAGGCAGAATTCTCCACATGATCTCCAAAGCTTCTCCCCACCCCCAGGCAGATCACCATGGGACGGGCCAGCGGAATTGCAAAAGAATCCAGATATTTCACACCCAGCACAATGTCGTTCGCCTCGTAGGCCGGCACTCCGTCCGGGAGCATGTAGTAATCCCGCAGATACTGCTTGGCCTGCTTCATTTTCACCACCACAATATCCGCGTCCGGCGCTGCCCCCAGGAAATCCAATCCGTCATTCAGAGCGCTGCCCGCTGCCGCCGAAGCCATTCGGGTTCCGTGCCCGATCTCGTCCGTCACCGGGACCAGCTCCAGAGGATTCTCCGAGGCAAGCGCCCGGTTGATCTGCTCTCTGGTATATTCCGTCCCGTAGACAAGCCCCCTGGGCGGAGTGCCGCTCTGATCCGTCTGATCCCAGATGGCCAGAATCCGAGTGGTCCCGTCCTTCTTTCTGAAAACCGGGTTCCGGTAATCGATCCCGGTATCCACAAAGCCCACCGCCACGTTCCTTCCGGTCAGGTTCAGCGGCGGCCTCATCGCGGCTGTGATCCCGCTTTTTACCAGGGGCTGGGGCTGGAAACGCCGGTCTGCGGCCTCCGGCACAAATTCATCCATCAGGCCGTACAGCTCCGTCACATATCTGTATTCAAAATCAGCAAAGGACAGAGGCGGCAGAAGACGCCTGTCATAATACACAGATCTCAGACGGTCGGTCACCGGGATCGCACAGGAGATCCCACTGTCCTGCCCCTCCTGCCCTTCCGGGATCAGATAATAGGTCAGAAAATCCTGAAATCCCTCAGACAGCACTTTTTCCTTACAAGTCATTTGGATACTCACTTCATTTTTCTCGTATTTTTATAGTATATGAAGCTGTATGCGCCTGCGCGATTCCTGCCGGCCAGTCAAAAAAACTGCTGCTGTTCACTGGCAAGCCGGTAAACAGCAGCATTCGCGGGCTTATTAAAAGTTTTGCTGCGCGGGAAATGCCCGCTCACCTCTGAATCATGTTCTTACGCCTCAAACGGCAGGCGTTTGGGACTGCTGTGAACGGTAACGAAAGCCTTCCTCTCTTATCCCTCAATGGCATAGCCTGCTCCCCGTATCTGGATAAGGGGGCCGCCTGTGCCTTCAATATAGTCCCTTGTGATGGTCACTTTTCCGATATTGTCGTCCTTTGGAATCTCATACATAATATCCAGCATGAATTCCTCAATAATCGCCCGAAGCGCCCTCGCACCGGTGTCCCGCTTCATGGCCTCGTCCGCAATGGCCTCCAGCGCGCCCTCGTCGAATTCCAGCTTCACCTCGTCCAGGGAAAGCAGCTTCTGGTACTGTTTCAGGATGGCATTTCTGGGCTCCTTCAGGATCCGCACCAGCATATCCCTGGTCAGTCCCTGCAGGGAGCAAACGATGGGAAGCCTTCCCAGGAACTCCGGGATCATGCCGAAGGTACGCAGATCCTCCACCGTCACCTTGGAAAGGATGTTGGGGTCCTTGTCGTATTGATCCTTCAGCTCACAGCCAAATCCCATGGAGGTCTGCTTCATCAGGCGCTGCTTGATAATGCTTTCCAGCTCCGGGAACGCGCCGCCGCAGATGAACAGGATATTCCTGGTGTTCACCGTTGCCAGAGGAACCATGGCGTTCTTGCTGCTGGCTCCCACCGGAACCTCCACCTGTGCGCCCTCCAGAAGCTTGAGCATTCCCTGCTGAACAGATTCTCCGCTCACATCCCGGGAGTTGGTGTTCCGCTTCTTGGCGATCTTGTCAATCTCATCAATGAAAATAATCCCCTGCTCGGCGCGCTCCACGTCGTTGTCTGCCGCAGCCAGAAGCTTGGAAACCACGCTCTCAATGTCGTCCCCGATATAGCCCGCCTCCGTCAGTGAGGTGGCATCCGCTATCGCCAGCGGCACATCCAGAAGCCTTGCCAGAGTCTTGACCAGATAGGTCTTGCCGGAGCCTGTGGGGCCGAGCATAAGGATATTGGACTTCTCGATCTCAATATCATCCATGGTGTTGGTCGCCACCCGCTTATAGTGGTTGTAAACCGCCACTGAGATGATCTTCTTCGCTTTCTCCTGTCCGATCACATACTCGTCCAGGCTGGCCTTGATACGGTGGGGCGCAGGTATATTTTTGATGTCAAAAGCAGGAGCCTCCGCCTTTTCCTTCTTTTCCTTCTTTTTAATCTTCTGCTTGTTGGGGATTCCGCCGCTCCCCTGCAGGTCACCCAGGTTCACAAAGCTGATGTTGGGATATTTGCCATCCTTACCCATGTTGTTAAGCATGTTCATCAGCTCCGGATTGTTCAGCATTCCCTGGTAATCGTACTGGCTCACCGCATCCATGGTACGGTGCATGCAGTCGTCGCAGACACAGATGTTATTGGGAAGGTGATACATCTTGCCCGCCTTGCTCTCCGGGCGGCGGCAGATGAAGCACACATCCTCATATTTGGATTCCTTCTTCTCCTGATCCCCCTCCGGTTTCTTCCCCGTTTCTTCCTTTTCCAGGGAATTATTTCCCGAGGAATTATTTCCCGAGGAATTATTTCCCGTGGAATTATTTCCCAGGGAATTATTTCCCGAGGAATTGTCCGTCTCCTTCTTTTCCTCTCCGTCTCTATGCTCAAAATCGCTCATTTGCTTCCCTTTCCGCCGTGCAAGCCGGCCCGCCTGCTCTTTGTTCTTCTGCTGAGCTTTGGCAGCGGTACTGCTGCCGTACTCTTTTCAGGCTGTTTTTATTATAAGGCATGGGGTAGAGGGGCACAAGTTAAGTTTCTATAAACTGAGTCACAGTCCGGCTTTATTTTTATTGGGCGTTCATGGATTCCTGGGATACAAGCCTTACGCTTACCTTCTGTTCTTCGTAGCCTTCTGTGGGATTGCCCCGCATGATGGTGACCTCTGCCTCGTCGCCCACCGCGTAGTACTGCATGGAGCTGGTCAGGTCATCCTGGTTGGTGACGGTTTTTCCGCCGAAGGCTGTGATAATGTCTCCCTTCAGCAGTCCCGCATCGTCCGCTCCGGTTCCGGAATATACCTGAGCCACATAAACGCCTACAGGCATTCCGTATGCCTCGCTCATGGCCTGATTGACGTTGATACAGGAAATGCCCAGGTATCCCCTGTCGGCTTCATCCACCCGCTCTCTGGTTTCCTGATTCATCAGCTCCTCGATGATAGGCCTGGCCGAGGAGATGGGAATCGCATAGCCCATGCCCTCCACCACGCTTCCGCCAATCTTGTTGGAGTTGATACCGATCACCTGCCCCTTGATGTCCAGAAGCGCGCCTCCGGAATTTCCGGGATTGATCGCCGCGTCCGTCTGGATCAGAGCGTTGCTGGTTCCCTCCTCGCTTACTTCCAGAGTACGGTTCAGGGCGCTCACCACGCCGGTTGTGACGGACTGGCCGTATCCCAGTGCATTCCCAATGGCAATCACGGGTTCTCCAACCTTCAGAGTGTCGGAATCTCCCATAGTGGCAACGCTGATCTGTTCCTTCGTGTCATTCTCCACGTCGTCCAGCTTAATGGCAATCACAGCCAGATCCATGGAAGGGCTGGTTCCTTTGATATAGGCCTCCACCATCGCGTTGTCGATGAATTTCACGTACAGCTTGTCAGAGCCCTCCACCACATGGTTATTGGTGACCACCAGAAGCTCCTTCTCATTCTCTCCGATGATGATGCCGCTGCCTGCGGACTCCTGCTCCTGCTCAATCGTCTGACCCAGGAAGCCGGAGTAGGAGGCAATGGACTGGTTGGTAATGGAAACAATGGAAGGCATGGTGGCCTCCACCACCTCCGTCACATCCGTCACCACTGCGCTGGTAGTTCCCTGTGTAACAGTAGACTTGATCCCGCCGCTTCCTTCCGCTCCTGTCTGATTCTCAGCAGGCTGTGTGCTCCGGGAGACTGTAGTCTCAGTTCCTCCTCCCAGAGAGCTTACTGCCAGAAAGCTCAGGCCTGCAAGCACGCCAAAGCAGATCCCGCTCACCGATACGGCAAGCGCCTTTTTCCAGAAAGGGGACATGGGCTTCCTGGCCTTTTTTTCCTTCGGCTTCTTTCCGGGCTGATGGCCGTCCATGCTCATGCCATTGCCGTTTCCATATTGATAATTGCCCTGGAAGGACTGGTAGCTGCCATAGCCGCTGAAGCTCCCTCTGCCGCTTCCGTTCCCGGCTGCATTCTGCCCGGCTGTGTTCTGCCCGGCAGTGTCCTGCCCGTTTCCGTTACCGTCCCGGTTCTGCCAGGGATTTCCCCAGCCAGAGCCGTTCTGCCACGCGCCGTTTCCCGCATTCCCGCCAGGAGCGGCTCCATTCTGGAAGGTCTGATTCTGGAAGGGCTGATTCTGCCAGGAAGTATTCTGCTGCCGGGAGCCGCTCTGCCAGCCGGTATTCTGTCCGGCATTGTTCTGCTGTCCTTCCTTCTGAGCCGTGCCTCCCGCCTGAAAAACGGCCTGGCCGGAACCGTTCTGATCATATCCCGCTCCCGTACTCTGGGAAGTCCCGTTCTGACGGCTCCCGCTGCCCCAGTTTCCGTCACCCGTGCTCCCGGTACTGCCGCCCATCACAAAATTCTGTCCCTGTATCTGAGCGTCCTGCCTCCCGGCTGCCATGTCCTCTGACAACGGGGCTTCTCCGTTCTCCTGCGCCTGCCGGGGCTGTTCGGGCGCTCCCTCCGCGGGATTTTTTCCCATTTCCGTATATTCGTCCTTTGAATGGTCGTCCCTCTCAAACATTTCCTCATCCTCTTTCTCATATGGCCAGCGGCCGTTTTCATCACTATGTCACTGTTCTGATAGTATACTCTATATTTGTGTTCTTTCTGTGACAGCTTTCCGTCTTACACAGTTTTTTTGTAACAGCCATATTGGTTTGTCCGCTGCGCTCACCTTTTTTTCCAGTAATCTCTGTTCATGGTACAGCGCAGGATCAGGCTGCCGGGCAGGCCTTTATAATGTTTTCCCAGCCAGAAGCCCGCATATTTGGCAGCCGAATCCGCACACAGCTTTGCCACCAGCCAGGGGCGGCCTGTTTTGCAAAGGTGAGCCGCCGTCTGCTTCACCAGCCGCAGCCCCTCCGATTCAGAAGATAGACCCGCAAATATCTCCGGATGCTGTGCCTGAGACACCCCGTTATCAAAATTCCGTTTGAACTGCTGGATGCTGCTGTAGTTATGGGAATGGTACACACAGGCCTCTGACGCGTAGGCGATCCGGTATCCGGCCTGCACCGCCTTTCCCGCATAGATCATGTCCTCATTAAAAACAGCATGGCGTTCAAAGCCTCCCAGAGCATCAAAAATATCCTTCCTGTAGGCCGCGCACACATTGGAGCAGAAATAGGTCTTGATCCCCAGCTCCTCCAGATCCTCCTTTCCTTTGACCCGGCTCTCTGGAGGATAGTTAAAAGCTCTGGTATACCGTTCAAGCTCCCCGCAGCCCTTAGCCGGAAGCTGCCTGGCATAAGCTGCCGCAATGTCCTCCCCCGCCTCCAGCGTCCCTGCCAGTTTTTCAAACAAATGAATATCCGCCGGAAGTGCATCCTGAGTCATACAGATAAAAATATCCCCGTTGCACCTGGAAACACCCGCATTTCTGGTTCCTCCATGGTCGAATTCCCACTTGGAGAGATGATGTACCTGGACGCCTGGAAATGCGTGGGCCAGATCCGTTCCGTACAGAAAAGAATCAAAATATTTTTCCTCTGTATTCATAATAATAATCCGCTCTGCCGGACAGCTCTGAGCCGCCAGACGCTTCATCAGCTCCAGAAAACCTTTTCCCGGTCTGTATGTGGGAATGACCACGTTGATTTTCATTCTCGTCCCCTCTCATTTTTTCCAGCCGTCACACTCTTTACCGGATACGCTCTGGATAAAAGGAAAAAAGGGGCCTGCATCTGCCCCTTCGCTTTTCCTGTCAACCCAGCCATTCAATTCTATCCGACCGCTCCTTCTGCGCTCAGCGGCCTGTATCGTTGGAAATACGTGCGCTGTAGCTCTTTACCTGCTCAGAGGGAGTATACTCCTCCTCCTCAAACAGGAAGTTGTGCAGCTTCACCACATTGGTTTCCAGACTGACCGGAATCACCACGCTTCCCACGGAAATCTTTCCGGTATCTCTGCTGTCCTCGAAGGGGAAGCCATCGTTGGCCACCACCTCGTATTTGGCCAGATCGGACAGAACCTCCAGCATCTCTGCCGTGTCCAGATTGGTCTGTACGTTGGGAAGCACCTTATCCAGAGTGCTGTTCAGTGTGGAAATGGATGCGCTCTTTGCCTTCTCCAGGCAGGCAAGAAGCACGGTTCTCTGTCTCTCCGCACGCCTGAAATCGTCCCCGGCTGTATAACGAATACGGCAATAGGCTGTGGCCTGCATGCCGTTCAGGGTCTGAAGTCCCGGCTGAGTCACCTTGACATAATCCGTACTCAGCTTTTCCCTGCTCTCCGTGCTGAACATGCTCTCCTGATAATTATTCAGATGGCGGATCTCCTCCTCCTTCACATCAATCTGGACTCCGCCCAGGCTGTCAATCGCGTCAATCAGTCCCTTAAAGCCCACGCTGATATAGTCGGTGATATTCAAGTCCAGATTGGAATTCAGCATCAGGATT
Organism: uncultured Eisenbergiella sp.; assembly: GCA_963559585.1. Classification (GTDB taxonomy): domain Bacteria; phylum Bacillota; class Clostridia; order Lachnospirales; family Lachnospiraceae; genus Eisenbergiella. Next base: position 31,281 of record CAUWLJ010000011.1, on the reverse strand, counting down.
GCCTGCTCCGGCCCGCCTGCCGCATAAGCGGCATTGCACTTGTTGTACTTATCATTTCCCAGGTTCATATAAGTATCGCGGTAGACACTGACCAGCTTCACCTCACCGGTATCCTGATTGAGGGAGGCCACCATGATCGTGTCAGACCGGTTTCCCTTACCCAGGTCGTCCGTTCTGGAATCGATACCAAAAAGAGCAATATTCCGGTATCCCTTCAGCGCCTCGTTCTCCTCCACGCCTTCGTTCATATTGACCTTGATCTGTTCTTCATCCACGTTGATCTTCTGTATGGCAGTCTGCTTTCCCACACCCCAGAGCACCACGCCAAGCACCACCAGGGCCAGAATCTCCACGGTAAAAAGCACCACCCGCCTCGTCTTTCTGGATTTTCTTCTCTGGTCATTCCCCCTTCTGCGATCCTGTCCTGAACCGTATCTGTCATCCTGATAAGATCTGGAGGAACGCCGGTCATCCCCGTACCGGTCAGAGGAGCGCCTTCCCTCGGACGCATAACGGTCATCCGCACTGCGCCGTCTGTCCGTATTGTATCTGTCATCCGCACTGCGTCTTCTGTCCGCACTGTATCTGTCGTCTGAAGGCCGCCTTCTGTCTGACGCATAACGGTCGTCCGATTGCCGCCTTCTGTCGGATCCATACCGGTCGTCTGAGCTGCGCCTTCTGTCTGAACCATATCTGTCATCTGCACTGCGCCGCCTGTCGGACGCATACCGGTCATCCGCGCTGCGCCGCCTGTCGGATGTGTACCTGTCCTCTGAAGGCCGTCTTCCATTGGAAGGACGGTCACCGTTTCTGCCGTTTCTCGTTGATGCTGCCATTCCCTTTTTCTCCTGTTCGTTGCCCGAGACGCTCCCAAGGGTCCGCTCTGCCGGTCCTGCGCCGCGCCCTAGTAGGCATTTTCATTGATAAATCCCTTAAAGAACGTTAAAAAGAGGATTTTTATATCAAGTGCCATACTCCAGTTCTCAATATAGTATATATCATATTCAATCCGCTTGCGTATCGAGGTATCCCCGCGGTAGCCGTTGATCTGCGCCCACCCCGTCATTCCGGGGCGAACCTGATGCTTAATCATATAGCGGGGGATTTCCTCCTTGAACTTCTCCACAAACTGAGGCCGCTCCGGTCTGGGCCCCACCAGGCTCATGTCGCCCTTCAGCACGTTAAAAAGCTGGGGGAGCTCATCTATACTGGTTCTGCGAAGCAATGCTCCCACCTTCGTCACTCTGGGATCCCCCTTCACCGTCCAGCCCTTACGCTCCTCGCCCGGCTGCTGGAGCCGCATGGTGCGGAACTTGTACATCATAAAAGGCTTATTGTGCAGCCCCACCCGCTCCTGTCTGAAAATCACCGGCCCCCTGCTGGTTGCCTTTACCGCCACAGCCACCACAAGAAGCAGGGGTGAGATCAGGATCAGCCCCAGAAAAGAGCCTGCCACGTCCAGACACCGTTTGGCAATCGCATTCAGCGTATTGGTCAGCGGCACATAGCGGATATTGATGACAGGCAGACCCATCAGATCCTCCATATACGGTCTGCCCGGTATCAGGCTGTTGTAATCCGGTATAAATTTCGTATGAACGCCGGATTTCTCGCACAGATCCACCAGCTCCTCCAGACGGTCATAGCTTTCCAGTGAAAGTGTGATTGCGATCTCATCCAGCTTATTCTCCGGCAGGATGTACAGAAGGTTGTCTATGGATCCAAGCACCTTCACTCCCTTATAGGTTGCTCCTCTCGGCACCTTATCATCCAGAATTCCCCTTACCACATATCCCCATTGGGGATTGGAATTGATCCTGTTGATATATTCCTCCGCCGCTCTGGAATATCCCACCAGAAGGATGTACTTGCGGTTGTAGCCCTTTTTTCTCACAAAATGCAGAAAATACCGAATGAAAGCCCGCATCAGGATGGTGCTCACCGTATTGATGGCGCAGAACACCCCCACCATACCGCGGGAGAAATGCTGAAGCTGATTCCAGTCCTTTGCCATAAACAGCACGGCCAGGAAGATCGTCACCCCCACAATATTGGCTTTGCATACGTTCAGAATCTCCGTCTCGCTGCGCTGTACCCGCTTGGAGGAATAAAGATGAAACCAGTAATAGAGCGCCAGATAAGCAGGCACAACAAAATAAAGGGCGCTGAAATATATATCTGTACCCAGTACCCCCACCGCAGGACCTGCGCTTTTCTGATTGCTTCCTATATAGAAATACCATGCAAGTATATAGGAGCCCGCAATCACCAGTGCGTCAATGATGACATGCAGGCGGTTAAAATATTGCTGGTTATCCTTAATCATGGCTTCACCTGTTTCTTTGTATCAAATGGTATTGTACAATATTAATGCGGAAAGCACAACTTAAATTTTCGTAAACCGGCGGGATTCTCCGGGAGTGGCGGGGCGGTATGTGGGCCTCATGGCGCTGTGTCTGCCGGCCGCGGCAGGTTCGATGCGTGGGCACGCTTCCGCTCGATCAAAAACGCAGCGGTACTAGGGCTGCAAAAGACGCAGCCCAAGGACCGGCGTTTTTGAACGGCCCGTGCATCGAATCCTGCCGCAGCCGGCAGACACAGCACCATGAGGCAGCATACGTTCCCGCCAAACCCGGATCATAATATAAATAAGGGGTATTCTCTGGCTTTCCGGTGTGGCAGGCTGCTTTTGAACTGTCCTTTTGAAAGCTATTCTTTTGAAGGCTGTTTCTGATTTTTGCTTTTTTCTGTTTATTCTATTCTTTTTATCTTCTTTGCCGCTCAACCATCCTTCCCTGTTTTTATCTTCCATTTTTGTCCATAACAATAGACGTAAAAAACAGGGAAAAAGTTTCAGCGCAAAGAAATTTTTTAAAGACTTCTACAGCCTTTTATAATCTTTTACCGCTCTGCCCTGCAGTTTCGGTGAAGGGCTTCCCCCATATCTGCGGAAGAGTTACGCGGCCTCCTGCGTCTCTGGCGGTCGGCTGCGGCAGGATTCTCTGCGAGGGACGTTCAAACACGCTCTAGTGTCCGCTGCGTTTTTGACCGAGCGAAAGCGTGCCCACGCAGAGAACCTGCCGCAGCCGGCTGCCGGAGACGCTGGAGGCTTCGTCACCTCCCCCTCCGCAGCATATTCCCCCACAGCTCCGCCTGGATTTTCATATAGTTCCCCATATTGACCCTTTTCAACCGCACCCTGCGGGCGCGTCCCTCCGGGGTGCGGCAGAGGCGGAAGCCTTCCGCAAGGCCGGACAGGTAGGTTTTCCCGTAGCCTTTTTTTACAAAAAAGAGGGTCTTGAGCAGGAACCCGGCCAGCAGGAAGGGAAGGTTTAAGAGGATCTGGAGGCCGGGCATGTTTTTGTAGATCAGGTAGATGTTGTTGCGGGAGGAGTGGGAGATCTTGAAGGTATTGTAGCGGGAGCCGGTGGCGGCGCTTCCTGCATGGAGGACGGCGGCGGCAGGCTCGTATACATTGCGCCAGCCGTGAATGCGGGCGCGGTAGCCCAGATCCACATCCTCCAGGTAGGCAAAGTGGAGTTCATCGAACAGGCCGATCTGATCCAGTACGTCCCTGCGGTAGAGGGCAGCCCCGGCGCAGGCGGAGAAAACAGGGCGGGGCGTCCGGTAACGGGAGGCCGGGCGGCCTTTTCCGATGGCATAGGCCCAGCCCAGGGCGCTGTACAGATCTCCGGCTCCGTCCAGCAGCGCAGGGTTCTTCATGTCCAGCATACAGGCGGACACGGAGAAAATGTAAGGGTCGGAATCCATGCACCGTTCCAAAGCCTCAATACAGCCAGGCTCCACTGTGGTGTCGTTGTTCAGCAGAAAGACGTAGGGGGTGTCTGCCTGGCGGATGCCTTCGTTGACGGCGGCGCAGAAGCCTTTGTTTTCCCGGAAGGAAATGAGGCGGATCCAGGGATGGCGGGCGATGGCCTCCCTGGCGCTTCCGTCCGTGCTGCCGTTATCCACAAGAATGAGCCTGAAGGGAACCTTTGTGTTCTCCTCCAGGCTTTTCAGGCAGTTTTCCAGATATTTTTTTCCGTTATAATTGGGGATCACCACGGTGGTCTTCACTTGGCTCCTTCTTTCCGGGAGGGATCCCAGAGGATCCTCAGTCCCTTGCGTCTGATCAGTGCGCAGAACTCCAGGCTGGTTCGGGCAGGGTCTGCACCCCGGCGCAGGGCTTCAACCGCCTGATCCAGCTCCGCCTGAAATTCCGGGCGGACGCGCATGGTGCGGATGTCGGCCGCCTCCGCCTCCTGGGGCAGGATAGCTCTGTGGAACGGGCCGGTAAAGCCTGACGGAAGGCCGCAGTAGCGCATGGACAGAACCGGAGGCGTCCCGGCTCCTTCACAGCGTACTGCGTCATAGATTCCGCTGTTCAGCTTTCCCCTCACCGGAGGCAGAGGCCCGGCCACGGCGCCCAGATCGGGCCTGGCTGCCAGGATATCTCCCTGAAAAGAAACCCGGTAATAGCCCAGATGGCGCAGGTGGGTCACCTCCGCCTTCCAGCCCCGCTCCCGGCAGAAATCCTCCAGTGCCCGCTTTCCGGCCTCGTAGGCATAGCTTTTGCTGGCCGGGTTGGCTGCGGTGGAGGCCTGATGGCAGCGCCAATGGTAAAGGACGCGGGGAACATGGAGGATGTCCGCCTCCCGTCCCTCGTCCATCAGCCTTCCTGCGGCGCGGAGCACCAGATCATAATCCTGTGCGCCATCGTACCCGCCGCGCTCGCCAAGCTCTCTTATCAGTCCGGCCTCCATCACCAGGAAGTGGCAGATGTAGTTGTTGGATAACAGCAGATCCAGGTCGAAATCCGGCTTGCGGTGGAGTTCATAGAACCTGCCCGCTCCGCCGTTTTCCCCTTCCTCATATTTGTCCTCGTCCGAGTACAGAAGGGCGGCCCTTTCTCCCGCTCTTTCCCGCTCCCTGACGGCACAGGCCATGTGGTAAAGGGCATCCGGCGTCAGGACGTCATCATGATCCAGCAGGCCGATGTAGTCCCCCTTCGCCTCCCGAAGGGCGGCGTTGGTATTCTCCGCGATCCCGCCGTTGCAGGGAAGCTTATGATAGCGGATCCTTTCATCCCCGCGCCGGCGGACTGCCTGTTCTGTTCCGGCGCCGCTTCCCGCATCCGCCAGAACCAGCTCCCAATAGGGCCATGTCTGGGCCTGCAGGCTGTCCAGCAGCTCTTTAAGATAAAGGGGCGGCGTCTCATAGGCCGGTACTGCAATGGAAAAAAGGGGCGGCTCATGCCAGGCCGCCGCCTCCCTTCTCTGGCGTTCCAGCTCCTCCTTGGGCGGAGCCTGCCAGGTATAACCCCTCTGCTCCCTTTCCTGGAGCAGCCGTTCCGCCGCTGCCAGGATGGCTGGCCTTACTCCGTTCCGCCGCAGATAGCGGTATGTCTTTTTCAGATTGCTGACCATCCATCCTGTTTTTCCCATATCCGTTTTCCTTTTTATTCGATCTTTTTTATTCGATCACAGCCTTCAGTTCTTCCGTCAGCTTCCTGTTCTTCTCGGCTGCATCCTCCAGGCTGTCTCCCTTCACTCCCATGTAGAACTTGATCTTGGGTTCGGTTCCGGAGGGTCTTGCACAGCACCAGGAATCGTTGGTCAGGTCAAAATAGAGCACGTTGGACTCAGGCAGCCCGGTGGGGGTTTCCTTTCCTGTGGCAGGCTCCTTCACCACGCCGCTGGCATAATCCCGCACCTTCAGCACCTCCAGCCCGCCGAAACGTACCGGCGGATTCTTTCTCAGCTTGTCCATCATCTCTGCGATCTGTCTGGAGCCGTCGATTCCCTTTAAGGTAATGGTGTACAGATCTTCCTTGAAATATCCGTACTTTTCATAAAGCTCCACCATCTGATCCCAGAGCGTTTTGCCCTGCTTCTTACACCATGCAGCCACCTCGCACAGGCACATCACCGCAACCACCGCGTCCTTGTCCCTGGCGTGGGTTCCTGCCAGACAGCCGTAGCTCTCCTCCAGGCCGAACACGTAATGGTTGGATCCGGTCTGCTCGAACAGCTTGATCTGCTCTCCGATGTATTTAAAGCCGGTGAGCACCTCGATCAGCTTCACCTGATAGTCCGCCGCGATGGGATCCGCCATGTTGGTGGTCACGATGGTTTTTACCATGGCAGGGTTCTGGGGCATGGTTCCCGTGGCCGTCCGCTCTCTCAGAATATACTCTGCGATCAGCATACCGGACATGTTTCCGGTGAAGGGAACGTACTCCCCGCTGGCCCGGTCAAGTGCATAGATGCCCAGACGATCCGCATCCGGGTCGGTAGCCATCACAATATCCGCATCCTTTTCCTTCGCCAGCTTCAAAGCCAGAGTAAAAGCCTTGGGATCCTCAGGATTGGGATAATCCAGGGTGGTAAACTCAGGATCGGGAAGCTCCTGCTCGGGAACCACGTACACATGCTTGAAGCCCAGCTCTGAAAGCACCCTGCGCACCGGCTTGTTTCCGGTTCCATGGAACGGTGTGTACACGATCTTAATATCGTCCGCCATCTCACGGATCACCTCTGGATGGATGATCTGCTTTTTCAGCTCCACCATATAAGCGTCGTCGATCTCGGAGCCGATCACCTGATACAGCCCGGCCGCCACAGCCGCTTCCTTATCCATGGTCTTTACGCTGTGATAATCGGTCACAGCCTTCACCTCGGCGATGATCTCCTTATCCCTGGGAGCCGTCACCTGCGCGCCGTCCTCCCAATACACCTTATAACCGTTGTACTCCGGGGGATTATGGCTGGCCGTCACCACGATACCGCTGATACAGCCCAGGGTACGCAGTGCAAAGGAAAGCTCAGGAGTAGGACGCAGCTCATCAAACACATACGCCTTGATCCCGTTTGCCGCCAGGCACAGAGCCGCCTCATCCGCAAACTCAGGAGACATAAAACGGGAATCATAAGCGATGGCAACACCCTTCTTCTCCCCGCCCTGCTTCAGAATATAATTGGCAAGCCCCTGGGTAGCCTTCCGCACCGTATAAATATTCATCCGGTTCGTCCCCGCGCCGATCACCCCGCGAAGCCCCCCGGTACCAAACTCCAGCTCCTTATAAAACCGGTCCTCGATCTCAGTCTCATTCCCCTTAAGAGCCAAAAGCTCCGCCCTCGTCTCCTCATCAAAATAGGAATCCTCACACCAGAACCGATACTCATCCATAAATCCCATACTCATATCCTCCTTAAAATGAAAATATAACACTTACACTTTTTTACTTAAATAACGTCGGCTGCCCCGCGGCCCCTGCCTCTATGCACATTGCCGCGGCCGGCGGGGCGGTGATGCGCACAGAGGCAGGGGCCGCGGGGTTCACCTAAGTATACACCAAATTTTTACACCCGTAAAGAAAAGTCACTTTTATCCAGCGAGAAGTTAGGATTAAAATAGGGATCTCCCGCCGCAAGCTCCGCCTTCCATTTCTCCCGGAAACGGGCGGATTCCTCATTGTAGCGCTCCGCCTTTTCCCCGTCCGTATCCAGCCCCCTGGAGACGGATTCAAAATGGTAGGCCTCCGCAAAGGGAGTAAAGACGTTCAAATATCCCATGCGGCGCAGCTTCAGGCAGAAATCCACGTCGTTTAAGGAGACGGCAAAACTTTCGTCCAGACCGCCCGCCTCCTGGTACAGCCTCTTTTTCACCATCAGGCAGGCCCCGGTGACGGCGCTTACGTTCTGGGCGTAGCAGAGCCTTCCCATATAGCCCAGGTTCTCCCGCTTCTGACGGTAGTGCACATGGCCTGCGGTGCGGTGCGCGCCCAGGCCGATGACCACGCCTGCGTGCTGGATGGTCTTGTCTGCGTAGTACAGCTTGCCTCCCACTGCGCCCACATCCCCGCGCTGGGCGTACATCAGAAGCTCCTCCATCCAGTTCACCGTGATGATCTGGGTATCGTTATTGAGAAGCACCACATAATCCCCTCCGGCCTGGGAGACGCCCAGGTTGTTGATGGCAGAATAGTTGAATTCCCCCCTGTAGGTAACGATCTTCACCGCCGGGTTGCCTGCAAGCTCCTCATAGTAAGCAAAAATCTCCCTGCTTTCGCTGTTGTTTTCCACCACCACGATCTCGTAGTTGGCATAGGTGGATTTCTCGATGATGGACTTGATGCAGCGGCGCAGATCCTCCACATGATCCCTGTTGGGAATCACAATGGAAATCTTCGGCTCGCCGATGATCTCATAGGTGATCTTAAAAATCGTCTCAAAGGCTCTGGTGCTGGTGATCTTGAAATTGGCAAAGCCATGCCTTCTCAGGTGATCCGCCACCGCGCCCCTGGCCGATTCCACCACGTAGGGCTTGGCCTGGATGCCGGAGGCCACGCTGCCGGAATGGTGTCTCCAATAATAGAGGAGCTTTGGCACGTGCACCACCTTCCGCGCCCGGTCAGTCAGGCGCAGAATCATGTCGTGATCCTGGCTTCCGTCAAATTTGGGGCGGTACAGCTCCGTCCCGTCCAGAAGCGTCCTGGCAAACATGCTGAAATGGCAGATGTAATTGTTGGCCCTCAGGTTGTCTATGGCGTAGTCGGGCTTGAAGTGCATGGTGATCATCCGGTTCACATCGCCGTCCCTGAAGGTGGCCTCATCGCAGTACACATAATCCGCGTCCTGCTCGTTCACCACCTTAACATATTCATAAAGCACACTGGGATGGAGCAGGTCGTCATGGTCGAAGGGGGCGATGAACTCCCCTGTGGCCATGGCCAGGCACTGGTTGGTGTTGCCTGCGATCCCCTCGTTTTTTTCCAGCTTCCGATAGACGATCCTGTGATCCTTCGCTGCGTATTCCTGGCTGATCCGGCCCACATAAGCGTGCTCCCCGTCCGACCCGTCCGCCAGGCACAGCTCCCAGTTCCCATAGGTCTGGTTCTGCACAGATTCGATCATCTCCCGCAGGAAATTTTCGGGCGTGTTGTACAGAGGCGTGAGAATACTGATCTTGATCATCCGGGGGAAAACCGCTTCCTCCTGACGTTTTCTCTCCGCAGCGTCGGGATAGCTCTTTGTGCCGTAGTGCTCCATGGCTTTGCGCTCCCGGGCTTTGTAGCGCAGCTTGGCGATCACGCCCCCCAGGCTGCCGCAGTTTCGCAGCCGGTCGATCTGGCGGATCACAAAGTGCATGGCTCTGCGGAAGGGTGCGCTGGCCTTCCAGACCGGGTTGTTTTTGATCCGGTCCAGCTTAAACTGCAGATCGTCCACCTGATCCTCCAGCTCCGCCACGCGCCCCGCCAGATAGGCGCTCTTATAATGCTCCTGTTCGTATGCTTCCTTATAATCTTTTTCCATGTCAATCTTCACACTATTTTTCAATCTGATCTCCCATGCTGATTGTCTCAGCCGTCCACTGATACAGCTTCTGTCTGGAGCAGCAGTCCTCCCACAAAAAGCCGATCCGATATTCTCCCGCCGGAAGGGCATGACGGTCAAACCGAAGGCAGACCCCGGTGAGCGCCACCCTCTGGGATTCCAGATGGCCCAGGTTTTCCTGAATGTCCGGGCGGTACTGACGGTTTACCGGAAGCCTCCACACCGCTCCCGGCTCCTCATCCTGTGGGCCGTCTCCCCTGTTTACAGGCTTTAAGAGCAGATTAAAGCGGTACTGGCTGTTGTCCACCTGCAGGGCATAGCACCAGCCCTGGATGAAAATATCCCCGTCCCCGCTTTTTCCTGTCTCCCACTTCTTCATATCCCCGGCGAACTCGATGCCCATACGCAGCACCTGGTTCTCCCATTCCGGGCGCAGGCCCTCCGCCAGGGCCTCCGGGACGACCGTATCCACCCTGTCCTCATATTCATAACGGTTGCCCGCATAGAATTCCTGATCCAGCACGTCCTTTACCAGATACCTGTGGTAATAGGGATCCTTTCCGTAAATGAAAGGATGCCTTTCATACAGAAGGTTCAGCTCCTGGTGAAGGCGTTTCAGCTTCTCCACGCTGTCGTCCAGCCCCCGGCTTAGGGATTCATGATGGTAGAGCGCCACGTCGTTTCGCTCCACGTTCCAATAGCCCATATCATGGAGGCGGTAGCAGTATTCCACATCGTTGAAGGCCACGCGCAGATCCTCCGCCAGGCCGCCGCTTGCCTCATACAGGCTGCGCTTCACCATCAGGCAGGCACCGGTGACGCCCAGCATGTCGAAGGGCAGGCGGTTGCGAAGGAAATAATAATCCTGCCTGTCGTCCCGAAACTGCAGCTTATGGGCCGGGCCCAGACGGATGTTGGTGATGCCCGCATGCTGGATGGTATGGCTTCCCGGATAGAGAAGCTTCACTCCCACCGCGCCCACATGGGGCAGACTGGCCTTTTCCACCATTTTTTCCAGCCAGTCCTCCTGAATGATCTCCACATCATCGTTCAGCAGGAGGATATAATCCCCATCGGCCAGCTTCGCTCCCTGGTTGCACTGGCGTGAAAAATTGAACTCCTGAGGAGCGTATACGTACCGGAAACGGCTCTCCGGAGCCATCTGGGACAGCATGAACCGGATGCGCGCCTGGTTTTTCTCACTGCTGCCGTTGTCCACTACGATGATCTCAAAATTCCGGTAGGTGCTTCCCTCGATCACGGAATGCACACAGGTGGAAAGCACTCTGGGATTGTCCTTGGACAGAATGATGATGGACACCTTCCCCTCCGCCTTCAGAGGCCACCCTCTCCTTATGTAGGTCTGCCTTCTGAGTTCATCGTACTCCTCCTCCATGCCGAAGGGCTCTATGGGGGCGGAGCCGTGGAAAAGGATGCAGTCCAGGTGGCCCACTGCGGGGAAGCTGCCCTGCCCGTCCAAGCCTCCCGCCCCGGAAAGGGCCTGTCCGGCATCCCGGCTCCAGGAGATGCCGCAGGCATTGCTCTTACAGGCGCCGTCGGTGAGCTTCAGGCAGAAATCGTACAGATTCTTCCTCCAGTCCCCGCTGCCCAGCCATTCAATCCCCTGCGCCGCGCTTTTTCTTACCGCAAACAGGTTTCCGAAATAAAAATAAGAAATCAGCGTATCCACCGACCAGTCCGGCTTCAGCCAGGGATTCGTCCTCCGTCCCCCATTCTCAGGAAGCCGCTCGTCCTCATCCGCATAGGCCAGAACCATCCCGGGATGGGCCGCAAAAAACTCCCGGATCAGGGTCAGGCCCTCCTCCTCCGGCTCTCCTGCGTCCCCGTGAAAAACCAGAATATCTGCATCGTACCCTTCCGCTCCCGGAAAATCTGCGCCGCATGCGCTGTAGGGAATGCGCGTAACCGTCAGGCTGTCTCCAAAGCCTTCTGCCTGGCCGGTTTCCGCCTTCTCTCTTTCTGCCTGTCTGATGCGCCTCTCCTTTTCCTCTTTTTTTACGATCCAGTCATGGTAACGGACGGTCTGCTCCCCGATCCTGGCCTCATACCTGGCAGTCTGCCTTCTGCGCAGGGGGGCCTGAAGCGATTTCTTTATATTCAAAACCAGTATCTCCTTTTCAGATTCAGATCCAGCGCTGCGGCGGTCTCCTCCGTAAGCCTGTTGATCTCAAACTCCAGTTCCAGCGTCTCCCCGTCTCCCCGTTCCATTCCGTCCATGCGGATGTTGATGTTGGGGTCGTTGGTATGAAAATAGAACACCGGATTCTTTTCCCTCTTTCCGGTGAGCTCCCAGCCGTTCACGGAAAGCACGGCCTTATCCGACAGATCCAGCGGACGGCCTCCCACGCTGGCCCGGTGCATCCTGACGATGCAGGAGCCCTCCGCAGGATCCACCCGCAGGCCGCACACCTCTTTTTTCACCGGAAGGGAAAGATTCATCAGATCCGCCTCCAGATAGGTGGGGTAGGTGCGGTAGGAATCGGCGGCGCTGTAGCCTCTGCCGCAGTCCTCAAAAATCTCCACCGTGTTCCGCTTCACCTGGTCGAACATTCCCTGCCAGGGAACCACCCTTTTGCCCAGGAGCACCCGCATATCGGAAATGGAAACCCGGTTTCCCGTCACCGCCTTCTGAAAGCGCAGCTCCCTGCCCCGGTATTCCTCCGCCATCTGCTCCGTGATGGACAGCCGTTCCAGGAAGGGCTTCATATCAAGCTCCTTCCTTTTGCCGTCCCCCATCTGATAACAGTACAGAGCACGGTAGGCCAGCGCCAGGCTGTCCACACACTCGTCAAACGTCCACTCATAATCGATCAGGTTCCATTTTCCCTCCTGATCCACAATGATATTGCCGAAAATCAGGTCATAATCAGACACCGGAACGTTTTCATGGTAGCGGATTTTCTCCAGATACTCCTCAAACAGGGCCGAAAAGCCTGCCTCATCCCCCGCCTCCAGGCATCCGTCCAGCATTTCCTCCAGCGTCCTGCCCTCCAGATATTCCAGACAGGCGCAGGGAAGGCCGTCCCCGCCCCGCTCCAGGCGGCAGGCGTTTACAGAAAGGCCGCTCCCCTCGTACTTTTCCCCCAGCTCCCGGCAGAAACGGGCAATGTTTTCCACATGCTCCCCGGCCTGCTGTGTCTGGGCGGATTTGCGAACCTCCCTTTTCCCCTCCTTTTCCACAATGTCTGTGCGGATAGCGTAAATGTCTGCACGGTCGTTGGAAAATTTGGAATAGACAATCTCCAGCTTTGGGCCGACGACGGCCATGTAGGAATTGCTGTACAGGGGGAACAGCTCCTCCCGGATCACCATGTCAAAGGCATTTTTTTCATCGAACAGAAGCAGTCTGTCCCCGTCAAAATTGCGGAGATTCCGGGACAGCTCTCCCACTCTGGGAAGCCTTCTGTCGGAATAGATCGTGTCCGCAAATTTGTAATCGGGATAAGGATAATAAAAATGGTATTCATCCGCACCGCAGGCTTTGAAGATGCGCTCCAGGCCGTTCCGGGTGAAGGTACGCACCGCGCCGCCGTTGGGATAGTCCTCGATCCCTGCAAAAAACTGGGCCAGGTGATCCTCCTGGCAGCCTGCCCAGTATTTCATCCCCATCTTGTTCTCGATGGCGATGGCGAGTCTGCCGCCCGGCTTCACATGCTTTTGGTTGATTTTCAGGAAATCTTCAAAGGGAGTCTTGGTGGGGATGTAGCTCTGGCCGTACTCGAACACGCCGATCAGGAGCACGTAATCGTAATCGCAGGGCAGCAGCGGCTCAATATCGTTGAAATTGCCCACATGGATGGTCACATTCTCATACCCGCTGTTGCGATAGGCGTTGATCCGGCTCCTTTTGAGAGAAAGATCCACGCAGGTGACGCTTCCCGCCCGGCGGGCCAGCGCCCCGGTAATGGCTCCCATGCCGCTGCCTACCTCCAGCACCTTCGTATTTCTGTCCATAGGAAGCCAGGAAACGATGTTTTCCCGCTGGGGGGACAGATGGTAGAACACGGGCCAGCTCCGCTTTTCTTCTATTTTTTTCTGGTATTCCTCTTTGGGACAGTTCTTCACGATCTCCAGGATCTCATCCTCCACTGCCCCGTCGCAGTAGAAGTCCTCGCCCGGATAGCAGGCAAGGTCAAGCGTTACTTTTCCGATCTGTTCTGTCATGCTTCCCTCAATTCCGCCGCATCAACGGCTTTTTGGTCTGCCAAAGCAGGCTTTTGGCGCGTTTTCTTCCTCCTCCAAAGGCTCTGCTTCGGCCCAGCAAACTTCCGGCCTGTCAGCCTCTATTTTACCTTCACCTGTACATCCGATTCCATGTCAAAATAGCCCACCGTGTCGTGGTCCGAAATGACGGTCAGGTTCAGCACATCGTAAAGACGGTGATACACAGTAAAGGTGTCCCCTTCGTATCCGGTCACGCCCAGGGAGAGAAGGTAGTCCCCGCCCTGCAGGCGCACTCTCTGGGTAAAGGTCACCTCCACCGTCTGCCCTGCGCGGACAGGCTCCAGGAAGGTGCGCTCCACCATGGTGTTGGTTCCGGTGATCTCCACGCCCTTGATATTCTTGATGGACAGGGCAAAAATGGGAGCCGCAAGATCCTCGTGGATCTTCACCCTCATATGAAGGGTAAAGCTGTCCCCCTTCATAATGGTGGAGGTGGGAACGCCTGCGGAATCGGTCACATAATAATCCAGCATTTCCGCTTTTTTGCTGCCGTATTCCAGGGCTTTGGGGTTTACGCCCGGCCCAGCCACGGCCTCCACTGCCTTTGGAGAGGTTTTTTTCGGAGACTCTTTCTCTGGAGATTCTTTCTCCGGAGATTCTTTCTCCAAAGATGCGTTCTCCGAAGACTCTTTCTCCGGAGATTCCTTCTCCGGAGATACTTTTTCAGAAGCTGCTTCTGCCTCCGGCATCTCGTACTGCCCCACCAGGACGCGCTTGTAGGCGTCGATCATTTCCTTGGGGCTTCCCTCTCCCAGCTTCACGCCCTGGTTCAGAAGGACGGCCCGGTCGCAGTATTTGCTGATGGCGCTCAGGTCGTGGCTGACGAAAAGGATGGTCTTTCCCTGTTTTTTGAATTCCTCAAACTTGTGGTAGCACTTGGCCTGGAAGAATACGTCGCCCACGGAAAGGGCCTCGTCCACGATCAGGATCTCCGGATCGATGTTGATGGCCACCGCAAAGGCCAGGCGGACGAACATGCCGCTGGAATAGGTTTTCACGGGCTGGTATACGTACTCTCCAATGTCTGCGAAATCCAGGATGTCCTGCAGTTTTTCATCGATCTCTTTCTCTGAAAAGCCGATCATGGTGCCGTTGAGATATACGTTTTCGATGCCGTTGTACTCCATGTTGAAGCCGGCTCCCAGCTCCAGCAGGGCGGAAATGCGTCCGTTTACCTGCACCTGGCCGGAGGTGGCGTTCAGTACGCCGGTGATGATCTTCAGGATGGTGGATTTGCCGGAGCCGTTGGTTCCGATGATGCCCACGCATTCGCCTTTTTGCACGTCAAGGTTCACATTGCGCAGGGCATAGTGCTCCCGGAATTTCTTTTTCCGGGCAAGGCCGAGGGAGTCGAACAGGCGGTCCCGGTTGTGGTCATAGAGTTTATATATTTTGTTCAGGCCTTCTACGTGGATGGCCAGCTGTTTTTCTTCCATAGTTACCTTTCGTTTTGAGGCTACATGATGTCCGCAAAGTGTACCTTCAGCTTTTTGTAGATAAGCGCGCCAAATCCAAACAGTACGATGGTGATGATCCAGAAGTACATGGTGGAGTAGAAGTCTTCCCAGAACCAGCGTCTGCGGTAGATAGCGTCTCTGTAGCCCTCCACGATGTATACAAGGGGGTTGATCTTCAGCAGCATCTGGGCGGTGGGGCCCATGGTGTCCAGATTCCAGAGCACCGGTGTGGCCCACATGCCGATCTGGAGGGCGATCCCTACGATCTGCTGCAGGTCACGGAAATAGACCACTACAGAGCAGGTAGTGTAGCTGATGGCCAGCACCAGGGCGAACATGCAGAAGCTGTAGTAAAAGATCTGGAGGGTGTACAGGCTGGGGTAAAAGCCGTAAAAGGCGGCGATCACCAGCAGGACAAGCACGAAAAAACCGTGGATAAAGGTGGCGGCAATGATCTTGATGATGGGAAGGATGCTGATCTTAAAGACCACCTTCTTCACCAGATATTCGTATTCCAGCAGCGCCATCATGCCGTTTACCAGAGCCTCTGAAAAGAAAAACCAGGGCACCAGGCCGGAGGTGAGGAAGATCAGATAGGGAACCTTCACGCCGTCCCCCAGTATCTGCGCCTTCTGGGGCATGATCACCTGAAACACCACATAGTACAGCGCCACCGTCACCACCGGCTGCACCATAGCCCAGACGGCTCCCATGTAGGAGCCCGCGTAGCGGCGTTTGAAATCGTTCTTTGCCAGACGCCAGATCAGCCGTCTGTTTCCATACAGTTCAAAGGGAAGCAGGGTGATTTTGTCATAAAATCTGGCAAAAACGATCACCGCCGCCAGGATCAGCACGCAGGCGATTGCTTTCTTGATCAGCTCGTCCGCCGGATCGGCCAGCGGGTTATGGTAACACACAATAATCACCCCCATGATGAGCATAATGAGGGTGAAAACCGTGATTCCTGTTTTTTTACTGACGCCGCCTCCGGGCAGGGGAAGCGGATTTTTTCTCTTTTTATCCATCATTCTTTTCCTGCAGATTCCTTCAGACCGCCCCACTGCCTGTTCCGGTCCTTCTCGGACAGGATCGGCTCCATCCCCTCAGGGATCGGCCACTCAACGCCGATTTCCGGATCATTCCAGGCCAGTCCGCCCTCGTCGTTGGGATGGTAAAAATCAGTGCATTTGTAAGCAAACTCCGCATAGTCGGAAAGCACCACAAAGCCGTGGGCAAAATTCTTGGGGATAAAGAACTGCTTCTTGTTCTCCTCCGACAAAAGCACGCCATGCCACTTTCCAAAGGTGGGGGAGCCCTTTCTCATATCCACCGCCACATCGTACACCTCGCCCCGGATCACGCGCACCAGCTTATCCTGGGGAAAGTTGATCTGGAAATGCAGGCCGCGCAGCACTCCCTTTTTGGAAGCGGACTGATTGTCCTGCACGAATACCTGGTCGATCCCCGCCTCCTTATAGTCATTATAATTATAGGTTTCCATAAAATATCCGCGGTCATCCCCGAAAACCGTGGGGGTGATCACCTTCAGCCCTTCAATTTCACACGTTTCTACTGTAATTTTTCCCATTTTTATCTCCATTTCAAAGCAGCGCGGCAGCCCTTACAGGCCGTTTGCCACCTCCACCATGTATTTGCCGTAATCGGTTTTCATCAAAGGCTCCGCCAGCTTCAGGAGCTGTTCCCTGCTGATAAAGCCTCTCTTAAATGCGATCTCCTCGATACAGGAAATGTACATTCCCTGCCTTTTCTGAACCGCCGCCACAAAATCCGCCGCGTCGAGCAGAGAGTCGTGGCTGCCCGTGTCCAGCCAGGCGAAGCCCCTTCCCAGCGTCTCCACCTGCAGGGTTCCCCGTCTCAGATACTCGTTGTTCACGGAAGTAATCTCGATCTCTCCCCTGGCGGAGGGCTTCACGTTTTTGGCGATCTCCACCACATCGTTGTCATAAAAGTAAAGGCCGGGAACCGCATAGTTGCTCTTGGGATGCTCCGGCTTCTCCTCGATGGAAAGGGCCTTTCCCCGTTCGTCAAATTCCACCACGCCGTACTCTCTGGGATCCCTCACGTAGTAGCCAAAGATTGTGGCTCCCTTTTCCCGTGAGGACGCTGCCCTCAGCACCCTGGAAAAGCTCTGTCCATAGAAAATATTGTCCCCAAGCACCAGCGCCACTCCGTCGCTGCCGATGAACTGCTCTCCGATAATAAAAGCGTCCGCCAGTCCTCTGGGGCTTTCCTGCACCGCATAGGACAGCTCCAGGCCCAGCTGCTCCCCGCTCCCGAACAGCTCCTTGAATACGGGAAGATCCCTGGGGGTGGAGATGATCAGGATTTCTCTGATATCCGCCAGCATCAGGGTGGAAAGGGGATAGTAAATCATAGGCTTGTCGTATACCGGCATAATCTGCTTGGAAACCGCCTTGGTCAGCGGGTACAGCCTGGTGCCGCTGCCGCCCGCGAGAATAATTCCTTTCATACCTTGCTCCTATCTGCTGCTGTTTCCGGCAGGCCGGTAAACAGCAGCCTTCGCGGGCCCATTTTCATTTTGCTTCGCAAAAGAGGCCCGCTCACTCCTGATTCACGTTCTCACGCCTCAGACAGCAGGCGTCTGAGGCTGCCGGGAACTCCGGGAACTGTACATTTCGTTATAATACTTCTGGTAATCGCCGCTGGTCACGTTCTTCATCCAGTCCTCATGCTCAAAGTACCAGGCAATGGTCTTTTTGATCCCTTCCGCGAACATGGTCTCAGGCTCCCAGCCGATCTCAGCCTTGATCTTGTCGGGTGCGATGGCGTATCTGCGGTCGTGGCCTTTTCTGTCCTCCACGTAGGTGATCAGGTCTCTGCTCACCAGCGCCCTGCGCGGGTCGTCGTCAGAAAGCATCTCCTGCAGGGTGTCCAGAATGATGTGGATGATCTCGATGTTCTGTTTCTCGTTGTGGCCGCCCACATTGTAGGTCTCAAACAGCCTTCCCTTCTCCTGCACCATGTCGATGGCCTTGGCATGATCCTCCACATAGAGCCAGTCGCGCACATTTTTTCCGTCTCCGTACACAGGCAGTTTCTTTCCATGCAGGGCGTTGTTGATGATCAGAGGGATCAGCTTCTCAGGGAACTGATAAGGGCCGTAGTTGTTGGAGCAGTTGGTGATATTGGCCGGAAAATGGTAGGTGTCCATATAGGCCTTCACCAGCATGTCCGAGCTGGCCTTGCTGGCGGAATAGGGGCTGTGAGGGGCGTAGGGCGTAGTCTCATAAAAATATCCCCCGTCCTCCTCCAGAGAGCCGTACACCTCGTCGGTTGACACATGAAGGAATTTATGATCCTCCAGGAAGCTTCCGTCCTCCTTCTCCCAGGCCGCCCTGGCGCAGTTGAGCATCACCGCCGTTCCCAGCACGTTGGTCTGAACGAAAACCTCCGGGTTGCGGATGCTCCTGTCCACATGGCTCTCCGCCGCAAAATGAACTACCCTTTGAATATCGTTTTCCGCAAAGATCTTCTCAATGGCCTCCTTGTCGCAGATGTCCGCCTTCACAAAGGTATAGTTGGCTCTGCCCTCCACGTCCTTTAAGTTCTCCAGATTTCCCGCATACGTCAGGGCGTCCACATTGATAATGCGGATCTCATCCCCGTATTTCTTAAACATGTAGTGAATATAGTTGGAGCCGATGAAGCCGGCGCCGCCTGTTACCAGATAGGTTCTCATGGTCGTTTCTCCTCTTAGGCTTTATGAATTCTGAAAGGATGCCAAAGCGCTCCTGAAGCATCTTCCTGCGTCTTAAGCATCCAGTGTCTGGGGCTGTGCAGACAATAACCAATTTTATTTAGTATACCACATAATCCCTGAATTACCAATATGGTTTTGCGCAGACTTTCCGGCAGGCCCGCTCACCCCTGAATCATGTTCTTACGCCTCAAACAGCGAGCGTTTGAGGCCGCTGTGAGCAGTAACAGCAATTCAGGCCTTGTCTGGAGCTGACGAAGGCCGTAAGCATTCCAAAAAATGAAGTTTTCATTCCCTTTTCAGTCCAATAATGATTCCGTCCGCCGGAATGTAGGTCATTTCAGGGCTGGTACATTTCTCCCGGTCAGCTTCCTTGTAGATATAAATGGTGTCCTCCGACAGATTGGCCAGGCTTTCTTCCACGGATTCCTCCACGTCCGATTTCACGGCGGAGTGGGCGAAGTAGAAGTTGTTGATGGTCATGTGGTTTTCCAGCGCATAGACGCTGAGGCTGTACAGAAGCCCCTGATCTGCAGTTATGTCCGATACGAATACCAAATGCTCCCTGTCCCCGGCCAGCTGCTGCCAGATGTCGTCCGCAAGGACGGACCGATATGTGCTCTGAACGGCAAAACGGCTGTGCCGCTCCCTGTACTGGGCGGAGCTGTCCAGAAGCTGAATACAGAAAAGAAATGCAGCAATGGCCATTGCTATGTTTTTTCTGTGGAAGCTTTTCCACAGAAGCACCAGAGCGCCCACCATAAGCAGATAGACCAGCGGCCAGATAAACCTTCCGCTGGAGCGGAACATTCCCCACAGGGAAACCAGCTTCTCAGGGTAGGGTATTTCCCAGATCACTTTATCCCCCAGAGGAAGGCGATGGGAGACAGAGATCAGAACGGAAAAGAAGGCGATAACGGCATAGGCGGTCAGATCGTATTTTTTCCAGAGCTCCTTCCAGGAAATACGTCTGTGAAAAACGATCCGGCCTGCAAGCAAGCCTGTGATCCCCAGAAGAAGGCTCAGCAGGATCCCGATTCCCAGAAAAGCAAGACCTTCCCCCGCCCCTTCTCCATAGCAGGGCAGATCCGGCAGAGTCGCCGACCATCCCTGCGGATTCACCAGGCCGTTCAAGTTGAAGCTGAACTGCCCCAGTCCGCCAGCATCAAGCTGATGGTCATGGGAAAGACCACCCAGGAGCACAATGTTCCCCAGCGCACATATGCAGAACCCGGCTCCTGTAATCAGGCATGCAGACAGCCTCCGGGTATCCAGAAACTCCTTCAAAAGAAAAGCACACATAATCAGCCCGCACATGGGAACAAAATAAAGATGAACGCCGCTGCACACAAATCCCAGAGCCGACCAGGCCGCCGCTTTGGCCGGAAGGGAGAGGCTTTTTCTTTTCACGCCCAGCAGGAATGCCGCCAGAAGCAGCCATTGACCTCCCAGCGCCGTGTGCATGAACATCCGATACACCTCTATGGGTGCGATCACGAAAAACAGACTGCCGATTACCGAATACAGATCATTTCTGGTATAATGCCGGATCAGAGCCGCGCCTAACGCCCCCTGGGCGGCAAAGCAGAGCAGTCCCCAAATACCGAAATACTGGAAGGTCTCAGGGAGAAGTCCTCTGAAAAGCTTGAAGAAAACTGCCAGAATCGGAATGGAATCCGTGAAAATAACGGATACCTGATTGGGGTAGGCGATCCTGTCCATCAGGCCGATGGGAAAAGTCCAGTCGCTTTCCCGAAAAAAGCACCAGCCCAGATAGTGCTGGGACAGATCCCCTCCCGTCAAAAGCCAGTCATCGTAAGTCACATCCAGCACCCTTATGCCATAGATTGCCAGAAATGCCAGCATACCACCTATGGCGGCAGTCACCCATACCCGGTGTTTTTTCCACATATCCAGCCAAAATTCTTTGCTCACTCCATCTCCCTCCAGTTCCTGTCAGCACACAGGGAAAGAGATCCTCCAGAGCGCGTCCAAGCCTTCCTTTCCGCCTCTGAGAAGATCCCTGTTTTCCTGCCTGTCTGTCCTTTCTAGTAGCCCAGGTAGCTGATATTCAAATCCACATTCCCCTTGATGCCGCCGATCTTCCCTGTAGAGGAATACTGCCACATCTCGTACCTGCCGTTGTAGGTGGGCGCCGCCGCATACTGGGCCAGCCACACCTTTGCATTGCCAAGGCTGCCCGTATTGATCTTGGTGTTCAGCCAGTTCCGGTTGGCATAGACACCGGCCGTATAGCCTTCTGCCTGTACCGTATTGCAGAAGGTTCTGATCACCTCTGTCCGCGTCCCGTTGTCGATCCCGTCCGCACGGCCTCCGGCCGCCTCCACGTCAATGAAAATGGGATAGGTGATCTTGTATCTGCGGGCCTTTTCAATCGCCATGGAGGCTTCCTCTACCGCCTCCCTGTTATTCACGGCCTGAGAAAAGATATAAAGCCCCACCTTCAGCCCGGCCGCTGCCGCGCCCTGAATGTTGGCCTCAAACCTGGGATCGGCAATCAGTGCACCCGTAGCGGAGCCTCTGTAGCCGCAGCGGATGATCACGAAGGATACGCCTGAATTTTTCACCGCGTTCCAGTCAATGCTGCCGTTGTGCTTGGATACGTCAATGCCCAGGACACCGGAGCCTGTGCTCAGTGCGCCGTCGCTCCCAAAGCTGTATTTCACGCCCTGGATCACCTGATCCCCGGTCACCTTATTGCCGTTTTTGTCAAAATAGTACCTTTTTCCGTCTATGCTCTGCCAGCCTGTATAGCGGTATTCCACATCCTCGTTCAGTCTGTAGAACACATCGTATTTGTAATAATCCGCCACCACGGCAGGTACATACTTTCCATCCTTTTTGACGTAAAGCTGCTTTCCGTTCTTATCCTTTAAGGGAGTGGTGGTGTCACTGCTCAGATCCTTACCGGAAACCGTCACCTCACAGGTGGCTGTTTTGCTGGTATCCTCGGAGGCCTTGGCGGTGATGGTCACCTTGCCGGGCTTCAGCGCCTTGATGGTTCCGCCGCCGTGCTCCTCCACGGAAACAATGGACTTATCGGAGGTATACCACAGGCAGCCCGTATATCCGCTGGTCTCAATGGTGGGGTTCAGCTTCAGGCTTTCTCCCACCTTCAGCGTCACCTTGGTTTTATCCAGGGTGATCTTCTTCACCTCTGCCGCTTTGATGATCAGCTTCGCTGACCTGGTTTCCTCTTTGCCGTCCCTGTATTTTACCTTAACGGTATATTCCGTCTCTCCGGCGCGGATTGCGGTGATGTTTCCGCTTCCGTCAATGGTGGCATATTTTGTGTTTTTGATGGAAAACCTTATCTCTGCCACATTTCCGGCGGTGTAATCGGCTCTTGCCGTCTTACCTGCCTCGATGGTGGTATCCTTTACGGTAAGGCCGCTTGTTTCATTGGAAACCACCTTAAAATTCAGGGTTGCCTTGATGCTGCCATCCTTCCTGGAAGTGGCCGTAATCACAGCTTCACCCGGCTCCACACAGGTAACACGCCCGTTATTGTCCACCTTCGCCGCTTTTTCATTGGAGGAAGTCCAGTTCACGGAGGCGTCCGCCCCTTCCGGCCTGGCCGTCACGGTAAGCTGAACCGTCTCTCCCTTTTTCCCGCTGGACGGGCCGCCTATGGCCAGGCTTTGCAGGGCTGTTTCCGCGGCCTTCACCTCGATCTGTATACTTCCTGATCTGCCTCCGGCGGTGGCGGTGATCGTGGCCGTTCCCGCCTTCACTCCGGTCACCTTCCCGCTTCCGTCCACAGACGCCACACTGGAATCAGAGCTTTCCCAGGAAATTCCGTCGTGAGAGGCGTCCGTGGGGGCAATCTGCGCGGACAGGGTGATGGAGCTGCCCACGGTTACGGCGCTCTCCCCTGTCACTGTGACAGACTCTACCGGCTTGGATTCCTGGGGTTTGGGCTTGACCGTGATGGTTGCGGAGGCGGTCCTGCCTCCATCCTCCGTAGTGACGGTGATCGTAGCGGTTCCCTCGCCCACGCCCTTTACGTTACCGTTCCCATCCACCGCTGCCACATTCCCGTTGTCAGATTTCCAGGACACATTCCGGTTGGAGGCAGTTTCGGGCTCCACTTTTGCCGTCAGGGCTGCGGTCTCCCCAACTTTAATCTCAGCGCTTCCGGGATGAATGGAAACACCAGTCACACTCACATTCCCGTCCTCCGTTTCAGGGGGCCTGCTCTCTCCCGTTTCGGGAGAGCCTCCTCCCTCCGGCTGAGAAGCGCTCTCTGTAGAAGGTGTCTGCGTGGAAGACTTCTCTGTACGAGGTGTCCCTCCCTCTCCTCCTTCCGATACTGTGCGCACTGCTCCCCCTGTCTGCCCTTCTTCCGTTCCCGGAAGCGGCTCTCCTGCGGAAGCTGCATTCTCCGGCTTCTTCATCCCCGCAAACAGGGAAAAATCCAGGCTGGCCACAGCGGCAGGATCCGGAACATCCGATTTTTTTACCTCAATATAGCCGCTGTCCTCATTGCCGTTCACCGGCGTCCGTGTGGACTCCACCCATTCCACGGTGTCCTGAAGCACCGATTCCACCGGAGCCTTGATCTCGGTATCCTCCTTGGAAGCGTTTACCTCCGACTCCGACTTGATCTCATCGCTCACATCCACCTTCTTGTACTCAATCTGCTTCTTCACCGTTACAGGCTGGGCATCTGTGGGAAGCTCATAACCCTCCAGCTCCTCCGGGCCAATGATCCGCACCGTGTATTCGCCGCCTGTAAGGCCTGTGAGGTAGATGATGCCGTCCTTATCGTCGTCTTCCTTTTCAAAGGTCTTGTCCGGCCCCTTGATCTCTACCTGAAAATTCACATAAGGGATCAGCTTTCCCGTTTTGCGGTTGACAAACTTGATCTTTAAATCCTTTTCCACTGAGGTCATGTTCAGACCCACGGAAATCTGGGAATCCTCCTCCTTCTCATCGTATCCGCTCTCCTCCTGCTCCGCCTGGCCGGCGGCCTGCTGTCTGGCTATGTAACCGTCCGCCACTGCCAGGAAGGTGCCTTCATCCGCCACAGTGATCTGGGACATATTCTGCCCGATCTGGGCAAAGGCTTCCACCCGGCGGTCTGCTCCCCTGGCTCTGATCACTGTGGAAAAAGTGATAATGGCAAACAGGCAGACTGCAAGCCCGGTAAAGCCGATCACCTTGTCCATGGGCTGTAAGCTGTTCCAGAATTCCACAACAGGATTGGACTGCTTCCTTCTCCTGTCCGTCCCCCGGCGGCGGGCATCGCCTCTCCCCCGGGTATCTGCCGGTCTCCGTCTGTCATCCATATCCCGGCGGCGGACCTCTGTCTCCCTGGGGCGGTTCTCTGTTCCCCTTCTGCCGCCCTCTCTGTCACGGCAGTGGGAGTTTTCCCTTTCCGGTCTGCCAAAGTCCCGGCGGGCTCTTTCATCCTCTATGCTGCATCGCTGCGGCTCTCTGTCTCTGTCATCCGTTCCCCGGACGCGGCGGCCCTCTCTGCCCCTGCTGTCCCCTGGCCGGTCACTGTCCCGGTTGCGGGGAGCCTCCCATTCCTCCTCAGGCTCCCGGCTGCTTCTCACACGACCCTGACGGACTTCTGCTGTCTCCCCGCCATCCCGGCGTCCTTTCTCCTCCGCTTCCCTGGCCGCAATCTGTTCTGCGGCCTCCTGCAGATCCTGGGTGTCCATAAAGTCGTCCTCGCTCACCTCCCAGTCATCCAAGAGGCTCTGGGTCATCTTTTCAATTTTCTCTGAAAAGGGTTTCTCTGAAAATGGCTGGCCGGAAAGGGGATCCGTGCTGCCGTTTATTTGATCTTCTCTGTTTCTTTCAGACATGTTCTCTCTCCATATGCGGGCGTCATGTAAAAACGCAGATATTCTCTGACTATACAGGTTATTCCACGAATGTTCAAACACGCTCTAGTATAGCACAGCATTCTTTCGTTCAGCAACCACAGAACCGACAATTTCCAGCATTTACTTCCTTAATATTCTCTTAAGGGATTCTCAGCCTGATTCTGTCCGCTTCGTTCTTGATTCCGGCCTGCAGGTATCTTTCATCGGCCTGGTGAGTCTTTTGTCCACCACATTAAATTTCTGGATCTTGCCTGGTTCGATCAGACGTAAATCAGTTTTCAGGACTTTCAGTATCTTTTCTTCATCCTCTCCCTCAACAAAGTAATGGTAATACTTATTTTTCCCCATTTCCTGCCCTCTTTTGTATACCGCTTATGCCAGTTCCCCAATCTCATATATCAGCTCCACACCCGGGGCCGCTGAGAAAAGATCATTGTCTACTGCATTCCGCACCGAATCTGTATTCCTTTTCAGATAGTCCGATACACTGACACATTTAATCGGCTGTATGGATTATCTCCATGAAGCTAAACCATCTGTCCGCCGCAATCCATCCCCCCTTTTCGACAGCTTCCCCCTCCCCCGCCTTACCGCTCCCACCGGCAGAAATCCCTGTATTTTGGCCGATCCTGCCTTTTCTCTCCGGCAGTCTCCCTGTTTCCCCCACGCTCCCGCCGCCCTCCGGCGTCCCTTTTTGTCGAACTGTTTTGATTGCACAGCCCGTGAAAATGTGACAGAATCAGGGCACAGAAACAACGGAAAAGGAGTGATTCGTCATGATGTACATTCATTACTGTAAATACTGCCGCAGGATCCACATTCTCAACGGCCACAAGGCTTACTGTCCCGCATGCAGCGGGAAGCTTGCCGAGCTTGGGATCTCTTACATGAAATATGTGAACCTGAGCCGGGAGCAGCGTGCGCTTTTGAAGGAAAAATGCGCGGACGAAAAGGGGCTTGCGGAGCTTTCCGTGGAATACCGGATGCACCGGTACAGCAAATGGTTCAAGGCTATGGCGGAGCCGGACGCGGCGGCTACAGATAATAAACCAGCATCCCTGCCAGAATACAAGCCACACCTGCGAGTTTCCGTTTCGTAATCTTTTCTTTGAAAAAAAGCCTGCTCAGGAAAAGCACCAGCACAAAGCCCAGAGCTTCCATCACCGGCCCGTTCATATAGGAAAGGCCGCGCAGGCCCAGGATGTTGAACACGGTGGAGCCCGCCAGCAGCAGATAGCCGCCGCATACATAGGGATTCAGGTATTCTCTGAGCCAGGAGGAGTAACGGCGCAGGGCTCCTTTTTTCAGCAGAATCTGAGAAAAGGAGGCAGCGAGAACACCGCACAGAAGGAACAAATAATAGACAGCCGTTTCAGTGTTCATGCTCTGCCTCCTCTTCCTGCCCGCCGTTGATAATGACCGTGCCCAGAATCACCAGTCCCACGCCGATTATATGGCTGGGCGTTACCCGGTCATGAAAAATCACCACCGACCAGACCAGCGACCACAGAAGCGCCATGGCCCGGTTGGCATAGGCCACGGAAAGCTCAAAGCGCTTGATCATCTGCTGCCACAGCAGGGCGTAAATCCCCAGAATGACCAGCTCCGCCAGGTAAAAAAGAAAAAAGCGCAGGGAAAGGGCTTTCTGCCTGCTGGCTATGGCGGCCATGACTCCCGACAGGGTATAAACGACGATCACTGCCTGAAGGATCAAAACATTTTTCAACGTAATCTTCTGTTTCATACGGCTCCTCATTTCTTAAAATTTTCTATAAACTGGACACAACTGGGCATAAATGTTACTATACCAGTGTCACTATATCCGTGTGAAAATAAGTGTCATCCATTGCTGCTCACGGCAGCCTCAGGCACCTGCTGTCTGAGGCGTAAGAACGTGTTTCAGAAGCGATCCACACTTTCCCCCTCACATACCACACACAGGAACGGAGATTTTATGTCTGAAAAGAAAAACAACGGCCTTCCCACACACAAGGCCAGTAAGAATACCGAAAAAGCCAGTGCACCGGCCCCCTTATCCACGGAGGAATTCTGGATCCCGGAGGCTGAGGAGAGGAAGGAGGACAGGCAGAAGCGAAGCCGCCACCGGCGGGAAACCTATTTTCATTATGCCATCGCCGGCATCATTGCCTTTCTGTTCGTGTTTGCTGCCGTCCGCCTTGCCATCTGGAACATCGGGAAGGATTCCGGATACGATCCCAATGAGGATACCTCCGAATTTGACATGGAGGCTCTGGATTATATCCAGCCGCTGGATCCGGAGCTGCTGAAGGGCCATGAGGATGACGGCGTTGATACCATCGTCTGCCTGGGCAACGCCCCTTTTGCAGACGACCGGGGCCCGGACGGGCTTGCCGCACAGATTGCCTCTCTGACGGGAGCCACCGTCCATAACTGCGCCTTCCCGAATTCCTATCTTTCCATGAAAAATCAGGAATACTCGGACAGCTTTCCCCAGGATGCCCTCAGCCTGTACCTGACCACGGCCTCCTTCTGCAGCGGGGATTATGCCCTGATGGAGCATGCCGCCGGACTTATGGGGGAGCAGAGCGCCAATGCAGGGGAAGCGCTGGACACATTAAAAAAGGTAGACTTTTCTGCTGTAGACATGATCGTCATTATGTACGACCTGAGCGACTACAGGGATGAACGGCCTGTGATGGATGTAAACAACGACATCAATCTGCTCACCTGGAACGGTGCGCTGAACGCTTCTCTCCAGCACATTCAGCAGACCTTTCCCCACATCCGTCTGGTGGTGCTCTCCCCCTCCTACGGCCAGTTCCCGGATGAGAACGGCGAAATGGTGAACAGCGATACCACCGACTTTGGCAACGGCGTGCTGGCCGACTACGTGCTGCACGAGATTGATGTGGCCACTGCCAACGGAGTCAGCATTCTGGACAACTATTACGGCACCGTGAATCAGCTGAACTTTGACGGGCTCCTTACAGACGGCTTCCATCTGACCAAAGAAGGACGGAAGCGGGTTGCAGAGCGGTTCGCCGAAGAAATCTTTTTCATCGAAAAGAAGGAATAGGGACTAAGCCAGGGAACAGAACCGCGGCCCGGCGCCGTCCCTTCTATCCCAGCTCCTCCTTTTTCCAGAGCTTCACATCCATATTGCGGTATACGTCGTATCCGCCGATCTCCCCGATCCGCTCCAGCCCGTATTCCCCGGGCTCGCCGGACCGGGGCTTTGCTTTGTTCAGAATAATATAGTTCACGCCATAGTCGTCGGCCAGCTCCGCCAGCAGCTCCACGGGCACTGTTTCCGCCTCCATCAGGGCAAAAAGAGGATGTTTGGAATGGCCCCAGCTGTCCACCAGCATGTCCCTTCCATAGGGCATCTGAATCTCCGAGGTGTACTGGCGCACGAAATGGATCAGTTCGGCAGGAAAAACGGCCCAGACCCTCTCCTCGTCCTCCTCCGGCATGATCAGGTTGCAGATGGCGATCACCTCGTCAGGCAGATGATAACGGTTCTGGGCTTTTGAAATGTTCACATTGTCGTACACATAGTCTCCTCCCAGAATGCACACCGCCGCCAGAACCGCCAGGCCGGCCCTGGTATGCTTTCCGATCACCTTCACTCCCGCATAGGCGATGACCACAGTCATAGGCAGAAGCCACAGGATCCGGTAATAGGTTCCCGCCTCCTCCACCTTCTCCACCACCATCTTAAAAAGAGGGAAAAAGAAAAGGAGGGTAACCGCCAGAGAGGTTTCCACCAGGATCAGGCGGACTTTCCTGTCCTTTTCCGTGATCAGAAGGTACACGAGCGCCGCCAGAAACAGGAAGGGGTAAATGCCGCTGCCGCTGTAGTCCAAAAGGGTATTCACAATTTCTCTCATACATTCATCTCCATTTCAGAATATTGATCAGCATTTGCCGGCAGGCCGGAAAGCGCCAGTCTTCGCAGATTCTATCCTGACGAATACATTAACATTCTACATCACAATGGAAGCGTAGATGGCCAGGTACACCAGACAGGGAATGCAGGTGGCCGCCAGCGCAGGAAGCACCCGGGGACGTTTCTGTCTCAGGGCAATGACCAGGCCGGCCACGGCGATAAACAGGCCGATCAGGAAGGCTCCCATGGTAGTGGCCATGGCGGCCACCGTATTGTTGGCGCACAGAAGCACCCACCAGCCTGCCTGGCTGGACGCTCCTTCATCGCTTCCTGCTTTTTTTTCATCCCAGAGGCGGAGCAGGATCCAGATGGTGGTCAGAAACACCAGGTTGCAGAGGATGGATTTTCCCTGCCAGGTACGCATCAGGAAAAAGGTGGAGCTTGAGTAGATGGAGGTGTTTCCGAAAATCTGAAGCAGATTTACCAGGATCAGGAACATGGCTGTTTTTCTGCTGTCGCAGTGAAAAAGGCGCATACCGATGCGGAAATAAACCATGTAGGTGACCGGAAGGATCACCAGGGGCAGGACGGTGTGGGCAATGATAGCCGGATGGATCCCGCTGATTCTTGCCAGCCAGGCCTCCCATATGGGCAGGGCCGCCAGGGCATGCCGCCAGTCCAGCAGAGTGGACAGCCCCGTATAGGGCAGGATCCGATAGAGCACGTCGGTCTGCTCCGCGATCACGGACTGGGCCACGTAGTAAGCGTCGTCTCCGTCGAAGAAAGCGCGGGAGAAAGCCATATACATCTGGAACAGAAGCAGGGCGGCGGCAATCAGCCAGTACAGGGCGGTTTCCAGGCTGAGGCCGTCCCTTCTTTTTTCTGTTGCTCCTGTTGAACCGGCTGCTTTGGCTCGTCTGGTCTCCGTTCTTTTGTCCCAGAGGGCGCGAAGGTCGATGAGCAGGCCGCGCAGCACCGGGAAGCCGGCCAGGAGCCCGGCCAGGGACAGGACGGCAAGCAGTACGGTATACAGGGTCACAAGCCGGGAAAAGCCCCAGGGCTTATAGATGATGACGGGTACTGCTATGATCTGGAAAAGGGCCAGCTCCAGAAGAAGTCCGGCCACGTAGATGGCTGTAGGGCAGACGCTGACCGGCCTGCGTCCGGTAATGGCGGACAAAAGGAGACGGCCGATGTTCTTCTCCGCGCCGGTGGAGGCTGGGACATTCCTTTCTTTTCCCGCAAGGGGGCTCCAGGCGGTGTGCTCTCCCGGCATGGCCAGGGCAGGCAGGAGGCCGATGCAGAAGGGGGCTGCAATGAGAGCCGCAAACATGGTGGTTATTTGAAGGATCGTATTCATAATCAGGCCTTTCTTTGGGGTAACGGTTCAGCGGAAGGCCCCGGAGGAGTGCCCTGTGGGGCTGCGGGAGCCTGCCGGCAGCCAGGGGCGCCCGCTGAACGGCTACAGGTTTATTCGTACCAGTTGTCGTAGATGGCTTCGTAGTCGTATCCGGCGGCCAGCTCTGCCAGTCGGTCAAAGGCCTGCCGGTAGTTGTCCTGTGTCAGTTCGCAGGTTCCGTCTGCAAAGCATTCCACGATGTAGCGGCAGACGTCCGCGTGGTAGTGGGTATAGTCGGCGTAGTTGTTCAGGTCGCAGACGATCTGTTCCTGATCCTGGAAGCAGAACATGCGCACGTTGTCATAGGCAAGGAGGCGTTCTGTCAGGGCGTTCATCTGGGTGATTACGGCGTCCAGCTGGTTCTGGCGGGTGACGTCGTTCCAGTAGAGGATGCTGTAGGGCGGGTAGAAAAAGACGAATTCTGTCTCCGGGTGGGCTTCTATATAGGGAAGGATGTTTTCCTCCAGGTTGGCGGCGGTTCCGGGCAGGAAGGCGTCGGCGGGCATGGGGATTTTCTGTTCTTCCGCCGGGCGGTAGTACATGAGGACGTTGGCCTTGGTGTAGTACTGGTCTGTCCACCAGGGTTTGTAAAGCTGGTTCCAGTCGGTGCGTTCGGTGGGGTCGGCCAGGGGCTTTAAGATGTAGTTGAGGAGTACGTCTTTGTTCAAGAGGTATTCTGTGTTGTTAAAAGGATTGCGGTCATAGAGGTATTCGGGCACGGGGTATTTGGTGGTCTGGGTGTCAGCTGAGAAGGTGCTCTGGTCTATGGCCATGTATATGGTTTTGATGGTGTCTCCTTTGGCCTCAAAGATGATGTCCATGATGTTGGCTTCGTCTTTTGGGTAGGCTCCGTTGTAGCTGAGTTTGATGGTGCTGCGTCCAAGGAGCTCGGTAAACCAGGTCAGGTCGAAGCTGGCCGTCATGGAGGAGCCTAAAAGGACGCTGTCGTACTGCATGTGGCGGGCCAGGCCGGGGTTCTGGTTGGTCTGGTTGTCTACCTTGTAGGGGTAGGCAGGGAGCGGGGCGTGGTATTGGAAGAAGGGGTCGATGAAAATGGTGAGGGCGGCTGTGGATAGAGTGAGGGTGAGGAAGGTGAGGAGGAAGGTGAGGAGCCATTTCTTTGAGGGGTGGCCGGCTTTGTTGGGTTGGATGGGGGGGTGGGGGGTGGGGTGTTGGTTCATTTTGGGGGTCTCCTGTTGGGGGGGGTGGCTCGAGTTGGCTTTGTCTCTCTCGTGGGGGGCGGCGGGGGCTCGATTCGGCTTCGCCTCTCTCGCGGGGGGCGGACGGCTCGATTCGGCTTCGCCTCTCTCGCGGGGGCGGATGGCTCGATTCGGCTTCGCCTCTCTCGCGGGGGCGGATGGCTCGATTCGGCTTCGC
>CAUWLJ010000010.1:0-66350 GCA_963559585.1 uncultured Eisenbergiella sp. | reverse complement strand
CCCTGCCGGTCCGTGCCGCTTTTGTCGGCCGCAACAGTTGACATCTTATCATCTGCCGCTTCTTTTGTCAAGCACTTTTTTGCAATTCTTTTTGTTTTATTTGTAAGAATCACAAGCGGAGAAGGAGGGATTTGAACCCTCGCGCCGCTATTAACGACCTGCACCCTTTCCAGGGGTGTCCCTTCGGCCTCTTGGGTACTTCTCCAAGCAAGCTGATCACTCAACTCATATATCATTCGGCGGTAATTCGCCAGCGGAGAGGGTGGGATTCGAACCCACGCGCCCTTGCGGACAAACGGTTTTCAAGACCGCCTCGTTATGACCACTTCGATACCTCTCCATTTCGTCATCATACAGACAGTGTATATTCAGTTCCACCGGCCAACATCCCGGGCTGTTCACTATCGCTGATACATTGCTTATTGGAAAGGCTTGTTCATTCAGAACTTTGTGTTCCTCAGCAGTGCAAAAGTTATTATAGTCGAAACCCTCTCTGGTGTCAACACTTTTTTTACAAATTTTTGAGTCCCTTTTTATAAATTGTAATAGTTCAGCCTGCGCCCACGGAGCCGCAGCAAGCCGCTCCACAAAACGCGCCTTCGGGCCTTTCTGCTGCTTCGCAGCTCCTTTTGCTCAAGTTACTCGTTATTGCGGGCGGCTTGGGGGCGCATCCGCTCTCTCTTCCTTAATATAGTATCGGCAATGAGAAGATCCTCCGGCGTGGTGATTTTAATGTTCTCATAGGAGGCCTGAAAAAAACGGACAGGCTGGTGCAGGAGAGTCTCCACCACCATAGCGTCATCTGTGATCTGTATACCTTCCTGCTGCAGATGGGGAAGTTCTTCGGGCAGCTTCTCATAGGCCCGGCGGATCAGGGACGCCTCGAACACCTGGGGGGTCTGCATCAGCCACACCCGGTCGCGTCGGGGTGTGGAAAGGGAAAAATTGTTTTCATCGGCTATTTTGATGGTATCCTTAACAGGCATGGCAGCCACACAGGCATGGTGGATGCGCACCTGCTCCAGGGCATCCTCCAGAATCCTCTGATCGACAAAGGGGCGGGCGCCGTCATGAATGAAAATATAGCTGCAGTCCGCAGACACCTCCCTGATTCCGTTTGCCACAGAATGAAAACGCTCCGCGCCTCCGGGTGCGACGGCTTTCACCTTGGTAAAGCCATAGGGCTCCAGAATCTGCCTGCGGCAGTTTTCCTCCTCCCCTGCCTCTGCCACCAGGATAATCTCGTCCACAAAGCTGTCCTGGAAGGCTTTCAGAGAATAATAGAGGACCGGTTTTCCCCCAAGGGGCAGGTATTGCTTGGGAATCTGGCTGTTCATCCGTTTCCCCCTGCCGCCGGCCAGTACGATGGCCGCTGTTTTCTCTTTGTGATCTGCTTTGTTTCCGCAATAGTCTGTCATCCTTCACCCGCTCCCCTCTTTTTTCAGATGCGTTCACTTTTCAGATGCGTTCACTTTTCAGATGCGTTCACCCAGCCTGAGATTGGGAACTGCGTTCAGATCCCATCCGTGGCGGACTCCCTTGACATATTCATAATATCCGGCCGCGCCGATCATGGCAGCGTTGTCTGTACAGTAGATCGGCGAGGGATGGTAAAAGGACAGACCGCGGCTGGCGCAGGCCTGCTCAAAGGCTGCCCGGAGAGAGGAATTGGAGGCCACTCCCCCTGCGATGGCAAATTTGTCCAGACCGTACCGGGAAACAGCTTCCATGGAATGGCTTACCAGCACATCGATCACGGCTTTTTGAAAAGAGGCCGCCACATCGGCCCTGTTTACCTCTACGCCTTTCATTTCACAGGAATTCAGATAATTAAGTACGGCGGATTTCAAACCGCTGAAGCTGAAATCGTAGGGATTGTCGGACAACTGGGCTCTGGGAAAAGCGATTGCATCCGGATTGCCTTCCCGGGAAAGGCGGTCCACCTTGGGGCCGCCAGGGTATCCCAGGCCAATGGCGCGGGCCACCTTGTCAAAGGCTTCTCCTGCCGCGTCGTCTCTGGTACGTCCTATGATCTCATACTCGCCGTAGTCCTTTACCAGCACCAGATGGGAGTGGCCGCCGGATACCACCAGACAGAGAAAGGGCGGCTGCAGATCTTTATTTTCGATATAATTGGCGCTGATGTGCCCTTCGATGTGATGCACTCCCACCAGGGGCTTCCCTGCTGCGAAGGCCATGGCCTTTGCGGCGGAGACGCCCACCAGAAGCGCGCCCACCAGACCGGGGCCGTAGGTGACGGCGACGGCGGAAACCTCCTGAAGGGTGGTATGGGCGTCGGACAGCGCTTTCTCCACCACCTGATTGATCTTCTCAATATGTTTTCTGGATGCGATCTCGGGTACCACACCCCCGTACAGGGTATGAAGGTCGATCTGGGAATAGATCACATTGGACAGAACCTCCCTGCCGTCCCTCACCACCGCGGCGGCCGTCTCATCACAGGAGCTCTCAATGGCCAGAATGCTGATATTTTCTTTCGTCATGATTCTTCATCCTCATCAAAAAGCAGATCCACGCTCCTCCCGTCCCTGGCTGCATAGGCCGCCGGAAAAATGCGGCGGACGCCGTCCATATAATCCTCCGGGCGAACCAGGGAGGGGCTGTAGTGGGTAAGCCACATTTCCCGCACCCTGGCGCGTTTGGCCATATCGGCGGCTTCCAGGAAGGTCATGTGCTTGTACTCCTTTGCCTTTTCCTTCTTCTCCGGCTCTCCGTACATGCCCTCGCAGATGAAAAGATCCGCGCCGGAGGCATTTTTTACAATGCTTTCCGTAGGGCGGGTGTCGGTGCAGTAGGTGAGCTTGATCCCCTTGCGGGGCGCTCCCAGCACCATGTCAGGGGTATAGCGGCTCTCCCCGTCCTGGATAACCTCCCCCTTCTGCAGGCGGCTCCAATACCTCTGAGGGATCTGGAGCTCTCTGGCCTGTTCAGGCTGAAAACGTCCGGCACGGTCGATCACAATGCTGTAGCCAAAGCAGGTCACATTGTGGTTGACGCGGAAGGCTTCAATGCGGAAGCCTTCAAAGGCAAAGGTTTCCTCATGATCCGAAATCTCCCTGCATTCGATGGGAAAGGGCAGCTCGGGCGCGATGACGCGCAGGGCGTTCACCACTCTGGTAAGCCCCTTCGGGCCGATCAGCAGCAGGGGGGCTGTGCGTTCCGCGTTGCCCATGGTGAGCAGCATACCGGGCAGGCCGCTGATGTGATCGGCATGGTAATGGGTGAAGCAGATGATGTCCACAGGCTTGGGGCTCCATCCCTTCTCCTTCATGGCGATCTGGGTTCCCTCGCCGCAGTCGATCATGATACTTTGTCCATTGTAACGGGCCATGAGGGAGGTGAGCCATCTGTGAGGCAGCGGCATCATTCCTCCGGTTCCCAGCAAGCATACATCCAGCATAATTTTGTCTTACTCCATTCTCCGCCGGTTCACAGATATTCGCACTCCTCCGTAATCTGCGGCGGAATCGCAAACTCTTCCAGCAGTATGTCAAAACAGGCTTCACACAGGTCAAAATGATAGGTCAGGCCGTCTTTTTCACTGAAATATCCAAAAGAAGGACTGGCTTCCAGGCAGCCTTCCATCAAATGACCGTTCTTTATTGTCAGCTCTCGTCCACATCGGTTACAGTATACTTTCTCCAGTCTGAGGCGCTGTTCGTCCTGATAGATCCGCATGTTCCTCTCCTTTCCTGTACAGGCTGTTCAAGTGTACGCCGGCGCGGCAGGGCTTTCATTACCGTTCACCGGCAAACCGGTAAACAGCAGCCCCGCTTTTCCTGACGCTGAGCGGCGCTTTCTTCATTATAACAGAAGAGGAAAAAGAGTGCGGAGGTAAAATCTTCCGCCGAAGCGGAATGCCCCGACAGGGGGCGGTTGGTTCAGACAGCCCGCTGCCTGAAAGGCGGTCTTGGCAGATCACTCAGCCATGCCTTTTCCACATGATCAGGGCGTTTTCCCTGGGGTGATCGTAAAAATTCCTGCGCACGCCCTCCACGGCAAAGCCTGCGGATTCATAGAGGCGGATGGCCGGGAGGTTGCTTTCCCGCACCTCCAGGGTAAAATCCAGGACGCCCATCCGGCCTGCCTCCTCAAAAAGGCGGGCCAGCAGCGCGGATGCAGTCCCCCGCCCTCTGTGGGAGGGAAGGACAGCCACGTTCATGATCTCTCCCTCCTCAAAGGACTGCCAGATACCGCAAATGCCGCAGATGGAGCCGCAGAGAGAAGGGCTGCCGGCCGCATCAGAGGACGTCTCCGCCGCAGCCTCCTCCTGCGCGCACAGATACAGGGCCGCGGGATTGTTCAGAGCATCGGCAAAGGCCTGTACCGACCAGGCTTCCCTGCCGAAGCATTCCAGCTCTATGGCAGCGGCCTGCTCCAGATCATCCCGCATCATCCTGCGGATCAGCATGAGGTGAGCCCTTTGCGTATTCTCTGATCCGCCTCCTGCTCGCCGAACTTTTCCTTTGCTTCCTCGCGCTGGCGCTCGGCCTGGGAGGGGCGCAGGTACTCCGGCACATGCTGCCACGCAGGCTGCATCCATCCCTGTGCCGCGTACTCAAAGGCAAGCAAAGCCACCGCACCGGCCCGCTGACGGTTCTGGGTGGCAGGAGCCAGGGAAAAGGGGCGTTCCATCAGCGCTTCCAGACGTTCTCCAAACACAGGGACGCCGTCTCCCAGAAAAATCACATTACCCGGCCTGGAAAGATGGTTGAGTTGTTCTGTAATGGTCTCTATGGGAACCACGCACTGGGGCTTGAGTGTATGCAGGCGGAAGCTGGTTCTGTACCCGTCCGTCTGCATCGGCTCAAAAGTATAGACTCCCGTATAAACCTGATTTCTTCTGGCGTCCATGATGGGACAGACGATGTCCTGCGTCCCGTACAGGTTCATGGCCAGAGCATCCACTGTGGGGACGCCGATCAGCGGTTTATCCAGAGCAAAGCCCAGCCCCTTTGCAGTGGCGGAGCCGATGCGCAGTCCGGTGAAGGAGCCTGGGCCCGCCGCTACAGCTATGGCGTCTATGGAGGGCAGATCCAGCTCGATCATTTTCCTGACTTCATCCAGCATGGGAAGCAGGGTCTGGGAATGGGTCTTTTTATAATTGGTGGTGTACTCGGCGATCAGGCAGTCATCCTCCACCACCGCCACACTGGCCGCCAGGCCAGAGCTGTCTATTGCAAGTATTTTCATGATTCTATCTCCATTCTAAGTAACAGTTTACCCACCTGAAGCAGCCTGCTGCCGGTCCGCGCGGGCTGAACCGCCGCCTTCGCTTTTCCGTAAGAGTGATTTTGCGGTAGTCCGTAAGCTACTTCTGCTTTTCCGTAAGAGTGATTCTGCGGTAGTCAAAGCCCCTGGCAGGCTCCTTCTCGATCCGCACCTCCGTGTAGACCGGAGGAAGCAGCTCCTCAATCAGATTGGCCCATTCCACCAGGCACAGCCCCTCACCATAGAAGCAGTCCTCGTAACCGATCTCCTCCATCTCCTCCGGATCCCCGATCCGGTAAACGTCAAAATGGTAGAAGGGCATCCGCCCCTCCTCATAAATCTGGAGAATGGTAAAGGTGGGGCTGTTTACCGGTTCGGTGATGCCAAGTCCGGCGGCTACCCCCTGGGTGAATACAGTCTTGCCCACGCCCAGATCACCGATCAGGGTGTAAAGCTGGCCGGGCCGGGCCTCTCTTCCGATCCGCTCTCCCAGTTCATAGGTCTCCCGGGGAGAAAAGCTGGCTATCTCTTCTATCTGTCTCATGGAAATCCTCACATTCTGATATTGACCCTCCGGGGAGGCATATGGGTGGAAATCATCTCAATCACCTTCGTCTGGCATTCCTTCAGATCCCGCCTGGGAAACAGGCAGGCATTGATCCGGCTGGTATACAGGACAATGCTTCTCCCGGTGGAAACCGCCTTATACATGGTATCCCATGCCTGAAACTCCTGCGCCTCTCCCTGGGATACCTCCACCCCCTCCTCCGTGATCCGGTAGTGGAGGGCTTCCCTGAACGCCGGGTTCGCCGCCTGGCGCTTCGCCTTCAGATACAGGCTGCCCGGCTGGTAAAGCAGGATCACCAGCCCTGCGATCAGGTACAAAAACTTCCCCGTCATTGCAAAGCCCACCACCATCAGGGCGCCCACAGCAGCCCCCAGCACTCCGGCAAAGCTGGTAAAGGTGTGGTGAAGCATATAATCATAAAGAATGCCCGCATCAATCTTTACATCAAATTCCAGTTCCATGTCGTCCTTCGTTTCCTTTCCAAATCCGGCCAGTAAACTTAACAAAGCACCCGCAAAGGCAGGTGCTTTTTCCAGGTACTTCTATATTATACTGAAAAATAAAAATTCCGCAAGTCCCAGCCGGAAGCCGGATTTTCCTCAAGCTTTCTGACGCCGGCAGCTCTTTTTACTCATGCCGGAGCGCCTCGATGGGGCTGAGACGTGCCGCCTTCCTGGCGGGATAGATACCGAAGAAAATACCCACACCCGCTGAGAAGATGGAAGCGAACAGAACGGTTCCCACCTGCACACGGGCTGCAAAGCCGATGGCTCCTCCGATTACGGTGGCAAGCGCCACGCCCAGAATGATCCCGATTACTCCCCCCAGAAGGGTGATAATGGCGGATTCGGACAGAAACTGGAGCAGGATGGAGCTGGTCCTGGCTCCCAGGGATTTACGGATTCCGATCTCCCTGGTCCGCTCGGTCACGGACACCAGCATAATGTTCATTACACCGATACCTCCCACCAGAAGGGAGATGGCGGCAACGATCACCACAAAAATGGAAATGCTTCCCAGCACGCTGTTGATCTGGGAAATCTGATCCTGCATGTTCTGCACCTGGATCACTCCTTTTCCTCTCACATCGTGGCGGGCCTCCATCAGGTTGATGGTGTTCTGTGCCACCTGTACAGACTGGGCGGGGGATTCGCTGATCACCATAAAATCGGTGAAATCCCCGAAATAGGCTCCGAAGCCTGAGCTCAGTGTGGACAGAGGGATCTCAATATTGATCATATCCCCGTACATGCTGAACAGGGCGGAGGCGCTGTCCTGACGGATCCCCACAATTTTCAGCTCCTGGGTCACTCCGTAAAGGGAAGCCTCCAGGGTAAGCCCTATCACATCCGTGGTCCCGAACAGCTTTTTGGCCGCCTGCTCCGGAATGACGCATACCTTGTTTCCGGAATAGTAATCGCTGGCGCTGAAGTATCTGCCTGCAATAATAGGTTCGCTCTGGTAGAATTCCATGCTCTCCGTTCCGCCGCTGACGTAGGCAGTGAACTCTCCCTTCTTGCCGATGGCGCTTCCATACATCGTATAGACGGGTGTGACTCCCTTGACGCCGGGAACGCGCTCCCGGACGGCCTCAAAGTCATCCTCGTTGAAATAGACCTCCTCCTCGCCAAACTCGTTGTTCACATAAATGCCGATCAGCCCTCCGGCCATGGCATTCAGTTCGTCGTTGACCTGGCCCTTCACACCGTCACCAATGGAAATAATCATGATCACCGAGGTGATTCCTATAATGATTCCCAGCATGGTGAGGATGGAACGGCCCTTGTTGCTCCTGATGTTCATCAGGGCAATCTTGATATATTCCCATGCCTGTGCCACGGTAAATCCTCCTTCTGTGTGAAATCCTGATTCTGTCTCGGACTACCGGGCAGTATTTTCCTCTGTTGTCTCTGACTCTGCGGTTTCAGAGCCTTCCTCTGATCCAGCCTCTTCCATTTCCCCGGCTTCCTCAGCCGCATCCGCAGAAGCCGCAGAGGGCTCATCCAGACCGGAAGCCGTTTCAGTCTCCGCTGTTGTCTCCGTCTCTTCCGCAGGCGCATCAGCGGAGGAAGGGTCATCCGCTCCTGTGCCAAGGCCGGCCGTATCCATGGGCACAGCCTGCACCTTCATTCCCTCTGTGATCGTTCCTGTCATATCATAAAGGATCTGATCCCCTTCCTTCAGCCCCTCCTTCACCTCAACCATAGTGTCGGAGGAAATGCCTGTAGTGATCCTTCTCATAGTTACCACTCCGTTTTCCACCACGTAGCAGAAATCTCCCTGCTTGTCGGTATTGACGATCTCGACGGGGAGTGTTACCACATTTTCTGCCTGTGCAGTGTGGATCAGCACCTTGGCCTCCACTCCCAGGAAAATATCGGAATCAGGATTATTAATATGGATCTCCGCTCCTACCACGGAAGAGCCCTGAGCATTGGTACCCGCCACCTTGTTGATCTTGGAAACCTGGCCCTCGTAGGTCTTATCGGATATGGTGATCTCCGCCTTCTGTCCTACTTCTATCTTGGCCAGATCATACTTGGTCACTTCAATGCCCACCATCACCTGCTCATTACTCTCAATCGTGCACAGTTCTGCCCCTGCTGCTACAGCGGCTCCCTCCAGGCTGCCGGTGGGTGATGCGGTTTCCCCTGTAGGCGCCGCCCCAATTCTGGTTACGATGCCTGAAAATTCCGCTGTAACGCCCTCTCTGGCCAGCTCCAGATCATTGGCGGCCTCTCCGGCCGTGATCTGGGCGCTCTTCATATTATCCGCCTGCTGCTGTTTTGCATAAGGATCTGTAATTCCCGCTTCGGAGGAAGACTCCTTGCCCTCTCTGCGGCTGATCTCCTCGTTCATATCCTCCAGCTTCTTTTTCTCCGCATCAATCTGACGCGCCCTGGCCTTCATTTCTTCAGACATGGACAGGTCGCTGATCTGATTGCTGGTCTCGCGGATGCTGTTGTTCAGGTTTTGAATGATTTCCTCGATCCTTTCCCTGGTCTCCTCATCATGCGGCTGGGACAGCTTGTTGTTCTGGATCTCCAGCTCCATATTCAGCTTGCCCAGCCAGTCCTGAAGCTTCTCCTTCTGCTTCTGCTGTGCATCCTCCAGCTGGTAGGTCAGCCCCTGCACGTACTGCTCCTGCTGCTGGGCCAGCGTCTTCAGCTCCTCCAGGCCGATGGTGGCTTCATTGTATTCAGACTGGTTCTTATCACTCTGATACTGGGCGCTTCTGTAGCTGTTGGAGGCTGCGGAGGCCTCCAGCTGTGCCTTTGCGCTCTGATTCTCCAGGTCAGCCGTGTCAAAAACCACAAGCTGATCTCCCGCCTTCACCTCATCTCCCACCTGAATGGGCATCTGAGAGATGGATGCTCCGACGGGTGCGTAGTAGGTTCTGCTCTGCTCACTGCTCACAGTCCCGCTGGTGGAAAGGGTTTCCTCCACATTTCCCAGCGATGCGGTGATGGTTGTCACCTGCATGGGAGTGTTCTTGGCAATCACGCTGGATACCACCGAATATCCCACAAAAAGGGCTGCCAGGACAAGCGCAATGATCAGCCCCGTTTTTTTCTTCTTCCCTTTACCTGATCCCGCCTTTTCCTGCTTCCTGCGTTTCTTTTCCGCCTTCTTTTCTTTTTTCTGAGCAGCCTGCTCTTCCGCTCTCTGTTCAGCCTTCGTGTCTTTTTCCAAATCGTTCATTGTACTGTGTAACCTTCCTTTCGGTGAAATGTACCAAAAACAACGTTTCCCCGGCAAAGCCCGAGTCTATATGCCTACATGCCTGCAGCCTGGGTGTAATCCTCCACCACATGCCCGTCCTTAATACGGATGACGCGGGGAGCCTGGGCCGCAATGTCGTTGTCATGGGTGATGATGATGACGGTTCTTCCCTCCCGGTGAAGCTCCTTCAGGATCCCCATGATCTCCACAGTGGAACCGGAATCCAGATTTCCCGTGGGCTCGTCCGCCAGGATCACCGGAGGGGCCTGGGCAATGGCTCTGGCAATAGCCACCCTCTGCTGCTGTCCGCCCGACATCTCGGAGGGCTTGTGGGTCATACGTGCTTCCAGCCCCACCTTGATCAGGGCCTGTCTGGACAGCTCCGTCCTCTC
Organism: uncultured Eisenbergiella sp.; assembly: GCA_963559585.1. Lineage (GTDB taxonomy): Bacteria > Bacillota > Clostridia > Lachnospirales > Lachnospiraceae > Eisenbergiella. The sequence goes on along the minus strand of CAUWLJ010000010.1, from coordinate 56,435 downwards.
CTTCTTGCCCACTCCCCTGTAGATCAGAGGAAGCTCCACATTCTCAAGGGCCGTCAGGTTGGGGATCAGGTTGAACCCCTGAAAGATAAAGCCGATCTCCCGGTTGCGGATGTCGGAAAGCTCGTCGTCGCTCATCCTTGACACGTCCTGATCGTGAAGCAGATAGGTTCCGCTGGTGGGAACATCCAGACAGCCCAGCATATTCATCAGGGTGGATTTGCCTGAGCCGGAATGGCCGATGATGGCCACAAATTCATTTTCTTCGATGGTAACGTTCACATGATCCAGAGCCCGCACCTCATTCTCGCCAGGATTGTAGACCTTGCACATATCCCTCACTTCAACCAATGCACTCATAATCTGACCTCGTCTTTTCTTTTAACCGATGCGAAGCCTCTGTCTGCCCGAAAAGAATACTTGCGCCCGGTGTATGAATCAAACAATACAATAATACTGTTTTTATGAAAAAAGTCAATGGAAATCCTGCATCTTCCAACGGATTACTTCTGAAATGTCGTTTTGAAGCCGTCTTTTGACAAAAATCCCATCCGTCAGGCACAGGGATCGCCCATTGCAATGTATCATACAGTATGGAATTCAAAAAATACGGGTGGGTTCTTTTAAGTTTTTCTTAATTTTTTCTAAAAGTCAAGTGTAAGGGAGCGCGCAGTTTTTCATTGACACCGGCATTTTTCCTGCTATGATAGAGGTGTAACAGTTGAATAAAGGTAAATTTCTTCAGGGTTGGGTGAAATTCCCTACCGGCGGTGAAGCTGTTTTTCCAAAAGGAAGGGCAGATAAGTCCGCGACCCGCCCGGGAGTCTGCATATGCGTCTCCCGGCGGCTGATCCGGTCAGAATCCGGAACCGACAGTACAGTCTGGATGGAAGAAGAAGCATGACGGCCGCAGTTCCCCAGGCTGACAGGGGATGCGGAGGAACGTTCAGAAAATGCGCAGTCCCCGGAGAATGGCAGAAAGCTCCGGGGCTTTTTTGTGCCGTTTTCCTATACTGCCCACAGTCTGAAGCTCCGATACCGCCTCTTTGAAGGCGGCCATGCAGTGCCATCTTTTATTTTTCAAAGAAGAATTTACCCTTCATCGTTGAGCCAAGGCCGCAGCGCTTTGGCATGGAGGCAGATATATGAATCATTTTTTTGCAACGGTAATGGACAATCTGATCTTTGCATTGGAATTTCTGGGACTGGCGGCAGCTATGACGGCCATTGCCTGGATTGCAGAGCGAGCGGAAAAGAAAAGGCACGGTTCCCGGGAGCGGATCCTGACCACCAGGAAGATCGCCTTCATCGGCGTATTTTCCGCCATCGCGGCCGTGCTCCACATTCTGGATTTTGCAGTTCCCTTCGCTCCCCCCTTCTACAAAATGGATTTCAGCGAGCTGCCCGCTCTCATCGGGGCCTTCGCCTTCGGCCCTGTGGCGGCGGTTCTGATCGAGCTGTGCAAGATCGTCCTGAAGCTTCTTTTTAAGGGCACCTCCACCGCCTTTGTAGGGGATCTGGCCAACTTTATCATCGGCTGCAGCTTCCTGCTGCCCGCGTCTGTCCTGTATCTTTTCCGAAAAAACAAGAAAAGCGCGCTGATAGGATGTGTGGTGGGAACGGCGGTGCTCACCCTATTCGGTACTTTTTTCAATGCGGTATACCTGCTGCCCAAGTTTGCCCAGCTCTATGGAATGCCTCTGGAATCCATCATCGACATGGGGCATGCCATCAATCCGGCCATCAACAGCGTCACCACGCTGGTGGTATTCGCCGTGGCTCCCATGAATCTGCTAAAGGGCGGCGTGGTTTCCCTGATCACCATGCTGGTGTACAAAAAGCTGAGCCCCATTCTCCACAGCAGCAGGCCCGGACGGTAAGCCTGATCTGGACGGTAAATCCGATCCGGATGGTAAAGATTCAGGGGATTGAGGGCAAAGTCAAATATCCATGTATGCAGGCATGGCTGCCCGGCTTGCTGCCTGCGGAAATAAAAAAAGCCCCCGAAAAAGAGGGAGGGCCGGCGCCCTTACGGGCCCCGGCAAGTTATGAAAAAGAAATCTATTTGAAAAAGTCGTGTTGGCTTTGTATGAGTATACTTTAACAGCCATGTGTGTAGGAAACGTGAGCACTTTTTGAAGAAATTGTGAAGCTTTTACATCCATTTTATGAATGAATGCGGGCCAGGCTGCCTCCATTGGACAGCCTGGCCCGCACAGTCATACCGTCGAAGGCCTTCTATTTATAATTATGATACTATACACGCATGGCCTCCTCCACTTCTGCGCGAAGGGGGATGGAGACTGCGGCTCCGGGGCGGGAAACGGTGATGGAGGAAGCGGCTGCCGCCAGACGAAGCGCCTCCGCCGGTTCCATCCCCTCCACCGCTCCGGCCAGAAAATAGCCTGTGAAGGTATCCCCCGCCGCCGTGGTATCCACCGCTTTTACCGGGAAGCAGGGCTGGCGGCACACCGTACCGGCATCGGCATAGAGCGCACCCTCACTTCCCAGGGTGAGGATCACCTTCATGTGAGGATGCCTGGTTAACAGGGCGGCTGTGATCCGGTCCGGCTCTGTGCAGCCGGTGAGTCCGCAGCCTTCCGTCTCATTGAGCATCAGCCAGGTAACGGCGGACAGATCGGCCTTTTTCATGGCCTCGTCCATGGGGGATGGATTCAGCAGGATGCTCATCCCCTTTTCTCTGCCCCGCTTCAGCAGGTAATCCAGATTACTGATCTCGTTCTGGAGCAGCAGAATATCCCCCTGGCCGAATTCCCCCAGCACCTCGTCTATGTATTCCCTGTCGTTTTCCTGATTGCTCCCTCCAAAAAGGATGATGCAGTTCTCCCCATCGCCTGAGACCTGGATCAGGGCATGCCCGGTTACGGTATCCTTCTCCCTGACAAAGCGGGTGTCCGCACCGCTCTCCTCAAGCAGTTCCTTCAGAAATCTTCCCTCCGCTCCTATGGAGCCCGCATGGAAAACGGGATGGCCTGCACGGGCGGCGGCAATGGTCTGGTTCAGTCCCTTCCCTCCCGGGAAGGTCCGGCAGTCCGTGGAGGAAATCGTTTCCCCGGGCCGGACAAAATGGGGTACGTGGTAAACCTTATCGATGTTGAGGGAGCCAAAATTCAATATTTTCATGAGGTTCTCCTTTACAAAGCAGAAGCCATCAGGAGCATCCCTCCTGCGCTTCTTCTATCTGGTCAGTCTGTCAAACAGATCGGTGAGCAGGGCGTCCCTGTTAATGTGGTAGACATAGCGGATCATATGACGGTTGGGATCAAAGCTGTAACGGTGGTCATACTGGGGAATCGGGCTGGGAACCAGGCAGTCGTACATGAAGGGCTGCTTTCCCTCCTCCGGCGTATCCTTTCCGGTCAGCCATCCCACCGCTGTCACATCCCAGATGGCTCTCGACCAGCAGACGTATGGGCTGTCCAGCCTTCCCTGCCGGATGGTCAGATCAGCCAGATAGTCGCAGAGAGCATTTTTTCCCTTCAGGAAGGCGCTCAGCTCCGCCTCTCCTGTGGTGAAGGCGGACACCACTCCCGCACAGGGAAGCTGCACAAGGGCCGCTCCGCAGCCGAACACCACCCTGGCCGCGGCCACATCCTGCATCAGGTTGAATTCCTGATTGTCCGGCCAGTGGTGGGCGTTGCCTCCCAGCCAGATGAGAACGATGCGGTCTGTGATCTGAGGGTTCATCAGTATGGCCGAGGCCACGTTGGTGATGGCTCCTATAGCGATCACATAGAGCGGACGCTGGGGAGTGTAGTTCATGGCCAAGGAGGCCAGATGGGAAGCAGACTCGGATACCACAGGGGTGTCCTCTGAAGGCAGGTAATTCCGGGAGCCACGGTAAACGTTGGCGGTAGGCTCCGCTCTGCCCATCAGGTTCAGGATGTTGTGGATCTCCTGGAAGCTTTTCTCCATACCATCCTCGGGCCCTGTGGATTTCTCATTAAAAAAGGGGGCGGCATAGATGGCCTTCAGGTTCATCCGCTCCTCCGACCTGATCAGGTAGGCCAGCGCGTACTGATCATCGATCTCGTTGTAGGTGTCGGTGTCCAGCACCACGTCCACACGGCCCTCCGGGCGGGTGAGACGGTGCATAAGGTCTGGGGTGATCTGAGTCATGTGTTTTCCTCCTAACAGGTTGAATCCGTTTATTTTATTACAATCCAGCTTCCATCGCGTTTTGAACCAATTCTTTCTATGACTTTTTTGTTTTGCAGAGAAGTGAATGCTCGTTCTATCGTTCTTTTGGTAACGCCAATCTTTACCGCCAGCTCATCCGAAGTATATGACGGGTCTTCAATCAATAAAGAAACCATTTTTTTCTCCGTTTTATTCAAACCGACGTTCAAACCGACATTCAAACCGACATTTCCGTTTTTCATTTTGTCCAAAACGTCAGCATCAAACGGAATTGTACAGCGGATATAGTTATCCTCTATTTTTCTGGTTCACCTTTACTTGTATCCTATATATTATACCGACAAAAGTCAATGATATGCCGACATTCAAACCGACATTTTTTCAAAGTCCGCCTTTAGGATTTTGCACTGCATATGTGAAAGTAACGGGGCATTTAACCCTCGTGGCAGTCGCCAAATATCCATGCAGACATGGTGCCTGGCTCGCTGCCCGCGGAAATAAAATGCTAAGTCATAGATTTTAACCTATGGCTTAGCACTTTTTTGCTCCAGCTTCGGAAAGCAGTATTTTAATCGTACAGGCGGATAGAATCAGGCCGCTTACAGGGGGTATATTTTGTTACGTCTACTGGTTTCAGCAGGCGGCAGCTTCACATTTCCCAGCTCACCTGAGCGTTCCTGTCGCAGACCAGGTTATCCCCTTCCACGCGAAGCTGCGCCACCTGCACCACCGCCTTATTGCGGCCGCACTCACTCATGGCGGGAGCATCCGGCTGTTTTCCGTTCTCGCAGGCGAAGGGATGGCAGAAATAGAAAATATAAGCCCTTCCGTCCTTCACCACCACATCGGCATGGTGGCCAAGGCCCACGTCCATGGGACGGGTTCCCGATTCATACAGAATGTTGTCACAGCGCGTCCAGTGGGTGTAGTCCTGGGAGGTATAGACGGCCAGACCTTTCCAGAAGTCCGAGATCATCCAGATCCTTCCATCCAGTTCAAACACATTCGGCCCTTCCTGGGCGCAGTCGGAAATCTCCTCCCCCAGTACCTCCCAGTGGTAAAGGTCAGTGCTTTCCGCCGCCCAGGTTCGGCTTTCCTTGTCCTCGTCCTTATACCACATTTTGTACCGATGGGGCGCCACCTCATACACGCAGGCGTCGATGACACGTTCGGATTTCAGGTCGATGCGCCCTTCAAACCGCCAGTCCCAAAGGTTGTGGGAGGTATAATGGAGCATCTGTCTGGGGTATTCCCAGTCGGTGGGAATACCGGTGATATAGGACACGTACATGTGATAGGCTCCCTCCGCCCAGAGGATCTCCGGAGCCCAGAAGGTATTGTGGCCTCTCTCAATGTCCAGCCCCTGCAGGGTGCCCCGGTAGAGCCATTTGGCTCCGTCCCGGCTGGTGGCCACACCGATGGCCGTGCCGTGTACCCAGGACACGCCGATAGGTACGTCTGAGGCTCTCCTTTGCGTGTAAAACAGATACCACTGCTCCTCCTCTCTGTTCCAGATCACGGCAGGATCGGTGGGACAGTCGTAGATGGGGTCGCGGAATAAGGGGGCGGGAAGTATGATTTCTTTTTTCATGGGAAGTCCTCCATTCGATTCAGTCTCAGCCCTTCACACTGCCTACCATCACGCCCTTTTCAAAAAACTTCTGAGCGAACGGATACATGATGATCAGCGGCAGGGCAGAAAGCACCATACAGGCAAGTTCAATAGTCTTATAATTTGCAGCGGAGTTGGATACCGTGGTGAGCACTGCTGAAGCTCCGGCACTCATGGTTTCGCCAAGCTGGGCAGCTGATGCACTGGCCTTGGTGATGGACAACATATAGTATGAAAGAGTCTGAATTTCCGCAGATTTGGTATAATACAATGTCTGAGTATAATCGTTCCACGTAGCCACTGCAGTGAAGATTCCCAGAGCGCTGATAACGGGCTTGGACAACGGGATCACGATCTTAAAGAAAATCGTATACTCCCCGGCTCCGTCTATCTTGGCGGATTCAAACAGGGAATCCGGTATAGCCTTGAAGTTGGTGTTAAAAATGATTACGTTGTAAAAGCCTCCGAACAGCGCCGGAAGGATGTATACCCAGTAGGTATTGTAAATGTGCATGGCGTTAAACAGAATAAAATATGCGATCACGCCTCCGTTCAAGTACATGCTGATGAAGCCAAGCACGGTATAGAATTTCTTTCCGGTCAGATGGCTCCTGGAAAAGCCGTAGGCAAACATGGCAGTAAACAGGGTCTGGAGCACCGTAACGATCACGGTTCTGGAAAAGGTGATTCCAAAGGCCCGGAAGATCTCCGGATTTTTCATCACACTCTGCCAGCTTTCCAGGGAAAATTCTCCGGGCAGAAGCATGGCGTAGCCGTCCTTTGCAATGCTCTGGGCGCTGTTTAAGGAGTTAATCAAGCAGTACCACACCGGATAGACCGTAATGATCATGATCAGAACCATAACGACGGTCAGAATAGCTGCAAATCTTTTTTCACGTTTGGATTTGATTTTGTTCATGGCTTAACCTCCTTTGCTCAGAACAGCCCGCTGTCCGTCAGTTTGTTGGAAACCAGGTTGGCGGTGGTCAGCAGGATAATGGCAAGAACGGACTTGAAAATATTCACTGCCGCAGCCATACCGAACTGGAGCTGCTGCAGACCCACCTTATAAATATAGGTATCGATCACTTCGCTCCGCTCCATATTGAAGGCGTTCTGAAGCACATACAGCTGGTCAAAATTGTTGTTCATAATGCCAGCCACCGCAAAGATCACCATGATCACGATGGTTCCCTTGATGCAGGGAAGGGTAACGTGAAGCATTTTCTGCACCCTGCTGGCCCCGTCCAGATCCGCCGCCTCATAAAGCTCCTGATCCACACCGGAAATGGCCGCAGTGTACAGAATAGTGCTCCAGCCCAGCTCCTTGATCAGATTGGAGATGATGGCAATGGCCCAGAAATATTGGGGCTGTGCCATGTAAACGATGGGTTCCTGAATCAGGCCAAGCTTGAGCAGGATCTGATTCAGCAGCCCGCCGTCCCCGTCCAGCATGGTCATAACGATACCGCCGAATACCACCCAGGAAATGAAATGGGGCATGTAGGTAACGGTCTGAACAAAGCTTTTAAACTTTTTGTTCACGATCTCATTGATCAGCAGGGCAAACAGGATCGCCATGAAAATATTGACCACATTTCCGATCAGATTGATCCCCAGGGTATTGACCAGCATTCTGGAAAAGTCAAAATTGCCGAAGATCACCTTAAAGTTCTGAAAGCCGTACCAGGGGCTGGTGAAAACGCCCTTGATCCCTTCGATCACGCTGTAATTTTTGAACGCCAGAATCAGACCAAAAAGAGGCACAATGGAAAATACCAGCATCAGCAGGGTTCCCGGAAGCATCAGGGTGTGAAGCTGGAGCTGTGTGGCTTTGTCATAGCCCAGGCGGTAGCCTTTCCTTTTTTTCATAGAAAATCCTCCTTCAAACGTGCTGTCTCAAAACAGGAATGCCCTTATGAGCAGCCTTACATAAAAAGGCGGGGGACACCCGGCAGCCTTTGCCGCGTGCCTCCCCCGCCAGCCAGGTGAACTGGTTCAGCGTTTTCCTTACTGGTACAGCGCTGCATTCACATCCTCAATACTGCTTCCCTTCTTCTCGCAGTATTCTTTGTAAACCTTATCGTATTCCGCATCGATCGCTGTGATGTCATAGCTGTTGAGCGTATCGATCATGTTCTGATATTCGGTCTCAAACGCCTCATCGGAAGCTGCCGTGGCAATCTTGGCCTTCTGGGATTCCAGATAGGTTTTAACCTGGGACAGCTTGATTCCCAGATCGCTGGAGGGCTCGATCACAGTGCTGTTCTCAAAGCCCAGCAGAGAGGAATCATAGATGTAGGTCTGCTCATGCTTACCCATGGCAGGCATCAGGGATACCTCAACGCCTCTGTTTGAGGCAGGATCCGGTACCGGCTCGGTATTTCTCTCAAAGGAGGTATTGGCAAAGGGCCACATCAGCATATTGTTGTCATACTCCTCCGCATAACGCTTCGCGCCTTCCTCTGTGCGGGTTACGATTCCATTCTCATCCACGGTGTAGTCTACGCCTTCCTCACCGTAGTAGTTGAGCATCAGTCCCTCTTTGCTGGAAGCCCAGGTGAGCAGCTCCGCAATCTTTTCAGGGTTCTTGCAGTCCTTGGAAACCAGGGTCTGGATCCAGCCGGTTCCTGCAGACTGATTGATTCCGGTTACAGGTCTTGCGCCGTTGGCTGCAAGGATAGGGCCATAGGATACCCAGGGCATGTTGGTCTTGTCCTGCTGAGCCTGGTTGCCGATCCAGCAGAATACTCTCTTGGCATCCAGATAGGTTTTCCATGCCGTCTCATCGATGGTCAGGGTATTCACATCCAGGTAGCCCTTCTGAATCAGGTTGTTTACGAATTTCAGACTGTTTTTGTATCCGGGGGACAGCTCCTTGTGCCGGTAATTTCCATTCTCATCTACAGGAACCACGCCAAAATTTCTGGCAAGTATCCCATCCAGGCTGGTATCAATCCACAGGTTGCACTGCAGGCCGACGGTTACCACACTCTGTCCATCCACCTGATAGCCTGAGTTCTTCACCTTCTCACAGGCCGCATAAAAGCCCTCCTCTGTCTGAACATCTTCGGGCTTAATATCCAGAGCATCCATAATCTCTTTGTTGAACATGATGCAGCCGTTATCCCCTTTTTCCACTACATCCACCCATACCTGGTCATCCGGCGGGAACAGCTTTCTGTTGTCGGCGGACTCCATGTGGCTGGGGTAGGAATACCATCCACCGTATGTATCAACCAGAGCCTGCTTGATATCCGCGGGAAAATCCGTGAGCAGGTGGGAGTCAGGTGCGTAGGTCTCAAGGAAGGTCTGCATATCCCATACCTTGTCTGCTGCCACAAGCTGTTTATAAATATCCACATCTGTAATGGACATCAGATCCGGCAGGTCCCCGGAAGCGATCATCAGGCCCAGCTTGGTGGCCGCATCCGTGGGCGGCTGTTCAATGTTCAGGGTCAGGCCGAAGTTTTCTTCGATATATCTGGTTGCAGGGGATTCCGGAGCTGCCCAGTTGGCCGTTGCAGGCCCCCAGCCCGATACATCGGAAAACCAGTAGAGCTCGCTGGTCTCTCCCGCGGAAGCCGTATCCTCCCCTGCCTCCTGTGCAGGCGCGCTTCCCTCCGCCGGTGCGCCCGTATCGGCGCTTTCCTGGGAACCGCAGGCTGCCAGTCCGAATACCATGGCGCCGGCCAGAGCCAGTGCACATGCTTTCTGTGCCATTCGTCTCTTCATAACTCATACCTCTCTTCCTGCTTTGTGCTCAGTGCTTCTTATGTGCTTTATTGTATAGGGCGGCACGGGTGAGCGGTATGGAAATTCTTTTGAACTTTTTGTCACATATTTGGATTTTGCACATGAAAGCATGACAATATAATGAATGGTACGCAGATTTATATGGCATTTTTTAACATATACGCTGTGTTTTATCTCTTTTTCAGTCATAATGCCAGGTTCGTTTTTTCATTTTATAGGTTTCTGTTTCCGTTACTGTTCACAGCAGCCTACGATAAGCCGCCGGGCTGATCCCGGTGGTTTTTTTGTACACCTTGGTAAAATAATAATAATCCGGATAGCCCACGCTGGCCGCGATGGTTTCGATCCGGTCGTTGGTGGTGCGCAGAAGCTCCTGAGCCTTCTGTATGCGGATCTCCGTCAGGTGCTCGGAAAAGCCCTTGCCCGTCTGTTTTTTGATCAGGCTGCTGATGTAGCTTTCATTCAGGCCAAATTCCCGGGCAAGCACCTGTAAAGTCACCCCCTGGGCATAATTCTCCTGCAGGTAGCGGATCATGTTCTGCACCTGCTGGTGCTCTGAAAGGTAGCCTTCTTCCATATCCGCTTCCGGTTTTACCCCCCCCCTCACTCTTTTTTTCATCCAGAAGGAGGCGGATGCGTTCCAGGTATTCGATCAGCTCCTTTTCCTCCACAGGCTTTACCAGGTATCCGGCGCAGCCAAGGCGCATGGCCTCCCTGGCATATTCAAAATCGGTGTAGCCGCTGACGAGAAGCACCTGGGTCTTTCTGCCAAGCTCCCGGAGGGCCGCCATCAGGGCCAGGCCATCCATGCCGGGCATCCTGATATCCGAAATGATCAGATCCGGGTCGGTGCGTTCAATCCGCTCCAGGGCCTGTCTGCCATCCTCTGCCTCACCGCTGACAGCAAAGCCGTAATCGCTCCAGCAGACCATATTTTTCAGGGCCATAAGGGCCCAGGGCTCGTCGTCCGCCAGGAATACATGGTACATCTCGTTCCCTCCTGCTTCAGTTAATCAATCTTCCACCGGGAAAGCCAGCTGCACGCAGGTTCCCCCGTCCGCCCCGGCTGTAATCTGAAATTCTGCCGCATCCGCATAGAAAAGGCGCAGTCTGCGGTAGGCGTTCAGCACGCCGATACCGTGTTTTTTATCCGGGATGGCTCCATCCCGGTCGTACTGGGCCATGGCCTCCCGCAAAGAGGCAAGGGTCTCCTCCGATATGCCCCCGCCATCGTCCTCCACCCGCACCCGCAGGCGGCGGGACGGCCGGGCGTAGGTTCCGTTTTCCAGGGTGTTTCCCTGTTCCTCCAGTTCTATGCGCACGCTCACCCTTCCGCCGTCCAGCTTCGTTTCCAGACCATGGAGCACTGCGTTTTCCACCAGGGGCTGGATCAGCATTTTGGGGATCCTGAAAAGGAAAACCTGCCTGGGAGCGTCCACCTGCACCTGATGTTTTCCGTTAAAACGGTACTGAATGATTCTGGCATAGTGCTGAAGATTATCCAGCGCCTCCTGCACCGTTACCAGCTCGTCTCCGCGGATGCTGTAGCGGAAAAAGCTGGAAAGGGAAAGGGTGAGCTCCGCTATGTCCTTATCCCCCCGGTAGAGCGCCATGCCCCGGATGCAGTTGAAGGTATTGGAGAGAAAATGAGGGTTCAGCTGGCTGCGGTAGGCGATCATCTCCGTCTGCTTCTTGGCGTATTCCAGCTCCAGAAGCTTCTTTCTGGAATCCACGATGCGCTCATTCAGTTCTTCGATGTCGTCCAGCATCTGGTTCATTTTCCTGGCCAGCTCGCCGATCTCATTGTTTTCCGTCACCTCGATACGACGCCCTGTATCCCGGGTAAAATCCGCCATGAATGCGGTCTGGCGGCTGATGGGGCGGATGATCCGGTGGTAAACCAGAGCGCAGACCAGCGCCATCACCGCAAGAACGATCAGATAGGTGATGGTATTCACCCTCTGCATCTGGGTCACGCCGGAGGTTATGCTGGAACGGGGCACAATGCTCACCAGCCTCCATCCCGTATTTCCCACCGGGCTTACATAAATCAGATCCTCCTCATTTTCCCGGGTGCGGGTTTCCCATTTGCAGGCTTCCTTCCACACTCCGGCGCTCACCACCGCATTTCCATGCCGGTCCAGGATCGTCACGCCGGATTCGCCGTTCACAAGCGCTCCGTCCACAATGCCCTGCAGGCTGTCCGCATGGAACAAAAGGCTGGCAGAGCCGTTCTGCACGAAGCCTGTCCCGTCTCTGTCCTCGTAAATGGCCATTCCCACCTGAAAATACCGTTCTCCCGTCTGCTTATCCACAATACGGTCGGAATAGACGGCATTTGTCCCCGAAGCCTGCAGCCTGGAGGCAAAATCCTGCGTCCAAGGGAAAAAAACATCTCCCCTGGCGGCGATCAGCTCCCCCTGCATATTGTAGAGGGAAACGTTCTTCAGGCTCCTGTTGATGCGCATGTTGTTTCCTACCATCTGCCAAAAACCATCCAGGTTCTCCCATCTGCCTGGAAGGCCGGAGGCCGACAGGAAGGCGCTGACGGAAGGATTGTAGACCACATTCATATACAGGCTGTCAATATCCTCCTCAAAAAGCTCCACCCTGTCCACAGCCTGGTCAAAGATCACGTCCGCGGCCTGGAGGGATTCCTCTATGGCAGAGTATCTGGCAATATAGCTGGTGAGGCCGAAGGAGACCGTCAGGATCAGGGCCACCGCTGCCAGCATCAGCAGGTATTCATCCATAAGTTTTCCCCTGCGGCGGGGCCGGAAGGGGGCTGTCCGTTTGTCTTTATTTTTCATCCTTATCAAGCCGCATGGTGAGGGAGATCCGTTTTCTGGCAGGATCCACCTCCAGCACCTTCACATCCACAATGTCGCCCACGCTCACCGCCTCCAGGGGGTGCTTGATAAAACGGTCGGTGATACGGGAAATATGTACCAGGCCGTCCTGGTGCACGCCGATGTCCACAAACACACCGAAGTCGATAACGTTGCGGACGGTTCCTTTAAGGATCATGCCGGGCTTTAAGTCCTTCATATCCAGCACATCGCTGCGCAGGATGGGGGCAGGCATACTTTCTCTGGGATCACGGGCGGGCTTCTCCAGCTCCTTTAAGATATCGGTAAGGGTGATCTCCCCGATCCCCAGCTCCTGGGCCAGCTTCTTTTTGTCGGGGATGCGGCGCTCCAGACCGGCCTGGGGGGCGTCTGCGTTCCTGTCATTTCCGGCGTCTTTCCGAATGCCCTGTGCGTTCATCCCTCCATTGTCCTGCATTTTTCCGTGATTCTGTTTTCCGTCCCGTCCGCCTTTTCTTCCATCTGCTTCTCCCGCGTCCGGATCCATCCCCATGGCGGCGGCAAGGGCGCGTCCCATGACGGTGCTGGTATTGCGGATCAGAGGCTTCCCGGCGTTTCCATTCCTTCTGTTTCCGGCAGAATGATTCCGGCCATTCCCGGAAGCGTCTGCGCTGCGGCCCGCTCCGCCTTCTCCCGCACCGCCTGCGCCGGACTGGGCCTTCAGCGCCGCCTTTGCCTTTTTGGCCTCGGCCTGAAGCTTCTTCACATCCTCCATAGTCAGATCCAGACGGTCAAGAAGCTTCATGGCAGCGGCATAGGATTCCGGGTGTACGCTGGTGGCGTCCAGCGGATTGTCCCCGTCCGTAATGCGCAGGAAGCCCGCGCACTGTTCAAAGGCCTTAGGGCCAAGCTTCGCCACCTTCAAAAGCTGTTTTCTGTCGGTGAAGCGTCCGTTTGTTTCCCGGTATTCCACAATGTTCTTTGCCACCGTTTTGGAAATGCCGGATATGTATTCCAGAAGAGAGGCGGAGGCTGTGTTCAGATCCACGCCCACCCGGTTTACGCAGTCCTCCACCACGCCGCTGAGGGCTTCGTCCAGCTTTTTCTGGTTCATGTCGTGCTGATACTGGCCTACGCCGATGGATTTGGGATCGATCTTCACAAGCTCTGCCAGAGGGTCCTGAAGGCGGCGGGCAATGGAGGCGGCACTTCTCTGTCCCACATCAAACTGGGGAAATTCTTCAGTGGCCAGCTTGCTGGCAGAGTAAACGGAGGCTCCCGCTTCGTTGACGATCACGTACTGGACGGGCCGGTTCAGCTCCCGGATCAGCTCCACGATCACCTGCTCAGACTCTCTGGACGCAGTTCCATTGCCCACGGAGATCAGGGAGACGCCGTACCGGTCGATCAGGCGTTTCAGCTCCTTCTTGGCCTCCTCCACCTTGTTCTGAGGGGCAGTGGGATAGATCACCTTCGTATCCAGCACCTTTCCTGTGGCGTCCACCACTGCCAGCTTGCAGCCGGTACGGAAGGCCGGATCCCAGCCCAGCACCACTTTGCCTGCAATGGGAGGCTGCATGAGAAGCTGCTCCAGGTTTTTACCGAACACAGAGATAGCCCCATCCTCCGCTTTTTCCGTAAGGTCATTGCGGATCTCCCGTTCAATGGCGGGAGCGATCAGGCGGGTGTAGCTGTCCTCGATCACCTCTGTGAGCGCCGGGGTGGTGACAGGGTTGTCCCTGGTGATCACCTTCTTTGCCAGGTAGCGGAGGATGCGCTCCTGGGGCGCCTCTATCTTTACCGTCAGGAACTTTTCCTTCTCTCCCCGGTTCAGGGCCAGAATGCGGTGGCCGGCCGCTTTTTTCAGGGGCTCTCCGTACTCATAGTACATCTCGTAGACGCTGGATGCCTTGGGATCTCTGGCCGTGCTGGTGATCCTCCCCTCCTCAAGGGTGACGCCACGGATGTAGATGCGGTAGTCGGCTTCGTCGGAAATCATCTCAGCGATAATGTCCTTCGCGCCCTGAATGGCCTCCTGCGCTGTGGCGACGCCTTTTTCCTCATCCAGATAGCGGGCGGCTTCCTCCTCCAGAGGCTGCAGGGTCTCCTGTGCCAGAATGACAGAGGCCAGGCCGTCCAGTCCCTTTTCACGGGCCACGCTGGCGCGGGTCTTTCTCTTGGGACGGTAGGGGCGGTAGAGATCCTCCACCACCACCAGGGTTTCGGCGGCCAGAATGCGGCTTTTCAGTTCTTCGTCCAGCCTGCCCTGCTCCTCAATGCTGGCAAGCACCTGTTCCTTTTTCTCCTCCAGGTTACGCAGATAGCCCAGCCGCTCGTTCAGATCGCGGAGCTGCTCATCGTTCAGGGAGCCGGTGGCTTCCTTGCGGTAACGGGAAATAAATGGGATGGTGTTGCCTTCATCGATCAGTTTGACGGCGGCCTCCACCTGCCATTTCTGTACGTTCAGTTCCTGGGTCAGTTTTGCAGTAATATCCATGTCGTTTGTCTCTCCCGGCCCGGATGGGACGGGCTTCCTTTCTTAAATCTGTTCTTATTATAGAAGATAGTGGCGGTTTTTTTCAAGTGCGGGTTGAACGGCAGCCTTCATACTTTTTTCATTTGTGATATTATGCGAAAAGTGCTACAATAGCGCTATGCCATTTTAATATAGGAAAAAGGAGATGTATACGCTATGGATAACTACAACAACGGGCCGGTTCCGCCCTTCCAGAATAACAATTCCGGTTATCCGCCTTATTATACACGGCCTACCCGCCATCCGGGAAGCGGCTTTGCCACAGCCTCCATGGTTCTGGGGATCATTTCGATCATGACGGCCTTTCTGGGAACAGTGTACCCGCCCCTTGTCTGCGGCGGACTGTCCATCATCCTGGGGCTCCTGTCCAAAGGAGGCGATCCGGTGCTGCTGCCCAACGCCAGGGTGGGCGTGATTACGGCCATCGTGGGGCTTATCGTGAATGTGGCGGTGGTTGCAGCCAGCTTTGCCCTGGTGTTCGGGAACCCGCAGATGAGGGAAGAATTTCACGATCAGCTCAATGAATATTCCGAGTATCTTTATGGGGAAAGCTTCGATGAGATGTGGGAGGAGCTTCATTAAGGCTCCACAGATCAAAAGGCAGGACGCACGATCCGTTTCGGCTGTGCCTGTCCCCCCTCTCTGCCCGAAACGGCAGCGCAGCCATGAGATGGCTGTGTGCCGCATTTTTTGAACGGAGGATTTATTTTATTATGGAAAGACATGCTTCTTCGGCTGAACTGAAGGCGCGGGCTAAGGCGCAGCTTCTTGGGAAATATGGTACGCTGATCCCGGCTCTGCTGGCGGTATGGGCGGTTGTGGCCCTCATCAGCATGGTGGTTACGGTTCCCTTCGGCGTCAGCAGTATGCTGGGTATTATTTTACAGTTTATCGTGGATATTTTTGTCCAGCTTTTTATGGGCATTTTTCTGGCAGGGCAGACCTATCTGTATCTGAACGTGTCCTGCGGCGGGAACATACGGGTGAGCGACGTGTTCTACGGCTTCACCCATCATCCTGACAAGGCCATCCTGATCCAGCTTTTCCAGCTTCTGCTCATGCTGGCCTGGTTCGTTCCCTGCTTCATCTGCCTGGGCGTGTGGATGTTTGTGGATTCCGTCTATATGCTGATCCCCATCTCCATCACGTTCTGCATCGGCCTGGCAGGCGGAGTCCTGGTTACCCTGCGGTATTCCCAGAGCTTTTATGTGATGCTGGATTTTCCTGATTTCACCGCCAGGCAGTGCCTGCGGTATAGCAGGGAAATTATGAAGGGAAATATGGGGCGTAAGTTCTATCTGGATGTGAGCTTCATCCCCATGTACCTTCTGGGTATCTTCACCTGCTGTATCGGGCTGTTTTTTGTGGTTCCCTACATCAATGCCGCCTGCTCCAATTTCTATCTGGAGTTAATGGAATACCGGAACAGGCATCAGGCATAAAAGCTGTTCAGCAGATCAATCACCATCCGGTGCTTCCGGAAACGATATGGAACGACACCGGAAAGGTATCGGGAAAAAGACTGAAAAAACCGCCCGCAGGCTCAGTACCCGCGGACGGTTTTTTATTATTATTTTGTTCTGGTCTTTCTCCGTCAGTCCTGCTTCTCCGCCTCTGCCTGTCCGGTGCTGATCCATTTCAGGTAGGCGTTGATGAAGCCGTCCAGGCTGCCGTCCATGACCGCATCCACATTTCCGGTTTCATAGCTGGTGCGGTGATCCTTCACCATGGTGTAGGGCTGGAATACATAGGAGCGGATCTGGTTTCCCCAGCCGATCTCCTTCACCTCGCCCCGGATGCCGGAAAGCTTTTGGGCGTTTTCCTCCTGCTTGAGCATGTACAGCTTTGCCTTCAGCATCTGCATGGCCTTATCCTTGTTCTGGAACTGGGAGCGCTCATTCTGGCACTGTACCACGATTCCTGTGGGCAGGTGGGTGATACGGATGGCGGATGAGGTCTTGTTGATATGCTGTCCGCCTGCGCCGCTGCTTCGGTAGGTGTCGATCCTCAGATCCTCCTCGTTGATCTCCACGTCCAGATCTTCCTCGATATCCGGCATCACGTCCAGCGACACGAAGGAGGTCTGGCGCTTGCCCTGGGCGTTGAAGGGAGAGATACGCACCAGACGGTGCACACCCTTCTCTGATTTCAGGTAGCCGTAGGCGTTCTCGCCGTTTACCTGGAAGGTGACGGACTTGATGCCCGCCTCATCCCCGTCCAGATAGTCCAGCACCTCCACGGAAAAGCCCTTGCGCTCCGCCCAGCGGGTATACATGCGGTAGAGCATGCCGCACCAGTCGCAGCTTTCCGTGCCGCCCGCGCCTGCGTTCAGCTTGAGGATGGCGCTGTTTTTGTCGTACTCCCCGGTAAGCAGGGTGCTGATGCGCAGAGTCTCCAGCTCCTGTGTGAAGGCGTCCAGCTCTCCCCGGATCTCCTCCGCCATGGTCTCGTCCTCTTCCTCGTTTCCCATCTCGATCAGGGTCTCAATATCCTCGTACTGGGTCTGCAGATGGTCGATCTGCTCCACGGTATCCTTCAGGTTCTTTAATTCCTTCATCTTCTTGTTGGAGTAATCGGGATTGTCCCAGAAGCCGGGGGCCTCCATCTCCCGCTCCAGTTCTTCTATACGCGCTGTCTTTTCAGCGAGGTTAAAGTGAATCCCTCACTTCCGCTAATGGACTTTTGTAGGCTTGAAGCTCCTGCTTCATCTGGTCTAATAAAACCATCTGCGTCACCGCCTTTCTTTATTTGAAGACCGGAAGCGGCCGCCTTTGCCGCTTCCGGAGGGTATTGGGTTACTCCTGCATAGCAGCACAGCTCCGGCCGCACCGGCATGTACGGCGAAAACCATGCGCGCACATTTTTAACCGTACAGGCCTATATGGCTGGAATCGTTGAAAATTCATTCCCGCCGTCTGCACTACTTTCTTCCGCAGCAGTTCTTATACTTCTTTCCGCTTCCGCAGGGGCAGGGATCGTTGGGATATACCTTGGCCTGGCTGCGTTTGGCGGGAGCCTTGGGAAGGGAATCGTCCTTGTTGGTTCCGGTCACCTTGGCCACCTGCTCTCTCTCCACCTTCTGCTCCACTCTCACGTGCATGAGCAGGCGGATGGTATCCTCACGGATGCTGTCGGTCATGGCGTCAAACATCTCATAACCGCTCATCTTGTACTCTACCAGAGGGTCTCTCTGTCCGTAGGCCTGAAGGCCGATTCCCTGACGGAGCTGATCCATATCGTCAATGTGGGCCATCCACTTATTGTCGATCACCTTCAGCAGGATCACCCGCTCCAGCTCACGGATGGCTTCGGGCTGAGGGAACTCCGCCTCCTTGCTTTCATACAGCTTCACAGCCTCTTCCTTTAACTGCTGCTTCAAGCTGTTGCGCTTGGGCTTGTTCACCCGCTCCTGGGTAATGGGCGCAAGAGGAATGATGGGAAGAAGCAGGGAATTGAGCTCTGTAAAATTCCACTCCTCCACCTCGGCGTCCTCGCCGATCACCATATCCACCGTATCGTCTATGATATCGGTGATCATCTTGTAGATCACATCGCGCATGCTTTCTCCGTCCAGCACGCGTCGTCTCTCCGCATAGATGATCTCTCTCTGCTCGTTCATGACCTGATCGTATTCCAGCAGGTTCTTTCTGACGCCGAAGTTATTGCCCTCTATCTTCTTCTGGGCGTTCTCGATGGCGCTGCTGAGCATCTTGTGCTCGATTTCCTGATCCTCCGGGATTCCCATGGTGTTGAACATGTTGATCAGCCGTTCCGAACCGAACAGGCGCATCAGATCGTCCTCCAGTGAAATATAGAACTTGGATTCACCCGGATCTCCCTGACGGCCGCTTCGGCCGCGCAGCTGGTTGTCGATACGTCTGGATTCATGGCGCTCGGTACCGATGATCTTCAGGCCGCCCGCCGCCCTGGCCGCATCGTCCAGCTTGATATCCGTACCGCGGCCCGCCATGTTGGTGGCAATGGTGACAGCCCCGTGGATACCTGCGTCGGCCACGATTTCCGCCTCCAGCTCGTGGAACTTGGCGTTCAGCACCTTATGAGGGATTCCTTTTTTCTTCAGAAGCCCGCTCAGCTCCTCGGAGGCCTCAATGGTGATGGTGCCCACCAGCACAGGCTGTCCCTTGGCGTGAGCCTCCTCCACAGCGCGGACGATAGCGCGCAGCTTCTCTTTTCTGGTCTTGTAAACCGCGTCCTGATGATCGATTCTCCGAATCGGCTTGTTGGTGGGAACCTCCACCACATCCATGCCGTAAATGTCGCGGAACTCCTTTTCCTCGGTGAGGGCCGTACCGGTCATGCCAGCTTTTTTCTCAAATTTATTAAAGAAATTCTGGAAGGTGATGGTGGCAAGCGTCCTGCTCTCCCGCTTCACCTGCACATGCTCCTTGGCCTCGATGGCCTGATGGAGGCCGTCGGAATAACGGCGGCCGGGCATGATACGGCCGGTAAACTCATCCACGATCAGCACCTGATCATCCTTCACCACGTAATCCTTGTCGCGGAACATCAGGTTGTTGGCGCGCAGGGCCAGGATAATGTTGTGCTGGATCTCCAGATTCTGAGGGTCAGCCAGATTTTCAATGTGGAAGAAGTTCTCCACCTTGGCCACGCCCTGCTCGGTAAGGTTCACCACCTTATCCTTCTCGTTCACAACGAAGTCGCCGCTCTCCTCCTGCTCCACGCCCATGATAATGTCCATCTTGGACAGGTCTTCCACGTCCTTGCCCCGTTCCATCTGTCTGGCCAGGATGTCGCAGGCCTCATACAGCTTGGTGGATTTGCCGCTCTGGCCGGAAATGATCAGAGGGGTTCTGGCCTCGTCGATGAGAACGGAGTCGCACTCGTCGATGATGGCAAAATGCAGGCCCCGGAGCACCAGCTGCTCCTTGTAGATCACCATGTTGTCCCTCAGGTAATCGAAGCCCAGCTCATTGTTGGTCACGTAGGTGATGTCCTTGGCGTATTCGGCGCGGCGTTCCTCCGCCTTCATGCTGTTGGTGACGCATCCCACCTCCAGGCCCAGGAACTCATGCACCGCTCCCATCCAGGCCGCATCGCGGCTTGCCAGATAGTCGTTCACCGTCACCACATGCACGCCCTTTCCCTCCAGGGCGTTCAGATAAGCGGGAAGGGTACAGGTCAGGGTTTTTCCTTCACCGGTCTTCAGCTCTGCAATACGCCCCTGGTGCATGATGATACCGCCCATGATCTGTACACGGAAGGGCTCCATCTGCAGAACCCTCCTGGCCGCCTCCCGCACCGTGGCATAAGCCTCCGGGAGCAGGTCGTCCAGCGTCTCGCCCGCTTCCAGGCGGCTCTTATATTCTTTGGTCTTGCCCTTCAGCTCCTCATCGCTTAAGGCCATCATGGTATCGCGCAGGGACTCGATCTTATCCACCAGGGGCTTGATCCGTTTCAGCTCCCGCTCGCTGTGCGTACCAAAAACTTTTTGAATGAAGCTCATCTCTACCTTCCATTCTGCCGCGCAGGCGGCTTTGAAGTTCATATACAGACTGTCTGTGTCCGCGCCTGGTTTACCGGGTCTGACTGCTCCTGTTTTTTCATAAATTAATAGTGAAAAAACAGGAAATGAAGGGCGCGGAGCCTGAACTACCCTTCATCATAACAGAAAATGAGGGGGTATTCAACTTTTAAATCCATTTCTGTAAAAAAAGAGTAACAGTTCAGCCATATCGGTTTGTTCGGTCAAAACCATGCTCGCATGGTTTTGACCGTGCACACCGATATGAGCTGAGCGCCCGTCTATGAGCAAAAGGAGCTGCGTAGCAGCGGAAAGCCCCGTAGGGGCGTTTTGCGAATGGGCGCGGGCTGAACTGTTACAAAAAAGAGCAGCCATATCGGTTTGAACGGTCATGCTGATATGAGCAAAAGGAGCTGCGAAACAGCGGAAAGCCCCGAAGGGGCGGTTTGCGAATGAGCGCGGCTGAACTGTTACAATTTTTATATGTTTTAGGCAAAGAATAGTTCGTATTCGTTATTTTTATGATATACTGGTCAGAAGATATTGGGGGGCAAAAGATGCCTAACGAATTGTTCCGTGCTTCGCACTCTCACAATTCTGCATCATCAAAGCAATAGCGGAGGAGGTTTCATATGCCATCAGCACAAGTAAAAGCATATACGGAAGATGACTATTACAATCTACCTGAAGACGTCAGGGCAGAGCTGATCGAGGGGAACCTGATCTACAACCAGGCCGCACCTTCCAGGCTCCACCAGACTATACTCAGTGAATTGCACACGGTCATTAACAATTATATCAAGTCAAAGGGCGGCTTCTGCCGTGTCTATCCGGCTCCGTTCGCCGTCAGGCTGAGGGCAGACCGGAAAACCATAGTTGAGCCCGATATCAGCGTAATCTGTGACCGGAGCAAGCTTACAGACCGGGGATGCACCGGAGCCCCCGATTGGATCATTGAGATCGTTTCCCCTGGCAATTCCAGCCATGACTATGTGCTGAAGCTGAACCTTTACGCCAATGCCGGAGTGAGAGAATACTGGATCGTGGATCCGGCCAGGAAAAGTATTTTTGTGTATTACCTGGAACAGGAGCACTTTAAGGCAGAAGCCTATACGTTCCATGACACGATCCCGGTCAATATCTATGATGATTTTCAGATCGATTTTTCCGGGCTTGATCTGTAGCTGCAGAAAAATCCGCGGGCCGAAGCGAGACATGAATATCCTCCGGCGCCTGCGCAGTACGCCATCCCTCCAACCCAAACCGCTTTGCACCACAGGAGACTTATCATGTTAACATCGCTTGCATTCATTTTTCTGGGAGGGCTGCTGCTGGCCGCCCTCTGCCAGAGACTCCGGCTTCCCCGGATCATCGGCATGCTGGCCACAGGTATTCTGCTGGGGCCCTGCGTTCTGAATCTGCTGGATCCGTCCATCCTGTCCATCTCCGCCGACCTGAGGCAGATGGCGCTCATTATTATCCTGCTGAAGGCCGGGCTTTCCCTGGATCTGGCCGATCTGAAAAAGGTGGGACGGCCTGCCATTCTCATGTCCTGCGTTCCGGCCGCCTGTGAGATTCTGGCTTTCTTTCTGTTCGCCCCGCATATCCTGGGCATTACCAGGATAGAAGCCGCCGTCATGGGAGCGGTCCTGGGAGCAGTCTCACCGGCCGTGGTCATCCCCCGGATGGTTCAGCTCATGGACGAAAGGTACGGCACGGACAAAAAAATCCCCCAGCTCATCCTGGCCGGGGCCTCCTGCGACGATATTTTTGTCATCGTGCTGTTCTCCACCTTTGTAAGCATGGCACAGGGCGGCAGCGCCAGCCTGACGGATTTCGCAAATATCCCGGTCTCCATCGCCCTTGGGGTGCTTCTCGGCGCGGCGGCCGGATACGTCCTCAGCCTCTTTTTTGAGACGGCCTACGCCCGCAGGCACTATGTCAGGAACAGCATGAAGGTGATCCTGATCCTGGGTACAGCCTTCCTGCTCATGGCCGCCGAAGCCTGGCTTGAGGGCATCGCCTCCCTGTCCGGCCTGCTGGCCGTTGTGAGCATGGCCTGTGTGATCCATATCAAAAGCGTGTCCTCTGTATCAAAACGTTTGTCGGAAAAATTCGGAAAGCTGTGGCTGGCGGCGGAGGTGATCCTGTTCGTTCTGGTTGGCGCGGCCGTGGACATCCGCTACACGCTTCATGCCGGGGCTGCCGCCGTGCTGATGATCGGGATTGCCCTTCTTTTCCGCTGCGCAGGCGTATCCGTCTGCCTTCTGGGAACAGCGCTTTCCCGGAAGGAGCGTCTGTTCTGCGTAATCGCCTATCTTCCAAAGGCCACCGTACAGGCCGCCATCGGCTCCGTGCCGCTGGCTCTCGGACTGCCCTGCGGCCAGCTCGTCCTGTCCGTGGCCGTTCTTGCCATCCTGATCACGGCTCCGCTGGGGGCGCTGGGAATGGATTGCAGTTACAGGAGGCTTTTGACAAAAGAAGGAAGGGAAGAAGGAGTATGAAAACCCCCGCTTCTCCCAAATCTATTACTCCAAAATTCGGTAACGGGTACTTCTGCCGCTGCCTTCCTGCACGATCTCCCCTCCTTCTATCATCCGCCTTAATAGACGTCCGCACGCTGTCTGGCTGCTTCCCAGCTCCTTTTCTATATCTTTTCTTGTAAAAGTGCCCTGCCGCCTGGCCAGATTGATTACCGCATCTTCCGCTAAATGTTGTTCGTTTTTGGGGACAGCCTGCTTCGCCTGATCTGCATGAACATTTAGATTGGGAAGAATGATTTTAAAAGCATTGTCGGAAATCTCAATCTCAGGTTCCTTTCCGCTTCCCGAATAGGCTTCCTTCATCTTCAATATTCCGGTACCATATGCTTCAATCAGCTCCAACCGGTAAAAGACATTTGCCAGTTTCATATTTCGACATACGGAAATGCCCATCAAAATATCGTTCAATGTCACACCGCTTACAAGTCCTCCGATCGAAGTAAATTCAAGACGATCTTCGTATAGACTGATAAAAGTGCTTGCCCGGAAAGAATATTCACGATGCACAAGCAGATTCAGAAGTGCCTCCCTCACCGCAGTTTCCGGATAGTCTCTCTGATCAATCCTATGCAGCTTTTGAAAAGTGGAATGTGTCTGATTTCGGAAATCAATATAGTCATAAACTTCGTTCATCTGTTGGAACAAGGAACCGGAAAATTCTTTACGATCCTTAAACTGGTTTTGTGTTGCTCCCTCAAAAGCCGCCAGTTTAATTGTATGCACACACTGATCGGACAGCAGCAGTCCAAGATTGGTATAAATCCCATCATGAGTCATAATTCCCAATGTTTTCATCTGGGCTTCCCCAAATAAGACTTTTCTTTTGGAAAATTCTTTCCTGGCCGCTTCAAAAGTCAAGTTCTGTTCCAAAGACCTCATTTCCTCAAAATGGTCTCCATCTGTTTCCTTGATCATACGTCGGATTGCAGTATTGGCAGCCGGTACAGACGAATATCCCTGACGAACAAACACACCCTCCGGGCGCAATCCTTTTTTCGCAACATAATAAGGCCGTTCTGTTCCCCGCTGAATATCAACAGCAACAATCTGCTTTCCATCTTGATTCAATGTTTCATAATGCAGGAACATGGTAAGATCCGGTTTGATGGCATCCCGAACCATGTTGCTGATCTGCAGAGCGGTTCCATCCGGGTCCTCTACGCCGATTATGGTCCCATCATCCTGAACCCCGATATACAGTTTTCCACCTTCACAATTTGCAAATGCAATAATTTCCTTCTTTATGTCGTCCACTACTATCGACTTCAATTCTACAGTTTCGCTTTCCTGAAAAATCACCTCATCGCCTCCTGCAAATATTCTGTCCATATTCTAACCATTCTAACCATTCTCGTCAACCATTGGTTAGAATATTGGTTAGAATATGGGCAGGAAGAAAAAGCATTCAGGACATCCCCCTCAGACCGCCCTCCATCGTTACTGTTCACGGGCAAGCCCGTAAACAGTAACTTTCGCGGGCCTATTGAAAGTTTTTGCTGCGCAAAAGAGGCCCGCCCACTCCCGAATCACATTCTCACGCCTCAAACGGCAGGCGTTTGAGGCTGCCGTGAACAGGAACCCTCCATCCGTTTTACCGTGCGCAAACCCAGTCCCGCCCTTGACCTTCCCTTCCAATAGTGTTATGATTTTAACAATGGTGCGTACAGGATAAATCCGGCCTTTTTCAGCCTGATCCAGGCCTCTTTTCCCTGTCCGCCCGCTGCTGTGACAGTCCGGCCCTTCCGTACACAGGATGAGGACGCCAAACTGCTGCAGATACACAGATTAATTTAAATAAACAGATGAGGTGCAGACGAATGAGTACAAGTTTTGAAGGACTGATTTCCAAGGTAAAGGAATGCGGACAGAAGACCGTTTCCGTTGCAGTGGCGCAGGACAGCGCCGTTCTGGAAGCCGTAAGGGCGGCAAAGGACCGGGGTATCGCCAACGCCATCCTGGTAGGCGATGAGGAGAAGATCAAGGCAGTGGCCGCTGAGGCAGACGTGGACATTTCCGATTTTGAGATCATCCACGAACCCGATACCTGGACGGCAGCCCTGACTGCAGTAAAGCTTGCCCATGACGGCAGGGTGGATATGTATATGAAGGGACTGGTGGACACCAAAACCTTCCTGAAGAGTATCCTGGACAAGGAAGTGGGACTGCGCACAGGCAATCCCCTCTCCCATGTGGCTGTTTTTGACATTCCCACTCTGGATCAGCTTCTGTTCCTGACGGACGTTGCTTTCATGACCTATCCCACACTGGAGGACAAGACCCACATCATTGAAAATACCGTAGCCGTGGCTCATGCCTGCGGCGTTGCCAATCCCAAGGTAGCCCCTCTGGCAGCCGTTGAGGTGGTAAATCCCAAAATGCCCGTTACCGTGGAGGCCGCCGAGCTGACCCAGATGAATCTGGACGGCAAGATCACCGGCTGCATCGTGGACGGCCCTCTTTCCCTTGACCTGGCCATCGACCCTGAGGCTGCCAAGCACAAGGGAGCCACCGGCCGCAGAATCCAGGGAGATGCGGACATTCTTCTTTTCCCTGACATCCATGCAGGCAATCTGGTTTACAAGGCTCTGGTGCATACCGTTCCCGGCGTGAAAAACGGCTGCATCCTCACCGGAACCAGCGTTCCCGCCATCCTCACCAGCCGCTCCGATACCTTTGAAACCAAGGTAAATTCCATCGCTCTTGCAGCCGTGGTTGCCGAGGGGCTGAAGCAGAAGGCATAAGGGTCAAAAGCCTCAGCCTACGGAATGTTCGTTACTGTTCCCCGACAGCCGGTAAACAGAAACGAAGCCCCCCCATTTTAACCCGATAACCCGGAGCATGTTTGAAAGTTCATTCCCGCCCTCTGCCCCCCGCTTTGTGGGCCGCACATCTGGCAGAAAGCAATTTTCAGACGCGCTCTAAGGCGGCCATTTCCCCGCTGCATGGGAATGGCTCACCACCAAATAAAGGAGAACAGATATGTCTTTTAAGAGCTTAATCATCAATCCCGGCTCCACCTCCACCAAGATCGGCGTATTCGAGGACGAAACCCTTCTCTTTGAGGAGACCTTAAGACATCCCACAGAGGAGATCTCCAGGTATGCCTCCATCATCGACCAGAAGGATTTCCGCAAGGAGATTATCACTGACCTTCTGAAGGAGAAAAATTTTGATATTCATTCCCTGGACTTCATCGTGGGACGGGGCGGCCTGTTAAAGCCCATCCCCGGCGGCACCTATAAGGTGAGCGACGAGCTTCTGCACGATCTGACCATCGGCTATCAGGGGCAGCACGCTTCCAATCTGGGCGGCATCCTGGCCAGAGAGATCGGAGACGCCATCGGTGTTCCCGCATTTATCGTAGACCCTGTGGTAGTGGACGAGCTGGCTCCCATCGCCAGATATTCCGGCTGTCCTGAGCTTCCCAGAAGAAGCATCTTCCATGCGCTGAATCAGAAGGCAGTCGCCAGAAGATATGCCAAAGAGTCCGGCATTCCTTATGAGGATCTGAACCTGATCGTGGTGCATATGGGCGGCGGCTGCTCCGTTGGCGCTCACAAGGGCGGCAGGATCGTGGACGTGAACAACATCCTGGACGGCGAGGGCGCATTCTCCCCTGAAAGAGCCGGAACCGTTCCTGCCGGTGATCTGGTAAAGCTGTGCTTCTCCGGCAAATATACCGAAAAGGAGATCTACAAGAAGCTGGTGGGCGGCGGCGGCTTCAACGGCTATGTTGGCACCAATGATGCCCGTATCGTGGAGGACAAGGCACTTGAGGGAGTTGAGGAATACAAGAACGTTCTGGACGCTTTCCACTACCAGATGGCAAAGGATATCGGAGCCATGGCTGCCGTCCTGGAAGGAAAGGTTGACAAGATTATCCTCACCGGCGGCATCGCCTACTCTAAAGTAACCTGCGAGGATCTGAAAAAGCGCGTGGGCTGGATCGCCGACTTCGTGATCTATCCCGGCGAGGACGAGCTTCTGGCCCTGGTTCAGGGCGGCCTGCGCGTGATGAACGGCGAGGAAGAAGCAAAGGCTTATTGATACAGAGGTAAAATATGACCAAAAAAGAACTTGCATTTGAAAAGCGCGCCCGTAACTACAACTGCTGCCAGGCCGTGGCCTGTGCTTTTGCCCAGGAGGCGGGCGTGCCAGAGGAAGTGATCTTTAAGGCCTGTGAAGGCTTTGGGGCCGGAATGGGCTGCATGGACGGAACCTGCGGAGCCATCGCCGGAGCCATCATGCTGGCCGGCTTCAAATACAGCGACGGCTGCCTTGCGGATCCCAAAACGAAAACCAGCACCTACAAGTATACCAGCCAGATCATGCAGCGTTTTCAGGAAAAGAACGGCTCCACCATCTGCCGGGAGCTGAAGGGTGTGGATACCGGGAATCCGCTGAGAAGCTGCCCCGGCTGCCTGGAGGACGCCATTGAACTGGCCCAGGAGATTCTGGAGCTGTAGGTTCACAGTCCTGCAAACCGATGTGGCTGAACCGTTATAAGTTCCAGCGGTATTTTCCGGTCAAAACGGATTCTTTAAAAAACGGATGATTCATGTGCTTTTTGCACAGGATCATCCGTTTTTTTTGCCGGCAGCGCCGCATTACGCCCTCTCCGGAAACACTGCCCCCGTCTCCTTCTGCCACTGATGCAGCAGCGATCTCAGCTCCTCCGCCTTCCTGGGATACCGTTCTATCAGATTTTCCCTCTCCGGCAGATCCTTCTCCAGATCGTACAGCTCCTCACAGCCGTCCTCATACAATTCGATCAGCTTCCATCTGCCCAGAAGCACCGATGCGCCGGGCTGGCCGCCCTGATTCCCGTAATGAGGATAATGCCAGAAAATGGGGCGCTCCTCCACAGCCTCCTGCCTGAAAAGGGGAACCATGCTCCGTCCATCCACCCCGCAGCCCTCCTTTACTGCCCCTCCGGCCAGCTCCAGGAAGGTAGGATAAAAGTCGGGCGTGGTCACCGGCGTTCTGCACCGGCTTCCCGGCTTTATCATGGCCGGATACCGGATCAGGAGGGGAACCCTGGTACCACCTTCATACATCCAGCCCTTTCCCTCCGCCGCCGGAGCGTTGCAGGTGGGAGACCCCTCCGCCGTTGCCAGTCCTCCGTTGTCCGAGGTGAATACCACCACCGTATCCTCCGCCTGACCGTTTCGCTCAAGCGTATCCAAAAGCCTTCCCACGTTCTGATCCAGGTTCCAGATCATGGCCGCGTAGACCGGATCGGACTGAAGCCTTCTTCTGACCACTCTCCTCCCCGCCTTGTCCACGGTTCGGAATTCTTCTCCTTCCTCCAGCGCCTGCTCCCGATCCAGCCCCAGCCTGCGGGCCTTTTCCTCAAACCGGGCAATATCCTCCTCCTTTGCCTGGATGGGGGTATGCACTGCATAGAAGCACAGATTCAGGAAAAACGGCTTCTCCCCGCCTTCCTCCCTGTGCCCGTCCAGCAGGCGGATTGCCTCGTCCGTCAGACGGTCGGTCAGATATTCTCCCTCCGGCCCTTCCGGCAGCGTCTCGATTCCATATGGGGCAAAGTAGCCCTGGTTGGGATGGCCCCAGGAACAGCCTCCTATATTCCTGTCGAATCCAAAATACTCCGGGTAATACTCCCTGCCTCCCAGATGCCATTTTCCCACATGCCAGGTACAGTATCCCTCATCCTTCAATGCCTGGGCGATGGTGTATTCGCCCTCCGGCAGATGCTTCAGATACGGCGCATCCACAAGCTTTCCCCTCAGCGGATGACATGTGCCGCTCATGTCGATCCAGTCCGTCACTTTAAGCCTTGCCGGGTATTTTCCGGTTAGAAAGCTGGCCCTGGAGGGCGAGCAGACCGGGCAGGAGGCATAGGCGTTCTCAAAAAACATACCCTGGCTGCACAGCCTGTCAATACGGGGCGTCTCATAAAAGCTGCTCCCCGAACAGGCCAGATCCCTCCAGCCCATATCGTCCATAAAAATAAACAGCAGATTGGGTCTTTTCATTTCTCCTGTTTTCCTCCGTTTCCGCACATTTTTCCTTCGTTTTCTTTTCGTCCAGTATAACAGTCCGGCCTGCGCCTGCATACCCCCTCATGTGCCCACAGGCGCATACACATCCCTTCGCACCGCGTAGATCCCTGCCCGGTCAAGCTGTCCTGACCCGGTAACGCCTTCCCTGGTTCCATCCAGGGCAGGATCTGTGTATTTTTGGAACCATTCCTCCATCCGTTTCTTTAATCTCACCGTCACCTCCTCATACCCGGGCTGTCCGTACAGATTCACCGTCTCTCCCGGATCCTGCGTCAGATAAAACAGCTCATGCTTTCCGTAAGGGTATCTGTGCACGTACTTCCATTCCTGTGTCCGTATCATATGCACCG
Organism: uncultured Eisenbergiella sp.; assembly: GCA_963559585.1. Lineage (GTDB taxonomy): Bacteria > Bacillota > Clostridia > Lachnospirales > Lachnospiraceae > Eisenbergiella. The sequence goes on along the minus strand of CAUWLJ010000010.1, from coordinate 27,144 downwards.
GGCCGTATTCCCCGTAAATGACGGTTTCCCCTGCGCAGCCCTCCTCTCCCTGCAAAAGAGGCAGGAAGCTTCGTCCCGGCAGCCCCTCCGGCAGCCCGTCCTCCATCCCGGCAAGCTCCAGCAGAGTGGGATACAGGTCGCAGGCGCTCACAGCCTCCCCGCAGACACTGCCTGCCCCGATTTTTCCCGGCCAGGAGATCAGGAAGGGTACCAGAATAGCGGAATCGTACATATTCATGGGAAAGGTTCCGTTTCCTTTTCCCCACACGCCGTGATGCCCCATGCTCATTCCGTTGTCCGCCGTGAAAATAACAATGGTGTCCTCGGAAAGCCCTTTTTCCTCCAAAGCGTCCAGAAGGCGTCCGATCTGCTCGTCCATGGCGCTCACTGCCGCAAAATACCCTCTCAGGTTCTCTTTTCTGGCAGGTGTCCCATACACCGGCCCGGTCACCAGGTCGGGATGATCAGGAAGATCAGGAATGCTTTCAAATCCACAGTTTTCATAATAGTCGATCCATTTGGCAGGGTGATGCTCCGCCCCCCAGGGAGAGTGGGGCGCAGTATAATGGACAGCCAGATAGAAGGGCTCCTCCTCCCGGGCCAATTCATCCAGGAACTGCAGCGCCTGATCGGTGAAAAGCTCCGTCACATACCTTCCATGCTCCACATGAATCTGCCCATGCTCCACAATATCGGGATGATAATAGAAGCAGCCGCCCTTACCGATGCTGTACCATTTCTCAAACCCATGCTGAGGCCTTACGCTGTCCCCCAGATGCCATTTGCCGGACAACGCACAGGTATAACCTCCCCGGCTGAGCACATCCGTATAGGCAGTAAAGCCGTCCAGATAGCCGATTGGCTTCCTTTCGTCCGCATACCCGCCGTAGGGATTTTCCTTTCCCTGTTCGGCAAACCTCTCCGCGTCCACACTGCCGCCGCGCAGCCAGTCGTGTACCCCATGTGCAGAGGGCATCCTGCCTGTGAGCAGAGAGGCCCTGGCAGGGGAACAGACCGGGGAGGCGCAGTAAAAATGAGTAAAACGCATTCCGTTCTCCGCGATCCGGTTCAGATTTGGCGTATAAAGCTCGGGGGTTCCGGCGCAGTTCATAGCCCACGCCCCCTGATCATCTGCCATAATATATAGAATATTGGGCTTCTTCTCCATTTTCCTCTCCATTCCGGAGCATCCTCCATACGACGGAAGGCTGAGAAACCGCAGATACGGCTTCCCAGCTCCTTCCCGGCTGTTTCTGATGCTCCCTCAAAACAGCCGCCATTCAGAAAACGCAAGGCTTACTTTCCTGCGTGATACACCTCGTTCAGCTCCTTCAGCAGCTCGTCTCCTCCCTGGCTTCTCCAGGACTCGCTCAGCTTCTTCGTGCCCTCCTCGATGGAAATCTTGCCCTGGAGCATGTCTGAGAAATACTGGATATAGATGTCGTTCAGTGCAGACAGGTTCTCGATCTCCATGGGTGTTTTCTGCTTGATCAGGTTGGGAACCTGACACTGGGTAGCCAGCTCCACCGTCTCCAGAGCCTTCTCTCTGTTGGGGTCAGATGCCGGAATATATTCGCTTTCCAGAGGCCAGTAGAAGGAGCCCCATGCCAGGGCATGCGCCCATCCGTCCGCCGCGAAGGAATCCTTTGCCCTTTCCTCCTCGTTGAATACGATCTCATCCCCGTTCTTGGTATAATGGATCCCCTCGATTCCCAGACGGAGCAGATTGTTGCCCTCCTCAGAGATCATGAAATCCACAAATTCCGCCGCCTTGTCCTGATTCTCACAGGCCGTTGTGATACAGGTCATCATTCCACCTTTACCCTGAGGGCTCATTCCTCTGGCTCCGTCAGGACCTGCGGGTGCCAGGCCATAGGTGAGGGCAGCATCAGGATACAGCTCCCTCACACTGTTTTCATGGCGGCTGATGTTACGGAACAGGGGCGCCCACATGGAGCCGGCCTTTCCCTGATAGAACTTTTCCTCCTTCTTGGCCATATCGTTAAGCATCAGCTCAGGATCGATCACCTTCAGATCCCACAGCTCCTTGATGTAGGTCATGCCGGGAATGAAGGAGGGGTCCTCAAACACAGGGATCACCTGATCGTTTTCATCCAGTGCGTAATCCGCATATTTACGGCCATAGGCATAGAACGCCCAGTCAAAGGGAGTGTTGCCCGTAGGCTTATCTGCGGTAAAGCCGTAGGTATCGTTCTGTCCGTTTCCGTCCGGATCATCGTTGGTAAAGGCAAGCATCACTTCCTTCATCTCATCCAGAGTGGTGGGATAAGAAAGTCCCAGATTGTCCAGCCAGTCCTGACGCATGAGGATCAGGGTATTGGCCGCATTGTACTGAGTGATGAAAGGAATCCCATAATACTGTCCCTCAACAGCCGTCCATGGGTAATCCTCCTCCAGCCATTTCTTCATGTTGGTCAGCTTGTCAAAGTAGCCGTTCAGAGGGATGACCATGCCGTCGTCAATCCACTGCTGGGTAGCGCTGGTTCCATAGGAGCCGGTGACCACATCCGGGAAGTCTCCCGACGCCATTGCCACGTTGACCTTCTCCACATTTCCCTCCGGCACGATCTCCACCGTCAGATCGATTCCCAGCTTTTCGTTGATCGCCTCCACGATGCGGTCTCCGTCCTGGATTGCAGCCGCTGCCGCGTCGCCTGTGGTCAGCCATCTGATCGGAACCCTCTCTCCGCCGGATGTGCTCTCCGCTCCGGCAGAGTCTCCCTCTGAGCCCCCTGCCTGGCCGCTTTCTGCCGCTCCTCCTCCGCAGCCCATTACGGACACTGCCATCACAGCCGCCAGCGCCATACTGAATAACCGTTTCTTTTTCATTTCATGCCCTCTCTTTCCATTGTCATTTTTTTCATCCTCTATGTTCACGCAGGTAAGCCTGCGCACCATAAACGCCTCAGCCCTTCACCGCGCCCGCCGTGATTCCGGTGGTAAAATATCTCTGGAAGAAGGGATACGCGCACATGATCGGCACGATCGCCAGCATCACAGCCGCCATTTTCATAGGCTGTCCCAGAAGGAACATGCTTTCTCCTCCGCTGTTGTACGCCGCATCGTTGAGGAAAAGCATGGAGCGCAGGAACAGCTGCAGCGGCCAGGATACCTTATCGTTGATATACATGATAGCCGAGAAGAACTCATTCCAGTGATCCACCGCATAGAACAGGGTCACTGTGGTCAGGGCCGGCTTGGAAATGGGAAGCATGATGCGGAACAGCACGCCGATTTCCGTACAGCCGTCCAAAAGCGCCGCCTCCTCCAGCTCCACAGGCAGATCCAGGAAAAAGTTTCTCAATATGATCAGGTTGTAGGTGTTGATGGCTGTCGGCCAGATCATCGCCCACAGGGAATTCATCAAATGCAGATCCTTCACCACGATATAGGTGGGAATGATCCCTCCTGTGAACATCATGGTAAACACTGCCATGAACATGAAGAACCGCTGTCCCTTCAGATCCTTCTTGGAAAGCACATAGGCTGTCATCGTGGTGATCAGCATATTGATGGCCGTTCCCACAACGGTGATGAAAATACTGTTCGCATAGGAGATCCACAGCTCCTTATTGGTCAGCATATAGCTGTAGCCCTCCAGAGACCACTCCGACGGCCACAGATGGATTCCGGAGCTTAAATAGCTTTTGATGGAGGAAAAGGAAACCACCAGGCAGTCCCAAAAAGGATACAGGGTAACCAGCGCCATCAGCAGCAGAAATGTCACATTGAATACATCAAAAATTTTACTGCCCAGGGAACTCTTGATTCCCGTGGAGGTCTTTCCACGACCTCCCGTCCGCTCTGCCTTCTTTCCAGCCATCAGTAGATTCCCTCCTCTCCTGCCATTCTTGCTATCTTATTGGCCGCCACCACCAGGATAAAGTTGATTACGGATTTGAACAGGCCCACTGCCGTTGCCAGCTCAAACTTGCCCTCCTGGAGACCCATGCGGTATACATAGGTGTCAATGATGTCCGCCGTCCCGTATACGCCCGGATGGTACAGGACGAAGATCTGTTCAAATCCGGCCTGCATCAGGCTTCCGATTCTGGTAATCAGCACCACCACGATCACAGAACGGATACAGGGCAGAGTGATATGCACCAGCTTCTGCCACCGGTTGGCCCCGTCCACGGTGGCCGCCTCATAAAGCTGAGTGTCCACTCCCGTCATGGCCGCCAGATAGATAATGGTGTTCCATCCGAAGGTTTTCCATATCATGGACACTACCATGGTAGGCACAAAAAATTTTTCATCCGTCAGGAAGCCGATGGGCTCAAAGCCCAGCGCCTTGATTATCTGGTTCACAATACCTGTGTCCATGGAAAGGATGCTGGTGAGAATACCGCCCAGAACCACCCAGGAGATGAAGTTCGGAACGTAGATCACCGTCTGGATCGTCTTTTTCAGCCGCACATTCCTCAGTTCATTCAGCATCAGGGCAATGATAATAGGAAAAGGGAAACCGAACACCAGCCGGATCAGGCTGATACGGATGGTATTCCAGAATACGGAATAGAACTTTTCCATCTCAAACAGCTGCCTGAAAGTATCAAAGCCCTCCCATTCACTTTTCCAGATGCCCAGCATGGGGTTGAAATCCTTGAAGGCTATGGTGACGCCGTACATCGGTATATAACAGAAAATAATGTAGTACACGATGGCGGGCACCAGCATCAGGTACAGATACTTTTTCTTCCATACATAGGATGCCAGACCCGAGGCCCCTGTGCAGCCCTCCTTCTTCTTTCGCTTCAGCAAGCTATACACCTCCCTCTCTTTTTCTCACGGCACGCCTCTCGATTTGGGCATGCCGTTCAGACCGTTTTCTGTGTATGCCCCGATTATATCAGCTATATGCACAAAAAGAATTGCAAATATGCTTCCACTTTGGTGCCTTTATACGATCCGCCCCGTTTTCCCGGGCAAAACAAAGGGAATTGCAAAAATCAAATCCATATTTTATCGTTTTTCTTTGTTTTTCGCCATACTTTTCCGTCATATTTTTCACATTATGTTTCTTTTTTGCCATTTTGCAGGCGCAAATCTGTCTATTACATCCAATTATTTTTGACTTTTTTCTTCTTTTTAGTATAATAGAAACAGACTTGTCAAAGGGAGGAGAACCATTTTGAGCAATACTGAAAAGAGCCTGCGGCTGAACAAATATAAAAATATCCTGCACTCCAGACATTTCCGCTCCTCCTTCTCCATTCTGACCGGGCTTTTGTGTCTGGTTTTTATCATAGGAAGCTTCCTGAGCGTGTCCCGCACCCTGGCGGGCCTGCGCCGCCAGCTGGAGGAAACGGCTGAGCAGGCGGCTCTTGGTATCCGGGACTTTCTCGCCGGAATGGAGGAAAGCGCAGTTTTTATCGGAAATCTCCCCTCTGTCAACACCATCATGGGGCTTCCCCATCCTTCCATCGACAACCTGGCTCAGATGATCGACGATGTGACCCCCTATTCGTCGGTATATTCCTATGAAAGCATCTGTGTGTACCTGAACCATTCCCAGCGGATCTTCGACACCAGCGGCGGGATGTATTATTTCAGTGATTTCTATAATCAGGAGCTTCTGGAAAAGCTGCTTTCCTGTGAAAGCAAGGAAATGTGGCTTTTTCCCGTCCTTTATCAGCGCTATTACGGGCCGGATCCCGCCGTTCCTGTGATCATGTATGTGCGCAGGCTTCCCCTGTATTCCACCAGCACACAGGGTTATATCAGCGTGGCCTATTCCCTGGAGCGGCTGCACAGAATCGTGGAAGATCAGATTTCCCCCAGCGGATACACTGCATGCATCACCTTCCGGGATCAGCTCCTTTGGAGCAATTCCCAGAAGGCTTCCGAAAATGAGGCTGTTCTCTTTCCGGACGCCAAAACCTATTCCTCCTCTCAGACGGCCCAATGCACCTTCTATCTGACCGGAAGCGAACTGCTGCAGGCCGTCCTTCCGCCCCTTTTCAAATGGATCCTTGGCTGTCTGGGTGCCGCTGCAGGCATCTGCATCGTGTCCGGGATCTACAGCGCTCTGATGCTTCAGCATGTGGACGCCATGATGCGCAAAATGGGCATCATTCCCTACACCGAAGGGCTTTCCAACGACCGGGACGAATTTCTGCGCATCAATGCCGCCCTGGACGGTATGAATGCGAAAATGTCGGATATAGACGGGCTTATGCAGAAAAACCGTCAGTTAATCCGGGAGAGGCTGCTCACCGGAATCCTGTACAACTATGTGGACTGGAAGAAGCTGCCCTCCGAATATGAGGAGCATGGCATCGTTTTTCCCCATGATTTTCTGGCCGTCATCCTGATCTTCCTCCCCTCCCTGAAGGAGGAAGCGGATTATACCAGACGGGAACAGCTCCAGCTCCTGGTGCGCACCAACGCCACCAATGCCATTTCTGCCCTTGGTACGGCTTACAGCCTTTATATGGAACACGACAGCATCTGCATTCTGTTAAACACCGGCCTTCACGCCTCCCTGCAGGAGGAGCTGTCCGGGATCTGCAGGCTTTTAAAGGAAAATATGAAGAAAAACCTTTCCCTGTATCCCCAGTTCTCCATTGGTATCTGTTCAGAGACGGAGCCACGGCCCTGGAAAGCATACCAGCTTGCCCGCAGGAACTTTATTTTCACCGCCGCAGATTCCGACGACTTTGTGCTTTTCGGCTGGCAGAATGAGTTCACCTCCGCAGTGGATCCTGACCTGCTCTCCCTCATGTCCCAGGCGGTGATCGACAGGGATCAGGCCCGCCTGAAGGAGCTGGCTGACGTATTCCGCGACCGGTATCTGGGCCGGGCCGGAGCCGACGTTTCCGATTCCAGGCGTCTGTGTGTAACTGCCCTGTGCACCATCTACTCTACCCTGCTGGACATGAGCGGCGATATGCCTGACAGCCCGCTGCACAGCTTCCTGCGCAGGCTGGAAGCCTCCTCCTGCGTGGAAGACTGTGAAAAGAACTTTCATTCTGCCCTGTTCGGCCTCTTGAACGCCAAAAGCAGGCTTTCCACCGAATCCCACAGCTATATTCAAAAAGCTGTCCAGTATCTGGAGCAGCATTATCAGGAGCCGGTCACCATCCCCCAGATCGCAGATCATGTGGGTTTAAGCTCCGTTTATCTCACCAAGCTGTTCAAGCTGGCCACAGGAAAAACCTTATCGGAATATCTGAATTACTACAGAAATCAGCAGTCGCTGTGGCTGCTGACCCAGACCCGGGATACCGTAAACGAAATCAGCGCCAAGGTTGGGTATACAGACGTGAGAAGCTATATCCGCTTCTTTAAGAAATTTTATCATGTGACGCCCGGGGAGTACAGGCGGGAGCATGGGGGATCGGTTTAAGCCGCAGCTCAGACCTTTACCAGCGTTTTACGTGTCTGCCCTCTCCGTTTTTTCTCCCTTCGCTCCCAGCGAAACAGCGGAGCCAGGAAGGAAACCAGCGGTTTCCAGGACAGAAGCATCACCAGCAGAAGGCTTAAAAGCAGGGCCGCCGGGACATCGTTTTCTATATAACGGAACAGATGGATCTTGCTCAAAAATTTGATAATAAACCCGTGCAGGAGGTAAACCGGCATGGTATTGGCCCCGATATAGGAGAGGAAGGGGAGCCTGCGGGCGGGCATGGTCAGCAGGAAAAAGGCCAGCCAGACGAATGCAGCCCCCATTCCGAAGATGCGGAAGCGCCAGGTGTAGTCCCCTCTTTCATAGGAAAGGGAGCCGTAAAACCAGGCGGTGCGGATCTCCTCCACGTTATCTGCCAGAAGGGCGATGATCCCCGCAAGAAGAAAAAGCAGTGCAAACACCGCCGCCCCCTTCACTGCCAGTCCATGCCGGCAGAACAGGTTATGACGGCAGAACAGGCCCAGCCGGCAGAGCCGGCCATAGCGGCCGAAACGTCCGGCCTGTTCTGCCTGACCTGCCTGATCTGCGCTCCCGTCCGGTTCCAGAGCCGTCCTTTTTTGCCGGAAAGCCTCCTTCCAGCCGCGGAAGTAAACGCCCATCAGGAAGTAGGGAAAGAATTCCACAATTCTGGAAAAGGACAGGTAATACCCGGCCTTATCGTCAAATCCGATGAGCACGGCTGCTGCGAAGGCGGCCAGAAGGATGAGCAGCTTCTTTTTACCGGAAAACTCCTTCCCCTGCACCAGGGGCAGAACCAGATTCCAGACGATGATGGCAAACAGATACCACAGCAGCCAGTAGGGCGTGGTATACTGCATCTGCGCCTCCTTCTCCATCACCTGGTTCTCAAAGAGCAGATAAAGCGTCTGAAAAACCAGATAGGGATAAATCATGTTCTTCCTGATCCTGTCAGGCTGGTATCTGGCAAACACTCCTGTAACAAAGGCGAAAAGCGGCATGTGAAAGGAATAAATGACCAGGTACAGAAGCTTCATGTTGGGATCGTTTCCCTTGAAAAGCTCCAGCATATGTCCAAGGACAACCGCGAAAATCAGCAGGCCTTTCAGGTTATCCATCCGATAATCGCGGTGTCCGTGCGGGCGCGGCTCAACAGCCGGGGCCCCTTTATGTGTTATTTTGTTCTGTTCCATATGGGATTTCCTCTCTCAGGATGTTCCCCTCCCCATTTCTGGAACCAACTATAGTGCTTTTTACTGAATTTGTCCAGTGAAATTTGTTTATTTCCACAAACATTTCACACTCGGTAAATATGTTTATTTCCGCAGACGGCCATGTCTGCATGGATATTTGCCTTTATTTCAGAAGCTCAAGCGCAGCCCTGCGCGCCGCGATCACCTTATCGCACCAGGCATCAAACTCAGGATCCTCTCTCTGATACTCTGGCGTGTTCAGCACACTGCGTACAGCCCTTCTCAGCCCCTGAGCCATCGTAAGCTTTGGCTCAAAGGAAGGTACAAAATGCTTCAGCTTGGAAATATCAAACACCACTGTATTGCTCTTGTCACCGATCAGTCCCTGGAAATCGTACTGGTCTCCAGCAGCTTCCATCAGGAAATCGGTAGAAATATGCACAGCGTGAAGCTCCACTCCCAGTTCGTCTGCGATCGTCTCGTATATCTGGTTCCAGGTCATGCTCTCCGAGGACATGATCTGTACCGCCTGCCCCAGCGTGTGAGGATTACCCAGCAGGCCAATGAAGCCCGGCGCAAAGTCGGTGTTAAAGGTAGTGGTCCACAGGCTGGTGCCGTCGCCCTGGATGATCACCTCTTTTCCCTCCAGCATACGCTTCAGGATCTGCCAGCAGCCCTTTCTGCCTTCCACTCCCACAGGCACATTTCGCTCGTCAAACGTATGGCTGGGGCGCACGATGGTCACCGGGAAGCCCTCCTCTCGGTACAGCTTCATCAGGTAATCCTCGCATTCTATCTTCTTTCTGGAATACTCCCAGTAAGGGTTGATAAGCGGAGTGCTCTCGTTGATCAGATAATCCTCCGATGGCTTCTGGTAGGCCGAAGCAGAGCTGATAAAAATATACTGCTTCGTCTTTCCTGCAAACAGCCTGTAATCCCGCTCCAGCGCAGATCTGTCAAACACGATAAAATCCGCCACCACATCAAATTTCAGATCCCTGATCTTCTCCGCGACAGCAGCTTCCTCGTGTATATCCGCCACGATCTCCACAGGACGATTCCAGCTTCCATCCGGAAGCTGTGCCGCCAGATCCAGGTTCCTGTTTCCCCGGTTCAGCAGATAAAGCTCCTCTCCCGCTGCCAGAAGCTGTCTGCTGATCGCCATACTGATTGTACCTGTTCCCCCGATAAATAAGATCTTCATATTCATTTCCCCTTTCTGCCGCTCTGCCCGTTCTTCCCTTTTTCCGGGCAAAGATCTCCTGAAACGCCTTCTCATAGGGCGCTCTGGCAATCCCATGCTCGGTCACGATGCCCGAGATCAGGCTGTGGTCCGTCACATCAAAAGCGGGGTTGAATACCTTTATCCCCTCCGGCGCCATCCTCTCCCTGTACCACATTTCTGTTACTTCCTCAGCGGGGCGCTGTTCAATCCTGATTGCCGACCCGTCCGGGGTATCCATGTCGATAGTGGAGGTGGGGGCGCAGATGTAAACGGGCACATGGTAATGGTTCGCCACGATCGCTACGGAGGAGGTGCCGATCTTGTTGGCCGTATCCCCGTTGGCTGCCACCCGGTCACAGCCCACAAATACTGCGTCCACCCAGCCGTTTTTCATCACCGTTGCCGCCATATTGTCACAGATCAGCGTCACGTCCACGCCGGAGGAGAACAGCTCATATGCGGTAAGCCTGGCTCCCTGAAGAAGCGGCCTCGTCTCATCTGCAAAAACCTTCAGCCCATAGCCCCGCTCCTGTCCCAGATAGATGGGGGCAGTGGCAGTTCCATATCTACTGGCTGCAAGCTGCCCGGCATTGCAGTGGGTCAGGATTCCGTCCCCCGGCTTCACCAGGCTCAGGCCGTATTCACCGATCATCCGGCACACCCAGGTATCCTCCTCCTTGATGGCTATGGCTTCCCTGCGCAAAAGCTCCAGTATCTCCGGCACGGTCTGGTTTTCATTCTCCACCACCACCCGCTCCATTCTCCGCAGCGCCCAGGAGAGGTTTACCGCGGTGGGGCGGGCAGAATCCAGGTATTCCTTTCCTTTTCTGAAATCCGCAAGAAAGCCCTCATAATCCTTCTTCTCAATCTGCCTGGCCAGCACATACATGCCAAAAGCAGCCGCCACGCCGATGGCAGGGGCGCCCCGCACCTTCAGCAGATAGATGGCGTCCCAGATCTCCCTGGCCGTATGCAGGCGGATCAGCTCCGTCCTGCCGGGAAGGAGTGTCTGGTCGATGATCACCACCGCACCGTCCTCCTCGTCCAATGCCACCGTCTCGTAGTCCATAATGCTCTTATCTGTCTCCATTTTCCCTTCCCTCCTCCCGCTTTCTGTCTCTCAGCTCCAGCAGCACCGATGCCGCAAGCACCAGGCCCGCAAGCAGCATGACCAAAATGTCTATCTTTTTATTGGCACGTTTTTCCCAGTCGGGGATGTTCTTCCTTTTCTTTGCAGCTTTCATTCCTTTCCCCTTTCTGTTTCATTTCCCTTTCTGTTCCGTTTCTCTTTTTATTCTATACTTTCTTCTCCCCAAAGCAGCTTCCCTGCATCACGCCGTCACATCCCCGTATTCCGCCCCGGCCGCCTTTCTCAGATCCTCCGGTGCAAGCTCGATCTGAGAGCCGATGCGGCCGCCGCTCACGATCATGGAGGGCAGCTCCCGGGCGCTTTCATCGATCACCGTGCGGTACTGCTTCTTCATCCCTATTGCCGTGCAGCCTCCGCGGATGTAACCCGTTACGGCGTTAATATCCTTCACATGGATCATGGAAACCGACTTCTGCTCCACGGCCCGCGCAGCCGCCTTCAGATCCAGCTCCGCTTCAACAGGGATCACGAACACATAATATTCCCTGTCTGCGCCCTGTGCCACCAGCGTCTTGTACACCTTTTCATGGGGCAGGTGAAGCAGATCCGCCACCTGTATGCCGTCCACAAATTCCCCGCACTCATAAGTATAGTGGGAATACTCTATTTTCATCCTGTCCAGAATGCGCATGGCATTCGTTTTGATTTCTTTACTTTTTGCCATTCCTATTCTCCCGTCTGTGAAGCTGCGCAGAAAAACAGACTGCTCCTGCCGTTATGGGCCGATGCGCCCTGGATCTGGCAGAAAGCAATTTTCAAACACGCTCTAAGTAAATAAATTCTCCCGCCCACAGGAAGAAAAGCATACCCTGTCGGCGGGAGAACATCATTTTTCAGCGATCAATGAGAACGCCCGTTTTGATCCTGTTCACTGGCAGGCCAGCGGACCATACCTTATTTTGCCTTCTGAGCATCCTTGATCTGCTGGGTCAGTACAGGCAGGATCTTGTTCAGATCTCCCACGATACCGTAGTCAGCCACATCAAAGATGGGAGCAGTCTCATCCTTGTTGATTGCGATGATCAGATCAGACTCCTCCATACCAGCCACATGCTGGATGGCTCCGGAGATACCGATTGCAAAGTAAACGCTGGGACGAACAGTCTTACCGGTCTGTCCCACCTGAAGATCCTTGGGCTTCCAGCCTGCGTCCACAACGGCACGGGAGCAGCTTACGGTAGCGCCAAGCGCCTCTGCCAGATCGTCCAGAAGCTTGAAGTTCTCTGCGCTTCCCACTCCACGTCCGCCGGATACCAGGATCTTAGCGTCCATGATGTCTGCAACGTCAGCCACAGCCTTCACCACTTCCAGGATCTCCACATACTTGTTGTTGGGTGTGAAGCCAGGGTTGAACTTCTCCACAACAGCCTTTGCGCCCTCGTTCTTCTCAGCCTTCTGCATCACGCCGGGACGAACAGTAGCCATCTGAGGACGGAAATCAGGGCATGCGATGGTAGCAATGGTGTTTCCACCGAAGGCGGGACGGGTCATGAGCAGCTGGTTGTGCTTCTGCTCCTGCCCGGGAATGGGGTTGATGGGGAAATCGCCGATCTCAAGCTGGGTACAGTCGGCAGTCAGACCGGTATGCACTCTTGCAGATACGCGGGGGCCAAGGTCGCGGCCGATAGCGGTAGCGCCCACCAGCATGATCTCAGGCTTATAGGTATTGATTACGGAAGCCAGAGCATGAGCGTAGGGCTCGGTTCTGTACTCCTTCAGTTCAGGATCGTCCACAACGATCACCTTGTCTGCACCGTATGCAGCCAGTTCATCTGCCAGGGGCTCCACCTCAGAACCGATCAGTACAGCCGTCACCTCGGTTCCCAGATCCTTTGCCAGTTCTTTTCCTTTGCCGATCAGCTCGAATGCGATTCCGCTCACTACGTTGTCAACCTGCTGGGCAAAGACATATACTCCCTTATATTCTTCTAAATTCATCCTTATTCACCACACTTTTCTTAGTCTGTTAAATTACGTGCTTCTCCAGCAGCTTTCCGGTAATGAAAGAAGCTGCCTCGTCAGGAGCGTCAAATGTATGAGTCTCTCCCGCTCCCTTTCTCACCTTATCGGAAGCCTTGGCGATCTGAGTGGGGGAGCCCTTCAGACCCAGGTTGGAATCTTCCACATCCTTCAGGTCTGCTCTGCCCCATACGGTGATCTCAGCCTTGTAGGCGTCAAAAATTCCGCCGGGAGTCATGTAACGGGGCTCGTTCAGCTCGCCCAGAGCAGTGATCAGGCAGGGCATCTGAGCCTTCACTACGTGGTATCTGTCGTCGTACTGACGCTCTACAATCACGCTATTGCCTTCCACCTTAATGTTCTGTGCATAGGAGATAACCGGAATTCCCAGATGCTCGGAAATCTGAGGGCCAACCTGTGCGGTATCTCCGTCGATAGCCTGACGTCCGGTGATGATCAGATCATACTCCAGGTTGCGGATCGCGCCTGCGATGGTCTGGGAAGTAGCCCAGGTATCAGCTCCGCCCAGCACTCTGTCGGTTACCAGGATACCTTTGTCAGCGCCCATAGCCAGAGCCTCGCGGAGCACCTCCTCAGCCTTGGGAAGTCCCATGGTGATAACGGTAACCTCTGCTCCGTACTGATCCTTCAGTCTCAGTGCAGCCTCCAGGCCTGCCTTGTCGTCAGGGTTCATGATCGTAAGCATTGCAGCTCTGTCAAGCGTACCGTCGGGTTTGAACTTAACGCCGCCCTTTGTATCGGGTACCTGCTTAATACAAACAACAATTTTCATTGTATTTTCTCTCCTTGTTTATTCGTTTATTGCCATTCAGGCCCCGGCTCTGTGAGAAAACCGGAAGCCCGGACCGGCGCAGACCGCCGGCCTGGCGTTATCCTCCGGACGATGCCTTATTTCAGCAGGGCGCCGGAGATTACCATTCTCTGAACCTCGCTGGTTCCCTCGTAGATCTCGGTGATCTTGGCGTCGCGCATCATGCGCTCCACATCGTACTCTCTGATGTAGCCGTAACCGCCGTGAAGCTGTACAGCCTTAGTGGTCACTTCCATGGCAACCTCTGCTGCGTACAGCTTTGCCTTGGCAGCCTCGATGGAGTATACCTTCTGGGTAGCCTTGGCCATTGCAGCCTTGTAAACCAGAAGCTGTGCGGCCTCTACCTTGGTAGCCATGTCGGCCAGCTGGAACTGGGTGTTCTGGAATGCACCGATGGCTCTTCCGAACTGCTTTCTCTCCTTCACATACTCGATGGTTCTCTCAAGAGCGCCCTCTGCGATACCAAGAGCCTGTGCGGCGATACCGATACGTCCGCCGTCCAGAGTGTGCATGGCAATACCGAAGCCCTTGCCCTCTGCGCCCAGCAGGTTCTCCCTGGGGATCCTGCAGTCGGTGAAGATCAGCTCGTAGGTGGAAGATCCGCGGATACCCATCTTCTTCTCCTTGGTTCCGAAGGTGAAGCCGGGAGTTCCCTTCTCCACGATGAAAGCGGAGATCAGTTTCTTCTTGCGGCCCTTCTTATCCTCCGCAACTCCGGTAACGGCGAAAATCACGTATACATCCGCTTCCTTACCGTTGGTGATGAAAATCTTGGAGCCGTTGAGCACCCACTCATCCCCATCCAGATAAGCCTTGGTCTGCTGGCCCTGAGCGTCTGTTCCTGCACCGGGCTCGGTCAGGCCGAATGCACCCAGCTTCTCGCCCTTTGCAAGGGGAACCAGGTACTTCTGCTTCTGCTCTTCCGTACCATAGGTCATGATAGGATCGCAGCACAGGGAGGTATGGGCGGATACGATAACGCCTGTGGTACCGCATACCTTGGAGAGCTCCTCTACGCACATAGCGTAGGTGAGGGGATCACAGCCCTGTCCGCCGTACTCCTTGGGAACCGGGATTCCCAGGAAACCGCTCTTTGCCATCTTCTCAACGGTTCCTCTGGGGAAAACTTCGGTCTCGTCAACCTCCTGAGCAAGAGGCTTTACTTCCTTTTCAGCGAATTCCCTGAAAAGGGTTCTCGCCATTTCATGCTCTTTGCTTAAAGTAAAATCCATGATTCGTTACTCCTCCGTTTTATCTGTCTAAGTTCAGCATTATTTGCTATAGTCGTAGAAGCCCTTTCCGGTCTTCATGCCAAGCTGGCCGCCGCGCACCATCTTCTTGAGAAGGGGATGAGGACGGTATTTGGAATCTCCTGTCTCGGACTGCAGAACCTCCATGATGGCCAGAACGATGTCCAGGCCAACCAGATCACCCAGAGCCAGAGGTCCCATGGGATGGTTCGCGCCCAGCTTCATAGCGGTGTCGATATCCTCTACGGAAGCAACGCCGTCTGCGTAGATGCCGATGGCTTCGTTGATCATGGGGATCAGGATTCTGTTTACCACGAATCCGGCTGCCTCGTTCACCTGTACGGGAGTCTTGCCGATCTCGGTGGAGATGGCTTTGATCCTCTCAACGGTCTCCTCAGGTGTGTTCAGTCCTGCGATTACCTCAACCAGCTTCATAACGGGAGCGGGGTTAAAGAAGTGCATTCCGATTACAGGCCTGTCCAGTCCGGCTCCGATCTCGGTGATGGAAAGGGAAGAGGTGTTGGTAGCAAAGATACAGTCTGCCTTGCAGATGTCCTGCAGCTCCTTGAAGGTCTGCTTCTTGATCTCCATGTTCTCAAGGGCAGCTTCCACAACCAGATCGCAGTCTGTGCAGATGGTCTTTACGCCAGTGGTGATCTTGGCCAGGATGGCGTCTGCCGCAGCCTGATCCATCTTGCCCTTGGCAATTCTCTTTTCAAAGCCCTTTGCGATCTTCTTCTTTCCGTTTGCCGCAAACTCCTCGTTGATGTCGCAGAGGAATACCTCGTAGCCTTCGGTCTGTGCAAATGCCTGAGCGATTCCGGAACCCATGGTTCCTGCGCCGATAATACCAACCTTCATTTTCTTATCCTCCTGTTATTTTCATACTGACAGAGCGGAGGGCTCATCCGCTCTGCATGAGTGTTTTCTTCCTCAGATACGGCTTTTTATCAGTTCAGCCATATCGGTCTGAGCCATCACTATTTGTTCAGGAACTTCTCCACTTTTCTCTTCTCCAGGAAAGCAGCCATTCCTTCCTTCTGGTCATAGGACTCGAAGCAGTCTCCGAACAGCTTCTCCTCAATCACGATCGCAGCATCCATATCTGCATCCAGGCCATCGTTGATCGCCTTCTTGCAGTTCCTTACAGCGATGGGAGCGTTCTTTGCAATGCCTGCAGCCATCTTCTCAGCGGCCGCCATCAGCTCCTCCTGGGGATATACCGCATTTACCAGGCCGATCCTGTAAGCCTCGTCAGCCTTGATGTTTCTGGCGGTGTAAATCATCTGCTTCGCCATGCCGGGACCTACCAGACGGGCAAGCCTCTGGGTCCCGCCGAAGCCGGGAGTGATGCCAAGGCCCACCTCAGGCTGTCCGAACACTGCGTTGTCGGAACAGATTCTGATGTCGCAGCTCATGGAGATCTCACAGCCGCCGCCCAGGGCAAAACCGTTCACAGCCGCGATCACGGGAATGGGGAATACCTCAAGCTTGCGGAACACGTCGTTCCCCTTCTTGCCGAAGGCCTCGCCCTCAGCCTTGGTCAGAGTGCTCATCTCTCCGATGTCAGCGCCTGCCACAAAGGACTTGGCTCCTGCGCCTGTGAGGATCAGGCATCTTACCTCATCCAGATTCACGTTGTCCAGAGTCTCGTTCAGTTCGTCCAGCACCTGGGAATTCAGGGCGTTCAGCGCCTTCTCACGGCTGATGGTGATGACAGCATAAGAGCCCTTCTGCTCATATACGATGTACTCCATGTCTCTCTTCCTTTCTCTTCTTTCATCTGTAAATGATATGGAGAATCACAGCGGCAGCAAACCACTGGCTTATCCGCCTGGGCTGCTGCACGGACGAGGCAGAGACGGCCCCCTTACAGGGGCGGTTCCTTTCCCCGGATATGATTCTGCCCACAGGTATAAGGAATGATCGGCCTGTTCTCCTGCCAACCATCCCTTATTTTTCCTGCTTCTTTTTATCAGTCTCTCTCTACGATAGTAGCGCAGCCCATTCCGCCGCCGATGCACAGAGTAGCCAGACCCTTCTTCGCATCTCTCCTTACCATCTCGTGGAGCAGAGTTACCAGAATACGGCAGCCGCTGGCCCCAACGGGATGGCCCAGCGCAATGGCGCCGCCGTTTACATTCAGCTTGTCCAGGTTGATTCCCAGATCCTTGCCCACTGCAACAGACTGAGCGGCAAAAGCCTCGTTGGCCTCGATCAGATCGAAGTCGTCAATGTTCATTCCGGTCTTGGCCATCACCTTTCTGGTAGCAGCCACAGGTCCGATTCCCATGATGGAGGGATCTACGCCTGCCAGAGCGCCGGCTACCCAGGTAGCCATAGGAGTAACGCCCAGCTCCTTTGCCTTCTCCTCGCTCATTACAACAACTGCCGCCGCACCGTCGTTGATTCCGGAAGAATTGGCAGCGGTTACGATACCGTCCTTCTTGAATGCGGGACGAAGCTTGGCAATGCTCTCCTTGGTGGTTCCAGGACGAGGGCCTTCATCCTTATTGAAAATAATGGTTTCTTTTTTCTTCTTTACTTCCACAGGAACGATCTCGTCGTCAAACTTGCCCGCCTCCTGTGCTGCAACGGTCTTCTGCTGGCTCCATGCTGCAAACTCGTCCAGCTCTTCTCTGGTCAGTCCCCACTGCTCACAGATGTTCTCAGCGGTGATTCCCATGTGATACTGATTGAAAGCATCAGTCAGGGCGTCGTTTACCATGGTATCCACGATGGTGGCGTTGCCCATTCTATATCCGTAGCGTCCCTGAGGGATCGTATAAGGAGCCATGGACATGTTCTCCATACCGCCGGCAACCACGATGTCCGCATCCCCTGCAAGGATCATCTGAGCAGCCTGGTTCACACAGTTCAGACCGGAACCGCATACCACGTTCATGGTAACGGCGGGAACCTCGATGGGAAGTCCGGCCTTGATGGATGCCTGACGGGCCACGTTCTGTCCCAGGCCTGCCTGGATCACGCATCCCATGTATACCTGATCTACTGCTTCAGGAGCAACTCCTGCTCTGTTCAGGGCCTCTTTGATCACGATAGCGCCCAGCTCTGCAGCGGGTGTCGTACTCAGTGTCCCCCCCATAGTACCGATGGCTGTACGGCATGCGCCTGCCAAAACGATTTTCTTCTGCATGTCTTTTCCTCCATATTCATTCTTCGTGAAAAATGCACTTTTGCGGACAATTTCATATTGTTAATTTTTTATCATTGCCCATCGTTCACATTATATCATAGAGGGTATTCAATGGCAAGGATTAATTCTGCCAGACAAAAAGACACTGCAGCTGTTGAAGCTCCTGCTCACAGCGCCTCAAGCACCTGCCGTTTAAGGCGTAAGAATGTACTTCCAAAATAAGCAGGCCTTTTTGGCTGACACAGACCCCGGCATTCACAATACCGGATCAAAAAAACTCCCGCTCCGATGTATCTCCACCAGAGCAGGAGCCGGCCTGTACAGGCCTCTTTTTCATCTGCCTATTCGATCATTACCAGGGGCTTGATCAGATCGCGCGGTTTTTCCTTCATCAGCATCAGAGCAGGCTCCACATTCTCAAGGCCTGTAAATCTGTGCGTGATCAGCTTTTCCGGATGAATCCGCTTGGAAACGATCAGACGGGCAAGCTTCTCGGAGCGGACACGTCCACCCGGCATCAGGCCGCCTGCAATCTGCTTGTGTCCCATTCCGCAGCCCCATTCCACACGGGGGATCTTCACATAGTCGCCCTCGCCCAGATAGTTCACATTCCCGATCTTTCCGCCGGCCTTCAGCATACGGACCGCCTGGTCAAAGGTATCCACATCGCCGCCTGCCACGATAACCCTGTCCACCGGGCCGTGATTCAGATCAAGAATCTGCTCCACAATATCTCCCTCACGATAGTTGATAATATTCGTTGCCCCAAACTCAAGGGCCAGATCTGCACAGTTCTTTCGGGAACCCACCGCATAGATATTTGCAGCGCCGCGGATCGCAGCGCCGGCAACAGCCATCAGGCCAACCGGTCCAATCCCGATCACCGCCACATTATCGCCGTACTGAACATCTGCCAGCTCCACACCGTGAAAACCGGTAGGAACCATATCGGCCACCATACAGGCCGCCCCCAGATCCATTCCCTCCGGCAGAAGCGCCAGGTTGCCGTCCGCATCGTTCACATGGAAATATTCTCCAAACACGCCATCCTTAAAATTGGAGAATTTCCATCCGGACAGCATACCGCCGCTGTGCATGGAATAGCCCTCCTGGGAAGCGTAAGCGTTCCAGTCAGGAGTGATGGCAGAAACCAGCACTTTATCCCCAGGCTTAAAATCCCTCACCAGGCTGCCCACCTCAACAACCTCTCCCACCGCTTCATGGCCAAGGATCATATCCTTGCGGTCGCCGATCGCTCCTGACCACACAGTGTGTACATCGGAAGTACAGGGCGCCAAAGCCAGCGGCTTACAGATGGCATCCAGCGGCCCACACTGAGGGACATCCTTCTCCACCCAGCCGGTAGCCCCGATTCTTAACATTGCGAAACCCTTCATACGTAACCCCTCCTTTTGTTACATGTGCATTGTTGTCGCAGCTCTTACCCCTTGATTCTATCATACAGCCGTACAGGATACAAGTATCTGCTTCTGGTCTGAGTGGAAATGATTGTACACAAGGTTACTGTTCACAGCAGCCTCAAACGCCTGCCGTTTGAGGCGTAAGAATGTGATTCAGGAGTGAGCGGGCCTCTTTTGCGCAGCAAAAACTTTCAATAGGCCCGCGAAAGTTACTGTTTACGGACCTGCCGTGAACAGTAACTACACAAGCTTTCCAGCCGGATTTTCTTCCGGCCGGAAGATAGATGATCCTTTCGCACCCCCGATATTAAGTCCCCCACTGTACACTGTAATGCCGGGTCATTTCCATTTCTGTCACCTTACCATCTTCATAATAGATGCTTGATGTATAGTTATCTCCCGCACAGAAGGCTCTTGTCCCATCCTCACGAATCGTGCTTCCCGCTACATGCTCCTTAAAAACCTCCGCCGTTACCTCCGGCAGCGGAACGCCATCAAAGCTAATCCGATCTATCACATGGCCCAATTCAGGCTTCACAATAATCTGTGCTACCAGCGCATTAGACAACGTCGTTTCTTTCCCCTCTACGGCCAAAGAAATCATCGCATATGTGGCATCATCTTTTACCACATTAATCCCCGTATAATAAGCATTCTTTTCAACCGGCGTATCCGCAGTCAGCTCTGTACCGGAAATCTCCTTCAGCTCAAAACCGGCATCAAGCAATACGCTCGCTGCAGTTTCTCCAACCATTACCTCTGCTTCATCAAATTTTACCGGATATGCTTTATCTGTTCCTGCAGCCCCGCATCCGGAAACCGTTATACAAAGTATAATCCCCAGAATCAAACTTGCCAATCTTTTCATTTTTATACCCATTCCTTTCTCTCCCCTCAGGCACAAAGCATTATGAAAGTTGTTTTCCAATTTTATCATACGGCTATACTGAATACAAGTTTTTCAACGAAAGCGGCAGGAGATTTAAGAATATTTGATTATGAAGGAAAAAGCGCATATCCTCCTCAAACCAATGTTTAAAGCCGGCGCCCCAGCCGTTGTTGTACAGGAGAGAAGGAAAAT
This sequence comes from uncultured Eisenbergiella sp., assembly GCA_963559585.1. Taxonomy (GTDB): domain Bacteria; phylum Bacillota; class Clostridia; order Lachnospirales; family Lachnospiraceae; genus Eisenbergiella. The sequence continues at coordinate 6,486 of CAUWLJ010000010.1, read as the reverse complement.
CCCCTTCAGGGTATGCCGACATGGAGCAGACGGCTTGACCGGGAAGGGTTTTTCCGGGCGGGAAGCTGACTGACTGCCCACTCCAGGCTGATTTTATCTCTTTTGCAGCACCACAGCCACAGCGTTCGCTCCGGGCCCCACATGTACGCCTATCACGGAGCCTACGGACACTACCCTGCCGCAGGCTGTTCCAAGGCGTTCCTCCATGAAGGCTTCAAAGGCATCCAGGCAGGCTCTTTTTCCGGTGAAGCCAAGGTTGTACCCGGACATCGGATCCATTCCGCCGCTCTTTTCCAACAGCCTCAGAATTTTTTCCCAAGCGCCCTTCTGGCTTCTGGCAATCCCGGCCACATGCACTCCGCCTCCGCTCACCTCCAGCACAGGCTTCAGGTTCAGAGCACTGCCCACAGTCATCCCTGCCGCCGAGAGGCGTCCCCCTTTCTGCAGATACAGAAGGGTGTCCACGATCAGATAGATACGCACCCTTTCCCTTTCCTCCTCCAGGACAGAGACGATCTCCTCCGCGCTCCTTCCTTCCTCCCGCATTTTCAGGGCATGGCCGATCAAAAGCTGTGCGCCCAGGGAGGCCTGTCTGCTGTCGATAATGTGGATCCCGTCGTACTCCACCATATCCCTGGCAATCAGCGCACTCTGGCAGGTCCCGCTCAGAGCTGCAGATAAAAGGATACAGATCACCTCATCTCCTGCTTCCTTTGCCGCCCTGAAATGGGGCAGAAACGCCTCAGGCGAGGGCTGGCTGGTAGTAGGAAGGAGCTCGCTGGCCGCAAGCTTATCGAAGAATTCCTCTGGCTGCATGGTCACGCCGTCATAGTATTCCTCCGCTCCCCACACGACCCTCAGCGGCACCAGGCTGATTCCCAGCTCCTCCGCCTGCTGCGTTGTATAGTCACAGGTAGAATCACATAAAATACGAATGCTCATATCTTCCTCCCATTCCGCCCCGGACACCTGCTTCCGCTCCGCAGGCTTACGCCCGCCCCGGAAGCTTAGTTCCGCCCCGGAAACATAGTTCCGCCTCGGAAACTTAGTTCCGGGGGGAAAACAGATAACAGTGGCCTTTGCGTGTGTTTCTTTCAATGCAATTTTATTTTACATTTAAATTATTTGAATATCAAATCTTTTGGGATTATAACAATCATTCTGCCTTCTGTCAAGCCTGGATCCTGCTGTCTGCTGGCCGGACGGAAAACAGCAGGCTTCGCGGGCCTGGAGTGCATGTTTGGAAATTCATTCCCGCCATCTGCACGCCCGCTCATGAAGCATCCTCTGCACCTCGCCACAGAAGTTCAGCCTTCTCCGTACCGCTCCACCGCCGGATCCTCCATCTCATAGAATCGTTTCCATTCCCTGGTGTCCTCCACCTTAACCGTCCTGGAACGGTTTCCGGCCAGGAAACGGCTGAGCTGATAGCAGTCGATCCAGATTTCGTTGTCGGATTCCTTCTGGGATTCATCAAAAATCAGTTCCAATCCCCAATGAAGATGCACGGTCTTGATGTTATTCACATTTTCCTTCATGGAATAGCCTGTATGGCCCATGTAGCCGATGACGTCCCCGGCTGTGACCACGCTTCCCTCCTCCAGCCCCTCCGCATATGGAAAATCCTGTCGCAGATGGGCATAGTAGTAGTAACGTTTTCGGTCAAAGCTTCGAATTCCAATGCGCCAGCCGCCGTATTGGTTCCAGCCCAGGGCCTCCACATAGCCGGACTCTACGGCGATGATCGGCGTACCCACCTGCCCCATCATATCATGCCCCAAATGAGGCCGCCGGTATCCATAGCTTCTGGACGAGCCGAAATCATCAAAATCCGAATAGGGAAATCCCATGGCTATTGGGGAGAACGCCTTCAGGCCGTATTTTCTCCTCCACACCACCTCACCTGCCTCGTCCTCCTCCTGAATCAGAAATTCTCCCACCATTCCTCCCAGCACCGCCTCATAGGCCCGGGCATAATAATTGTAAGAGGGAAGGCTCTCCGCCAGCTCCTCCACCGTTGTTTTTCCCTCAGAAAGCTCCGCCGTCAGGGTATCCAGCCTGGCAAGCTCCCTCCTGCCAAACTCCCCTCCGCTCTCTGCGGCCACGGCGGCAAGCAGACTGATCCAGTCCACATGGCTGTCCGCGCCATAGCTTTTCACATCCGCCTCATAGGCTTTGGTCAGCGCCTCGGCCGACACGTTAAAATCCACCCATTTGATATAGTCCTCCTCCGTTGTCACATTTTCTCCCGCCGCCGGGCGGAGCGGCTCCTTTTCACCGCCCCTCCATTCTGCAGCCAGCAGCAGAAGCAGTATGAAAAAAAGGAGCTGTGCCAAAATCCCCTTTTTCCATTTCCTCAGGTATTTCATGCAGGCTCCAATAAATTCTTTTCTTTAATCTATGCGGGAATTCCCGGCGTTATGTAAGCATATAAATGGCGGGCGTCCCGGCGCCCACCGCATCCGGTTCGGTTATCCTCAGGCATATCTGCCGCGCGGGTACGCATCCATCTAAGAAGGGCGTGTACCACACTGTACACGCCCCAAAGCTCTCTTTTCCATGAAACTGTCCGTCAGGCTGCGAGCTCTGACGATCCGGAGCATGGCTCCTTGTCCCGGCTTAATATTCCGGCTCGATAATACCGTAGGTGTTGCCCTTCCTCTTGTATACCACGTTCACCTGCTCGGTCTCTGCGTTGAAAAATACGAAGAAGCTGTGACCCAGAAGCTCCATCTGCACACAGGCATCCTCCGGATACATGGGTTTGATGTCAAATCTCTTGGTACGGACGATCCGGATCTCCTCCTCATCAGGATAATCCCTCTCCAGGTATTCCGGCTGGAAGCTGCCTCCGCTCTGATGCTTGTCCGTTATCTTGTTCTTGTATTTCTTCAGCTGCCTCTCGATGACCTCTTCCACCAGATCGATGGAGACGTACATATCGCTGCTGGTCTGCTCTGACCGGATAATATTTCCTTTTACCGGGATCGTCACCTCTATCTTCTGCCTGTCCTTCTCAACGCTCAGCGTCACATGTATCTCGGTATCCTTCGTGAAATACTTTTCCAGTTTTCCAATCTTGGCCTCCACAGCGCTGCGCAGTCCCTGGGTTATTTCGATGTTCTTTCCGCTGATAATGAATTTCATGCTGATCATCCCTTCTTTTTCAGATTAGGAAAAACAGGACTTTTTCCTGATTGAATTATACCACATTTGAGCTGAAGCTGGCAATGTTTTCAATATTTTATTATTTTCTGATTTTTTACTGAAAATACAGCATTCTCCCCATAATGTTCAGATACTCCAATTTCTGAAATTTCTGTGAAGTTCGTGGAACTGTCCAAAACAGATGTTTCTTTATACCTCCTGTGAGAAGGACTCCTTTTCGTTCTCTATTCTGTGGATAATGTGGATAACTTCGTGTATAACTCATTTTTATTGTAAAATCACCTTTTTTATATGTGGATAACTTTGTGGTCAACTTTTTCCTTTTTCGACATGATCCGACAGCATTTGTATATTTTCAACAATTTATGTCTTTTCCACTCTTTCTATACACACAGCAAATTATCTGATAATTTTATTATTATCTGGCAATTCTGCCTCCCCCATTCCAAAAAAGACAGCCCAGGCCTCCGCAGAACTGAACTTTCCTATTGTATAAAAAATGCTTTCCTTCAGTCTGATTCATCTGAAGGAAAGCATATCTTCTTAATCTGTATCAAGCACTCGTATCACACGCATGGCCATCAATTCAAAACCCGCCTCACTGCCACCGGCGTCCTGTAATCTGCCTCGGAAATCTTGATTCCTGTGCTGGGCGTGCTGGCATGTACGATCTGGTTATCTCCAATATAGATTCCCACATGGCCGCTGTAGCAGACCAGATCTCCCGGCTGTGCATTTTCCAGTCCACCCACATCCGTTCCCACGGATCTGTCAGCGCTGGAGGAATGGGGAAGGGAAACTCCAAAATTCTCGTATACGCTCATCACAAAGCCAGAGCAGTCAGCTCCGTTTGTCAGGCTCGTTCCACCGTATACATAAGGATTGCCTACAAACTGTACTGCGAAGTCCACCACATCGTGTCCTGTTGTTCCGCCTGTAACTGTGGCTGAGGACTGGGCATCCGCTACAGGAGCCTTTTCCGGCTGGGGCGCTGCCTCAGTCTGGGGTACGGCCTGTGCAGGAGTCTCTGTTTCTGCGGGCTTTTCTGCTTCCGTTTCTCCGGAGCCCTCCGTGGACTGCTCTGTATCTGTCACATCAGGGGTCTGTGTGGATGGCTCTGCATCCGTTTCACCGGACTCCTCTGTAGACTGCTCAGAGCTCTCGGAGGACGGCTCGTCAGTCTCCTCTGCAGACGGAGCACTCTGTGTGTCCTGCTCTGTGCTCTGCTCACCGGAGCCTTCTGTTGTCTGCTCTGTACTCTGCTCACCAGAACCTTCTGTTGTCTGCTCCGTCTCCTGCTCTCCGGAATTCTCAGAGGCTTCCTCTGAGGTCTCCTCCGAAGGGGCTTCTGCAGGATTCTGCTTTTCCTCTTCGGCATCCTTATGGGCTTCGCCGGAGGACTCTGCGGAAGCTTCCTTATTTTCTTCCGTTCCGCTGTTATCGGGCGTGGTCTCCTCAGCCTTTCGTCCAGGGTCTGATGCGGCTGCTTCTCCAGCCTTCCCTTCATTCTCCTTTCCGGTTACAGCCTCTGCCTGTACCAGCATCAGATCCACAGGGGCAACCGGCTCTGTCTCTGCCGGAGTCCTGTTCTCCACAGCGGGGGTGTCCAAAACATTTGCCACACCCACTCCATTGTCTATGGCCGCCGCCATCTGCTGTTCCTCAACATGATCCGCCACTTCCACATCAATCGAAGACTCGCCCACTCCGGTCAGGCCGGATTCAATATCCTCATGAGTAACCTCCGGAGCACTCTGGGCTTCTGCCGCCGTCTCCTCCTTCTCACTCTGATCTGCCTCTTCCTGTACACTGGAAAGGGAGCTACTCTCCTCCAGCACAAGACCTACGCCTGCTGCCGGAAGATCGATGGATGCGCCTGTTGCATTTATCTGTGCCGCCGAACCAAAAAGAATCACTGACGCTGTCAGTGCACAGGTTACGGCTTTCACGCGTGTGTACTTCATGTGTGCTCCCAACTGTACGCTGGCGCGTACATTGCCTTCTAACTGTTACATTTGTTACAAATTTGTTACGACTAAAATCAACTATATCATCCCATATACCATTTGTCAACCTTTAACAAAAAATTCCAAAATTTGTAAAAAGCACTCCAATTCCGCATAAAATAAGGGAAAACGGGGCAATCTCCCGTCTTCCCAATTTATGAATAATCTATGAACTTTCTGTTGCTTTCCACACTTCCTGTTCTAATTTCGTAATAAATTTCTTATCTGTGTGGTAATTTCTGTGCATAAGTAACAAAGAGAAAACTGACGTCCTTTTACATCACCTTTCTTAAATACTCCTGCACGCCCTCGACCGCATTAGCCCCGTCTGCCACTGCGGTCACGATCTGGCGCAGTTTTTTCGTCCGGATGTCTCCGGCGGCAAAGACGCCGGGCATGCTGGCAGCGCAGTCCTCCCCGGCCATCAGATACCCCCTTTCATCTGCGGCAATGTTGCCCAGAAAGGGCTCTGAGTTGGGCCGGATGCCCACTGCAATGAAAACGCCCTGCAGCTTAAGCGTCCTGACACTTCCATCCTTCAGGGATTCCACCGTCAGACCGTCCACCATATCCGTACCGTCGATGCTTTTCACCACGCTGTCCCAGCAGATCTCCACATTGGGAAGCGCCATCATGGCCTTCTGCAGGGACGCGGCGGCCCGCAGGCTGTCACGGCGGTGGATCAGATACACCTTTTCACAGGCCCTGGCCAGGAAAATGGCATCCTCCACCGCCACATCTCCGCCGCCCACCACGGCCACGGTCTTCCCGCGGAAAAAAGCGCCGTCACAGGTCGCGCAGTAGGATACGCCCATTCCGGACAGCTCCTCTTCGCCGGGTACGCCCAGGTGGGAATGGGAGGCTCCCGATGCGATGATCACCGTCCTAGCCTGAAACGCTCCCTCTCCGGTGTGCACCGTCTTGTAATCTCCCTGGTCTGTGATTCCGGCCACATCCGCCTCCACGAACTCGGCCTCCATTTTCTCTGCATGCTCCCGAAACCGCATGCCCATGTCAAAGCCGTTGATTCCGGGCAGCCCCAGATAGTTATCCACCTCGTAGGTATTAAGCACCTGGCCTCCGCTCATGGGATTCTTCTCCATCACCAGAGTAGAAAGTCCCGCTCTCCTGCCGTATACGGCCGCGCTCAGCCCGGCAGGGCCGGAGCCTATAATAATCAGATCATACATACTAATCTCCATTCCGGAGCGTAAGCAACGGGGCGAAGAAAAATTGCGGATGCAATTTTTCTTCTGCCATCAGGGCTATTTGTGACGCTCCGGCACAAATAGCCGTGTGAAAAATAAGCCAT
>CAUWLJ010000009.1:0-66694 GCA_963559585.1 uncultured Eisenbergiella sp. | reverse complement strand
GAAAAGGTTGGTGAATATTGCAGTCATCCTCTGTGTGGAGGATGTGAGTTGAAATCCTGCCCAGACAGAACCGAATCTGCAAAAGCCGGATGTAAACGCTAAAATTTTCCATGTCTGCAACTTTTACATAGAAGTGCCCGTCTGTACAATAAAGAAAAGATGATACCGGCATGTCGCAAAGAGCGGATGAACAAACCGCCGCATGATGGAAAAAGAAGAAAAAGTACCGGTAACAGCAGGTCTTTGTGATTGGAGCAGGAAAGGGGAAAGGAAAATGAGAAAGAGAGAGTTACTGTTTGCGTTGGGAGCCGCATTGGTTATGACGGGATGCAGCGCTGGAAAAGGAGTAGCAGAAACCAGTACAGAGATCGTGGCCGAAACTGAAATGCAGGAATCTGCGACAGAGACAGCCTCAAGTGAAATGGGAGTACAGGAGGTTGAAACGGAGGCGGGTGCGGGAGAAACAGCATCCCGGGAGCCAGTGACGGAAACCTCTGCAAACGAAAATTCAGGCAGCCTGAAGGAAATCGGTTCCCTTCTGGGAATGCAGGACAGTGATACCGCTTCCATGTTTGGCGGAGGTGAAGAAAACTGGACAGAGGACAGCTCCTTTTATATCGGAAGGATTTTTCAGGTGGAGTTATACGGAGAGACCTATTCCGTCCACACTACATGCAGCGAGGAAGGTATTGTAGAGTCGGTTTCCACGTGGATCGTCAGCGGAGAACGTAAGGTTGAGGATGAGGAAACAGAGAAATGGGTGGAAAGAATCACAGCGGAAACAGGTGTAGAACCCACTGACCGAAACGTTTACTCCGAGGGTGGAAGCAGGCAGAAAACCTGGGAGAAAAACGGTAAGATCGTTACGCTGCATTGTATGGAGGATATTCTTTCCATTAGCTTTCAGAATATGAAAGGTGAGTTGAAATAAGATGGAGTGGGGGAAATCCCTCACTCTTTTTGGTTATGGAAATGTTGCTGTTTACCGTCAGGCCGGCAAATAGCAGCACATGGAATCGCTGCTATTCACGGGCAAGCCAGTAAACGGCAACATTCGCGGGCCTATTGAAGGCTATGGGTTGTAAAAGAGGCCCGCTTACTCCTGAATCACGTTTTTACGCTTCAAACAGCAGACGTTTGAGGCTGTCGTGAGCAGTAAGAATCCTCTTATCAGGGCAAAATGAATCATATGGATGGCATTGACGGTTCTCATATGATATATTGGTATAAAATATGATTGTTTACTGGCTTGTCAGTGGACAGCGATTATAAAATGTCATACGGCAGCGTATCCGGCCAAGGGAGGAAAGCTTGAAAATAAGCCTGATAGCTTATTTTCAGGCAACAGCTTTGCGACGGAGCGTCACAAAACTGTCAGTATCGCCGGTGAGAAACCACATGCGTATTTTCTCACCGCAGCCGGAACAAAAAACGCTCCGGCAGGGAGGTAAAAGGGAGGTAAAGATGAAACACTACGGAGTATTTGACATCATAGGCCCGGTAATGGTGGGCCCGTCCAGCAGCCATACTGCGGGGGCGGCCAGGCTGGGACTGCTGGCCAGGCGTCTGTGCGGGGAGGAGGTGGCGAAGGCCGTTTTCCACATGCACGGCTCCTTTGCCCAGACCTATGCGGGCCACGGGACGGACAAGGCCCTGCTGGCAGGCATACAGGGGATCCGGTATGATGACGAGCGGCTGAAGGAGGCGTACAGCCTGGCGGCGGAAAAAGGGATTGAGGCGGAGTTTGTGCCCTGTGATCTGGGAGAGGTGCATCCCAACACGGTGAGGATGGAGCTGACCACGGCGGGCGGCAGGAATTTTACCATGACGGGGAGCAGCATCGGAGGCGGAAGCGTGTGTATTACGGAGATCGACGGCGTGACGGTGCAGTTTTCCGGGGAGCGTCCCATTCTGGCCACCCGGCATGTGGACGAGCCCGGGGTGATCGCCGGGATCACGGCGATCCTGTATGCTTACCGGATCAACATTGGAAATATGCAGGTGAACCGGTCGGAGGACGGCAGGAGCGCCTGCATGTATATGGAGCTGGACGGCGGGCTTCCCGAAGAGCTGAAGGGAGCGCTGGAGCGTGTTTACGGCGTGCAGCGGGCGCTTTTGCTGAACCCGGCGGATGTGGGATAGAAATATGCGGAACGGAGATTAAAATGTTTATTTTAGATATGGAAAAATTGCTGGAGAATCTGGAAAAGGAGCAGCTGACGCTTGGGGAGTATGCCCTGCGGTGTGAGATGGAGTCGTCGGGGAGAAGCCGGGAGGAACTCCGGGCACAGATGGCCCAGAGCCTGGAGGTGATGGAGCGTTCCACCCTGGCGGCCAGACAGGAGCCCGTCCATTCCGTGAGCGGTCTGACGGGTGGAAACGCCTGGAAATATGAGCAGTATCGGCAGAAGGGGAAAAGCCTCCTGGGGCAGGTGCCGGCCCTGGCAGCAGGAATGGCCCTGTCCTGCTCCGAGCTGAACGCTTCCATGCAGTGTATCGTGGCCTGCCCCACCGCAGGCTCCTGCGGCATTGTTCCTGCGGTGCTTTTATCCTGCGCCCAGAGCAGAGGAATGGAGCGTGAGAAAATGATCGACGCTCTTTTCTGTGCATCGGCTGTCGGAATCCTGATCGGAAGCAAGGCCACCCTGGCTGGGGCGGAGGGCGGCTGTCAGGCGGAGTGCGGGGCGGCGGCGGCTATGGGAGCCGCCGCAGTGGTGGAGATGATGGGCGGCACGCCCCGGATGGCCTTTCACGGGGCTGCCATGGCGCTGAAAAATGTGCTGGGCCTGACCTGCGATCCTGTGGCTGGTCTGGTGGAGATCCCCTGCATCAAAAGGAACGCCTCAGGGGCAGTGAATGCCCTTGCAGCCGCAGATCTGGCGCTGGCCGGGGTGGAAAGCTACATCCCCTTCGATGAGGTGGTGGACGCCATGTACGCCATAGGAAAGGCCATGCCCATGGAAATGAGGGAGACGGCGCGGGGCGGCCTGGCAGTGACGCCAACAGGAAAGCGGATGATGGAACAGACGAGAGCGCGGGAGCGCCGGGGATAAGGAAACAGGAAAAGAGGAAAAAAGGCAAAGCTTAAGGAAACGGAAGGCGCGAATATGCTTTGTCGGGGAGGAAAGCATGGAAGTCATACTGGCAGGAGCTGAATGGAAGGAAAGAATCCTGGAGTCTGCCAACCGGATATTTGGGCAGGATCCTGAAAAAGGAGGCTTCGCGGCTCTGATGCCTGAGATCTACGGGGAGAGCGGGAACTGCAGCGAAAACCATTTTCTGGTACTGGAGAAAGGCCGTATCGTGGCAATGGCGCTGGTGGAGCCGGTCTGTTTTGTGTGCGGGAAGGAACGGCTTTCCGGAGTGGGAGTGGGCACGGTTGGCGTGGCAGAGGAAGAACGGGGCAGGGGCCATATGAAGCTTCTCATGCACACGATCCGGGAATGGATGGAGCGCGAGAGGTACTCCTTTGCAGTGCTGTCCGGCCAGCGTCAGAGGTATGCGTACTGGGGCTATGAGCCTGCCGGAATCAGATGCGAGGCTTTCTTCAGCGGGCCAAGTGTGAGACATGCCCTGACGGAGAAGGCAACGAGAGGGATCGAAAAAAGGATGAGCCTGGAGCCGCTGGAGGCGGGAAGCCGGGAGGAGGAGCTGTCCTGGAAGCTGTACGATTCCCAGGAGGTGCGCCTGGAGCGCAGAAAGGAAAGCTTTGCCGCACACCTGAGATCGGGAAGGTGCCAGCCCTTCTGTATTCGCGCAGAGGAGGAGTTTGCCGGTTATCTGACTGCTTCTTTTCGGGGAAAAGTGAGAATCGTGGAAATTCAGCTGACGAAGAAAGCCCTTTTTCCGGCGGCTCTCAAGCTGTTCTGCCAGCAGAAAGCGCCTGAGGGTTTCCTTCTGGATCTGCCGCCCTTTGGAGAGTGGGCAGGGATGGCGGAGCGGCTGAGCGAGAGCCTTCTGATACGAAGCGGCCACCAGTATTACATCGCGGATCCCTGCCGGATGCTGGAATTTTTCCTGAAGGTAAAGCAGAAGCAGACAGGCCTGGCGGAGGGGAGCTGGGATTTCGAGACGGAGGAAGGCGTGTTCCGGGCCTGGGTGCAGGCCGGGCAGGTGCAGGTGGGAAGAAGTCCGGGGGGAGCGGCAGGCAGCGCTCCGGCTCCGTGGAAGACGGATAAGGAAGGGGAATGGATCAGAAAACTGTTCGGCCCCTACGCACCGATTTCCGGGAGCCTGCCGGGAATCCCGGAGGGCTGGCTTCCTCTGCCGGTTTTTCTGCCGGAGATAGATGCGGTTTAGAACTGTATGCTGTTTACTGGCGGAACTGTTATCTGAACTGCTTCATACATTTTTAATAAAATCCCACTGGATGAAACCAAAGGACAGAGGTATAATTGCTGTATTGCCTGTTTACGGGTGAAGGCTCAGAAAGCCCTTCACCGCTTTACCGGCGTACTGCTGGTGCGGAAGAAAGAGAGGAAACGATGCAGATCAAACAGAATTTATTTCCCGGCGGCGTCCGCCGTGCTCTCACCATGAGCTACGACGACGGGCCGGATTTTGACTATCGCCTGGTGGAGCTGTTCAACCGGTACGGGATCCGGGGAACCTTTCATTTAAACAGCGGAAGGCTGGGAAAGAAGGACTCGGTGAAGAAGGAGGACGTGGCGTCCCTGTACAGGCATCACGAGGTGTCATCCCACACGGTAACCCATCCTTTTCTGGATCAGATCCCGGACGGGACGGTGCTCCGGGAAATCCTGCGGGACCGAAGGATGCTGGAGGGACTGTGCGGCTATCCGGTGAGAGGGATGTCCTATCCTTTCGGAAGATACACGGAACACGCCATTTCCCTGCTCAGAGGCTGCGGCATAGAGTACAGCAGGACGGTGGAGGCCACGGGTTCCTTCGATCTGCCGGAGGACTTCATGAAATGGAATCCCACGGCTCATCATAACGGGGATCTGGAGGGGCTGTGGAAGCAGTTCATAGAACGGGACTGGGATCAGATGCTGCTCTTTTATATCTGGGGGCACAGCTTTGAGTTCGACCGGGACGGAAACTGGGATAAGATGGAGGACTTCTGCCGTATGGCCGGAGGGCGCAGTGACGTATGGTACGCCACGAACGTAGAGATCATGGATTATGTGACGGCAGTCCGGGCGCTTCGCTACAGCGAGGATCAGACCATGGTGTACAACCCGTCCGCCCTGGATGTATGGATCAGCGTGAACGGGGATCCTGTGTGCATTGAGGGAGGAAGCTTTGTGAGGCTTGCGGCCTGAAGCAGGAGGGGCTGAAGGGCTGGAGCGTGTTTGAACATTAAACACGCTCCGGAGCGGAAAAAGAGCTGCCGTCCACTGATTTTCCAGTGAACGGTAACGAAAAAGGCCCGGCATCCGTTGATACGGTGTCTGACCGGAGCCGGGCCGGAATGGAGTGAAGGAAAGGTATGGACAGTAAGTTTCAGATCATCAGCGACGGATCCTGCGATCTGCCGCCGGAGCTTGCGAAGGAGAAGGGGATACGGGTTGTGCCCTTTTATGTATCCTTTGACGGAGAACATTATCAGAAGGAGACAGAGGAGATCGGGGTGAGGGATTTCTACCGGAAAATGGTGGACAACCCCGGGCTGTATCCCAAGTCCTCCCTGCCCTCGGTGCAGGACTATGCGGATGCCTTTGAACTCTATACGAGGGAAGGGATTCCGCTGCTGGTTATCTGCATCACCACCAAGTTCAGCGGCTCCATGCAGTCTGCGCTGAATGCCAGAGAACTGCTTCTGGAAAGCTATCCCCAGGCGAAGATCCATGTGATGGACGCCATGGTGAACACAGTGCTGCAGGGCTTATTGGTTCTGGAGGCCGCGGCCCTGCGGGACAGAGGCTGTACCCTGGAGGAGGCTGCCGCCAGGATCGAACAGATCCGGGGCACTGGCAGGATCTTTTTCACGGTGGGAGACATCGAATATCTGAAGGCGGGAGGCAGGATCGGCAAGGTGGCGGGTATTGCGGGAACGCTGCTTGGCGTGAAGCCTGTGATTACGCTGAAGGAGGGGGAGATCTTCCCCTCCGGGATCGGGAGAAGCCGGAAGAAAACCATGGAAAAGACGGTGGCCCTGCTGGAGCATTATCTGGAAGAAGCTGGAGGGGAGATCGGACGGTTCTCCATCGCGGTGGGCTTTGGCTATGACCAAAAGGAGGCGGAAGGCTATCGGGACATGGTGCTGGAGCGGCTGAGGAGCCGTTTCGGTCTGGACAGCCTTCCCATTTATCAGATCGGAGCCACAATAGGAGTGCATACCGGCCCGTATCCGGTGGGACTGGGAATCATTGAGCGGGCGTAGGCCGGAGCGGAAGGGAGATTTCAGATATGGGAAAAATAAGGATTGCCGCAGACAGTACCTGTGATCTGGGGCCTGAGCTGGCGGAACGATACGGCATTACCATTCTGCCGTTAAATATAGTGCTGGATATGGAGAGCTACTGCGATGGGACACAGATTACCCCGGACGAGATCTATGCCTGGGCGGAGAAAAATAAGAAAACGCCCAAAACGGCGGCGGTGGCCTTTGACCAGGCCATTGAGATGGTTTCCGAAGTGAAGGCGCGGGGAGAGGAGCTGATCTTTTTTGGCATTTCCTCTGAAATGTCCACCAGCAACAATGTGATGCGCCTGGTAAAGGAGGAGCTGGAGTACGACAGAATGTTCGTGATCGATTCCCGCAATCTTTCCACCGGAATCGGCCTGCAGGTTCTGCGGGCGGCCCGTCTGGCGCAGGAAGGGCTTCCCGCGGAGGAGATCGTCAGGCAGATCGAGGAGGCCCGGGATAAGGTGAGAGCCAGCTTTGTGGTGGAACGCCTGGATTATCTGGCTATGGGAGGACGGTGCTCTGCGGTGGCCGCCCTGCTGGGAGGAACGCTGAATTTAAAGCCCAGAATCCAGGTGGCGGACGGAAGGATGAGCGCGGGAAAGAAGTACCGGGGCCATCAGGAAAAGGTGATCCTCAAGTACGTTCAGGATATGGAGCCTGCGCTTCTCCATGCTGATCCGGAGCGGGTGTTCATCACCCATTCCGGCTGTGACCAGAGGGTGATAGACGGGGTGAAGAATTACCTGGCCGGGCTGAACCATTTTGACCAGATCCTGATTACACGGGCCGGGGGCGTGATCTCCAGCCACTGCGGCCCCGGAACGCTGGGTGTGCTTTTCTATGAAAAGTAAGTCCTGAAAAGCCAGTTTTGAAAAGCAGTCTTTGAAAAATGAGCCCCGTCTGCTGTCAGATTTTTACCTTTTTGCGCAGGGCAAAAAGCGCCAGGCAGCTTGGAAAAACCATGACCGCGTTGATCAGATCGGTCAGGCTCCACACCAGCTCCATGGGCAGGACGGCCCCGATGTAGATCATGACGATATAACACAGATGGTAGGAAACCAGGCTTCCGGCGCCGAACAGGTACTCGGAAGCCTTTTCTCCGTAATAGCACCAGCCGATCAGGGTGGTGAGGGCAAAGGCCACCAGGGAGAGGGAGAGGATCTCAGAGCCTGCGAAGGGCAGAAAGGTAAAAGCCGCTGTGGTGAGGCTGGCCTGGTTATAGCCCTGGATGGAAGAGGGATATTTCAGGATGCTGCTTACAATAACCAGCCCGGTGACGGCACACATGACCACCGTGTCCCAGAATACGGCGGTCATGGAAATAAGCGCCTGTCTGCGGGGGTCTGCGCTGTCAGAGGAGCCTGCGGCAATGGCGGCGGTGCCGATCCCCGCCTCATTGGTAAAGAGCCCCCTGGCGATTCCGTATCTGGCGGCGCTTAAGAAGGTGCTTCCGATGAAGCCCCCTGCTGCTGCCCGGGGAGTGAATGCACTCTCAAGGATCAGGGTGCAGGCGGAGGGAAGCGTATCCCGGTTTTGGAGCATCAGAAACAGGCAGCAGGCGATATAGAAGAAGCCCAGTGCGGGAACCATGCGGGTGCAGAAGGCGCCGATGGAGCGGATGCCCCCCAGGATCACCAGCCCGGCGGCCACGGCGGCAAGAATCCCCACCAGATGGGGAGAAACGGGAACAAGCGTGTTGACCGCCTCCGTGATGGCGGAGGCCTGGGTGGTGCAGCCTACCCCAAAGGAGGCGGTCAGGGCACATGCGGCATAGACCCTGCCAAGAGGGCGGCTGTGCAGCCCCCGCTCCAGTACGTACATAGGCCCTCCGGCCATGGTGCCATCGCTTCTTTTACAGCGGAAAAGCATGCTCAGATAGCACTCTGCATAGCAGGTGGCCATCCCCAGTATTCCTGTGATCCAGCACCAGAACAGAGCGCCCGGCCCGCCCACGGCAATGGCGGTGGATACCCCGATGATGTTGCCCGTCCCCAGTGTGGCCGCAAGCGTTGTGGCCAGCGCCGCAAAGCCGGAAAGTCCGCTTCCCTTTTGCCCGCTTTCCGGCGTGACGGACAGACGTATGGCGTGAAACGTATATTTTTGAGGGAATTTCAGACGGATTGTGAAGGTAAGATGGGCTGCCGCCAGCAGAAGCAGGACCGGAAGCCCCCAGAGGAAGCGGTTCAGCCGCTCCAGCAGTTCCAGAATAGGAAGCATACAGGCCTCCCCGTTTTTTAACTACTATATGACGGGGAGGCCCGGGTTATGCTTCGTCCGGGCTGCAGAAAGAGCTGCAGGCCGTAATGCTTCAGCGCGTCAGAAAGGCCCCGAGCAGAAGCAGAGGCAGGAGAAAAGCCAGGTTCAGCAGGGTGAAAAGGAGCAGGTACCGGCCCCTCTGCGCTCCCGGCGTCTGGGCATACTGCTTGTAGGAAATCAGGCTTGCCAGAGAGGCAATCAGCGTGCCGAGTCCGCCGATGTTCACGCCCGCCAGCAGGGCCGGATAATTTTGGGTAAAGCCGGATAGCAGGATGGCGGCAGGCACATTGCTGATCACCTGGCTGGCCGCTGCGGAGACGAACAGCTCGCGCCCGGAGAGAAGCTGTTCCAGGAGGCGGGACACTGCCGGGATCCGCCCCATATTTCCGATAAAGATGAAAAAGAAAACAAAGGTACACAGAAGCCCGTAATCCGCCTGCCGGACGATCCTGCCGTCCCAGATCAGGAGAAGGATGAGAACCACAGGAAGCATCAGCTGCCAGGGGATCAGCCTGGCCACACAGCCCATACACCAAAGGAACAGCGCCGTGCAGAGAAACAGCTCCTTTTTCTGAAAGGAGGGAAAGCCGGAAAAATCCGGTGTAAATACTACCCTGCCGTTTGGAAGGAAAAGCAGGGCGATGCACAGCAGGGCCAGAGAAGCAAGGGTATAGGGAAGCATGCAGCTTAAAAATTCGGCCGGCCCCATCCCTGACAGCTGGTAGAGAAACAGGTTCTGGGGATTGCCCACAGGCGTCAGCATGCTTCCCAGATTGGCGGCGATGGTCTGCAGGACGATGATGGGGATGAGAAGCTTTTCCTGTCTGACGGAATGAACCACCAGCACGGCGAAGGGAACGAAGGTCAGGAGAGCCACGTCATTGGTGACCGCCATGCTTCCAAAGAAGCACAGCCCGGTCAGAACCCCTGCAAGCTGACGCAGCGACCGCGTCCGTCCCAGCACTGCCGCGGCCAGATACTGGAACAGACCGATTTTGGAAAAACCGTTCACCACACACATCAGGCAGAACAGCAGGGCCAGTACCCGGAAATCCACATACCCTGCATATTCGGCGTCCGGCGGCACCAGCAGCATGGAAAGCAGAGCCAGAACGCCGGAGACTGGCAGGATGGGATCCTTTTTTAGAAAAAGCAGAAGCGAATATGAAACCTTGGAGAGCGTATCTGTGGTTGTCATCTGGAGCAGAATCCTTTCTGGGCAAAGTCTGTTTTAACCACAGCATTATATCAATTTACATGCGTTCTGACAACAGTTGACCATCCGCCGTACACGGTGCTATAATGTGTCATATATTTTATCAGAGTAATGCAAAAGAGAGGAACATAAGAGATGCCCAAAATCTATGAAATCAAACAGAGTGTGTTTGCGGATAATGACCGCCGGGCAGACCTGCTGAGGCAGGATTTGAGAAAGGAAGGAACCTTTCTGCTGAATCTGATGTCGGCTCCCGGATCGGGGAAAACCACCACACTGACGAAAACACTGAGCCTGTTGAAGGACGAGCTGCGCATCGGCGTGATGGAAGCGGATATTGACTCCGATGTGGATGCCTGCACCATCGAAAAGGCTGGGGTAAAGGTTGTTCAGCTTCACACGGGCGGCATGTGCCATCTGGATGCGGATATGACCAGACAGGGCCTGGAGGCGCTGGGAACGGGGGACGTTGATCTGGCAATCCTGGAAAATGTGGGGAATCTGGTATGCCCCGCGGAGTTTGACACGGGGGCGGTGATGAACGCCATGCTCCTGAGCGTGCCGGAGGGAGACGACAAGCCTCTGAAATATCCGCTGATGTTCACCATCTGCGATGTGCTTCTGATCAATAAGACGGATGTGCTGCCCTATTTCGATTTTGATCTGGACAAATGCAGGGAAAGGGCTCTGGCGCTGAACCCGGACATGACCATCATCCCCATCAGCGCCAAAACGGGTGAAGGCATTGAGGAGTGGGCCGGATGGCTTCTTGACCGGGTGCGGGAGTGGCGGAAGGATCTGGATGGGGCGGAAGGCGCAAAAGGCTGAAAGCGTGAAGCGCCAGTGCCCTGAATCAGGAAACAGGGGGAGAAGGGAAGCGCCGGAAAGGGCGCGGATGGGTGCAGATGCACAGGGGGGGAGAGAACTGTGAAAAAGCAGGGAAAAGAAAAATTTAATAAAGAACAGATACAGACTGTTTTGAAGATTGCCTGGCCGTCGGTTCTGGAATCTTTTTTTGTGGCGCTGATCGGCATGGTGGATTCGCTGATGGTGAGCCGTGTGGGCGCGCACGCGGTGGCGGCGGTGGGATTGACCACACAGCCCAAATTCATCGGGCTGGCCGTTTTCATCGCGCTGAACGTATCCGTATCGGCCCTGGTAGCCAGGCGGAAGGGGGAGAACCGGAAAAAGGAGGCCAATCAGGTTCTGTGCGCGGCCATCCTTTTTACGGTGGTGATGACCTTCCTTGTAAGCCTGGTCTGCGTGGCCTGGGCGGATCCCATCATACGGCTGTGCGGCTCCGAGCCGGAGTCCCACACGGAGGCGGTGCAGTATTTCAGGATTATCATGGGATATATCGGCTTTACCGTGATTTCCCTTACCATCAACGCGGCCCAGAGGGGCGCGGGCAATACCAAGATTGCCATGAAAACCAATGTGGCGGCAAATGTGGTCAATGTGATTTTTAACTTCCTGCTGATCGAGGGACATTTTGGCTTCCCTGCCCTGGGAGTGCGCGGCGCGGCCATCGCTACCGTGATCGGCAGTATGGTGGGCTGTGTGATGAGCGTTCTGGCCGCCTGCCGGAAGGACGGCTTTGTGAACCTCCTT
Source organism: uncultured Eisenbergiella sp. (assembly GCA_963559585.1). GTDB lineage: Bacteria > Bacillota > Clostridia > Lachnospirales > Lachnospiraceae > Eisenbergiella. The sequence continues at coordinate 55,238 of CAUWLJ010000009.1, read as the reverse complement.
TACATATGGAAGGAAAGGCTGCGCCCCACCGTGGAGGTGGCAAAGGGAATGGTGAAGCTTGGCTCCAGCGTTCTGGCGGAGCAGTTGCTTCTGCGGATCGGCTTTCTGTCCGTGGCTGTGATGGCGGCCAAAATGGGAACGGCGGCCTTTGCCGCCCACCAGGTGGGAATGAATATCATGAGCCTGTCCTTTTCCTTCGGGGACGGTATGCAGGTGGCTGCTGTGGCTCTGATTGGCCAGAGCCTGGGACGCAGGGATGTGGACATGGCCAAAACCTATGGGAAGATCTGTCAGATGATGGGAATGTGCATTTCCCTGGTGCTGGCGGTGATCTACTTAACCTGTGGGCATTTCATCTACTACCTGTTCTTTACGGAGCCGGATATTATCGCAATAGGAGTGAAGATTGTGCGGGTGATCGTGCTGGTGGTGATCCTTCAGGTTTCCCAGGTGATCTATATGGGCTGCCTAAGAGGTGCCGGAGATGTGCTTTTTACCACCATCGCCTCCACTGTCAGCGTGACGATTATCCGAACCGTTTCCAGCTATCTGTTCTGCTACACGCTGGGCTTCGGCATCATTGGCATCTGGTTCGGCGTGCTCACAGACCAGCTGGCCCGCTTCCTGCTCACCAGCCTCCGGTTCCGGTCGGGTAAGTGGACAAAGATTAAGATATAAGAGAAAGAGACAGAATCAAAGGAGAATGACAGAAATGAAATCAGGCTTGAGAAAAAAGCTGAAAGGCCGTATTGCGTGGAAAATTATCGTTCCGGTAATTGCCGCGCTGCTTATCGTTTTCACCATCACAGTAGGGGGCTCGATCTATCGCGCGGCAGAACGGTGATGGAGGGCGGCAGGTCGGAAATGGTAAACCTGGCGCAGAGAAATGCGGCGATCTTCCAGGGGGTGTTCGATTTCCTGAACGCTTCAGGGAGCGGCGTATCCGGCAGGCTGGAGGAATACTGGGAGATGGAGCGGCTGGAGCAGAAGGCCGGGGCAGACGCCGCGGAAGCCGCGGAGCCCGCAGACGGTGCAGAAGCGGAGGAAACGGCGGAGCCCGCAGATGATGCAGAAGCGGAGGAAACGGCGGAGCCCGCAGACGGTGCAGAAGCGGAGAATGCGGCGGAGCCCGCAGACGGCGGGGAAAGGGAGCTTTCCAGCTCCCTGTTTCAGGTTCCCCTCACGCAAAGCGAGTATGCGTGCGAGACTGTGCTGAAGAACATTCTGGAAACGATGGCAGCAGATAACGAAGCCATCCTGCATATGGGAGCAGCCTTTGAACCCTATGCGTTCAGCAGCAATATAGAATCCTACAGCATGATTACCTCCAAAGGCCCGGACGGTGTTGTGACAGACCGCTACAAGGATTATGAGACCTATCGGGAAGAACTGTTTTATTCCATGGTGAAAGAAAGCATGACTGAGGTGACGACCCCGATCTATGAGTATGAGGGGAATGCGATCATTACCGTTTCCTATCCCATCCTTCATGAAAATGAGCTTCTGGGCGTCCTTTTTGCGGATGTGAACCTTCCATATCTGACGGACAAGCTGCAGAATGGCGGCAGCAGCCGCTTCCAGTCTCAGGTGACCGGGTTGACCTCTCCGGACGGCGGGATACAGTACTGCAATGCCTTTGACGCACTGAGCGCTCAAAACAGCGTCTTTTTCCCTTTTTCCTCGAAGAAGGACGAGCTGGCCGGGCTGCTGCAGTCCGAAACGGCCTTTACCATGTACAGTGATGCAGATGCCCTGTATGCGTTTGAGCCGATTCAGGTGGCAGGGGAGACCTGGTGGGCGTTTACGGCAGTAGACCAGAGTGAGCTGCTGGCGCTGTCGGCGGATCTGATCTATTTCCTGACCGGCCAGCTGGTCATCGCCCTGATTGTGCTTGCGCTTCTGGCGGCGTTCCTGATACACCGCAGCATCAGGCCCATTGACGAGCTGCGCGATAATCTCAGTCTTTTGAAGCAGGGACGCATTTCGGAGACGGACGTGCGCCATGAAAGCGGGGACGAGCTGGGACAGCTTGCCGCAGACATCCGGGACATCAGCAATGGCCTGAAAACGGTGCTCGGCGATCAGATTCAGGTTCTTGGCGCTTTTGCAGAGGGAGACTTCAGCGTGAAGCCGAACGCTTCGGAGGCTTACGTGGGAGAATTTGCCGCTCTGCTGACGGCGGGTGATCAGATGTCCCGTCGTGTGAGCGAGGCGCTCCATGAAATAGATACCGCCGCCAGCCAGGTGGCGTCCGGCTCCGACCAGGTGGCCGCCGGCGCTCAGGAAATGGCTCAGGGAGCCACGGAGCAGGCAGGGGCGGTGGAAGAGCTTTCCGCCACGGCAAAGGAGATTTCAGAAAAAATCAGAGCTACCTCAGAGCAGACGGAGAGCGCCAACGTTCAGTGCCAGGCGGCAGGCGGAAAGCTGGATGAGAGCAGCCGCAAAATGCAGGAGCTGGTTTCCGCAATGAAGGAGATCACGCAGAATTCTGAGGAAATTCAGAAAATAGTAAAAACGATTGATGATATTGCGTTCCAGACCAATATTCTGGCCCTGAATGCCGCTGTGGAGGCCGCCCGTGCAGGAGCGGCAGGAAAAGGCTTTGCGGTGGTGGCGGATGAGGTCCGCAGCCTGGCCGGACAGTCGGCGGAAGCGGCGAAGGATACCCAGGAGCTGATCGAGGGCACGGTGGCCACGGTGGGAAGGGGAAGCGCGCTGGTTCAGGACGCATCCCGGTCGCTGGAGGAGACTGCCCGGTATGCCGGAGGCGTGATGGATTCCGTTCAGGAGATTGCCCGCGCTTCCGTGGAGCAGGCCAATGCGGTGGCCCAGGTCACACAGGGACTGGAGCAGATTTCCGGCGTCATTCAGACCAACTCGGCTACGGCGGAGGAAAGCGCGGCATCCAGTGAAGAGCTGTCCGGACAGGCCGGCATTATGAAGAGCATGGTTGCCAGGTTTAAGATTGCAGGTATGGAGGAAAAATGACTTTCAGAGAAAAATACCTTGCAGGCCAGATCCCCTTTGAGGAGATAGACCGGTACGTGGAGGAATGGAACAACAGCGATGATCCCCGCACGCTCCGGGAATTTTTGGGGCTGTCTGCAAAGGAAGAGGATGTATGGATCGACGACAGCGATGAAGCTCTGCAGGAGCTTTTGGACCGGGAGAGGAGAACAGGACAATGAACCAGAAGGAGCGTATGCTGGCCCAGCTTCCCTACAAGGCATGGCTGGACGGCCTCTCAGAGGAACGGATGGAGAACAAAAAGAGGATCTATCGTTTCAATCATATGCCCCCGGAGGAGGGGGAAGCCCAGGCGGCCCTGCTGAAGGAGATCATCGGAAGCCACGGGGAGAACCTGTGGATCGAGGCCCCTTTTCACTGTGATTATGGGTACAATATTGAGGTGGGTGAAAATTTCTTTGCCAACTATAATCTGACCATTCTGGACGTGGCCAGGGTGCGCATCGGGAAGAACGCCCAGATCGCGCCCAACGTATCCATCTATACGGCAGGCCATCCCATCCACCCCGATTCCCGCAATTCCGGCTACGAATACGGCATTGAGGTGATCATCGGAGACAACGTGTGGATCGGAGGCAGCAGTGTGATCAATCCGGGCGTGACCATCGGCAGCAACGTGGTGATCGGCTCCGGCAGCGTGGTCACGAAGGATCTGCCCGACAATGTGATCGCCGCAGGCAATCCGTGCCGGGTGCTTCGGGCGATTACGGAGGAGGACCGGAAATTCTATTACAAAGACAGAGAATTCGATGTGGAGGACTATCAGGAGACGGTCAGTGAGTGAGCGCACAGGAGCATTGACAGGACAGAGGATAAGAAACTGGGAGCGGAGCATGGAGGTAAGGATGGAGGCGGGCAGGCCGCTTAGGGAAAACAGACAGCATGGGGACATTTTATTTCCGGTGAGCGTCTATGAGACGAGGGTGGACGAGGGCGTTCAGATGCCTCTTCCTTACCATTGGCATCCGGAGACGGAAATTTTCTTCATCACCTCCGGGAAGGCCAATTTTCAGGTGGAGGGCGATTCCTTTTCCATTGGGGAGGGGGACGTGCTTCTCATCAAGCCAAACGCCCTCCACGGCTCCCACGACTGCTTTGGAACGAAGCTTAAATTCCGCGCTCTGGTGTTTGATTACAGCTTTCTGGCCGGAATCGGGAACGACCGTGTGGAGCAGGAGTATCTGCGCCCCCTTTTGAAGGGGGAAGGGAGCCGGTATCTCCTGTTTTCAGAAAAAGAAGGAGTGAGGGAGGAGCTGTTCGGCCTTCTCAACCGGATCTATTCTCTGTACGAGGAGAGGGAAAAGGGCTATGAGCTTATGATCCGCGCCCTGCTTTTGCAGGTGGTTTACCATGTGGTGCGCACCAAGACGGAGGCAGTGAGACCCCGCCGTACCGGAACCAGAAAAAGCAGGACGATCCGCAGCATCGTGGAATATGTGGAGGAGCATTATCCCCAGAAAATCGCGCTGGCCCATCTGGCCTCCCACCTGTCCGTGAGCGAGGGGTATCTGTGCCGTTTTTTTAAGGAAAATTTTTACATGACCTTTGTGGAATATGTGCAGAGGGTACGCCTTCAGAAGGCCCAGAGGCTGCTTTTGGAGACGGATGAGCCGGTGGGAAAGATTGCCCTGGATGTGGGGTTTGGCAGTGGAAACTATTTCGCCACGGAGTTTGGACGGTATTACCATACCACTCCCCAGAAATACAGAAAAGGTCAGGATTCGGAAGAAAACGGTCAATATTGATAATGAAATACAAGAAGAAAATCAATATAATGGTGGCACAAAGAAAAAAAGGGAGGTAACGCCTATGTTTACCATGAGTCAGGAAGGAAACGCCCTGGTTTACCGCTGGGACGGAGAGGTGCTTTCCATCATGCCCTGGGGGGAGAACAGCTTCCGTGTGCGTTCAACGGTTCTGGGAGAGGTGGAGGATACGGACTATGCCCTTCTGCCTGCGCCCGATACCCAGGCTCAGATCACTGTGGAGGAATACACCGCCCGCATTGTGAACGGCAGAATCACAGCGGTGATGGAGGTGGACGGCTGGTCAAAGAGCTGCGATATTTCTTTTTATAATCAGAAGGGGGAGCTTCTGCTCCGCGAGGCAGGCAGGGGAGGCGCTCTGGACAAAAAGAACCGTTTCTTTAAGCCTATTATCGGCGGGGATTACCGCCTTACCGTCACCTTTGCCTCCAATCCGGAGGAAAAGCTGTACGGAATGGGCCAGTACCAGCAGGACATCATCAATGTGAAGAACTGCAATCTGGAGCTTGCCCACCGCAACTCCCAGGCCAGCGTGCCCTTTGTGTTATCCAGCTTAGGCTACGGCTTTCTGTGGCACAATCCGGCCATCGGCAGGGTCAGCTTCGCCTCCAACACCACGGAGTGGTATGCGGAGAGCACGAAGCAGATGGACTACTGGATCACTGCGGGAGATACCCCGGACGAGATCGAGCGGGCGTATGCGGACGCCACCGGAAAAGTGCCCATGATGCCCGAATACGGCCTGGGCTTCTGGCAGTGTAAGCTGCGCTACTGGAACCAGGAGGAGCTTCTTGGCGTTGCCAGGGAGTATAAGAAAAGGAATATTCCCGTGGACGTGATCGTCTGCGACTTTTTCCACTGGCCCAGGATGGGGGATTTCCGCTTTGACGAGGAATTTTTCCCGGATCCCGACGCCATGGTGCGGGAATTAAAAGAGATGGGGATGGAGCTGATGGTTTCCGTATGGCCCCAGATCGACCACCGCAGCGAGAACTATGAGGAAATGAAGCAGAAGGGATTGCTTTTGAAGGCGGAAAAGGGCGTGGACATTGCCATGCTTTATAATGGAAACAGCACCTTCTTCGACGCCACCAATCCCCGCTCCAGGCAGTACGTGTGGGACAAATGCAGGCAGAAATATTATGACAAGGGCATCAAGGTGTTCTGGCTGGACGAGGCGGAGCCGGAATTTACCGGATACGACTTTGACAACTACCGCTACTACATGGGAAGCGCCGCCCAGGTGGGGAACCTCTATCCCCAGGCTTATGCCAGAACCTTCTATGAAGGCCAGAGGGAGGCAGGCCAGGAAAATGTGGTCAACCTTCTGCGCTGTGCCTGGGCGGGAAGCCAGCGCTACGGCGCTCTGGTGTGGAGCGGAGACATCCATTCCGACTGGGAAACCCTCCGCAGGCAGGTGTGCGCGGGCCTGAACATGGGACTGGCGGGAATCCCCTGGTGGACGACCGACATTGGCGGCTTCTCCGGTGGCAATCCGGAGGATGAAAGCTTCAGAAAGCTTTTCGTGCGCTGGTTCGAGTGGGGCTGCTTCTGCCCCGTGATGCGCCTCCACGGCGACCGCGTGCCCTCCACCCCTATTTATAACAAGGCCGGGGAGCGTATGAACCCCACCGGAGCGGCCAATGAGGTGTGGAGCTACGGGGAGGAGAATGAAAAAATCCTCACCCGCTACATCCGGTTCCGCGAGGCCATGCGTCCCTACACCAGAAAGCTGATGGAGGAGGCCCACACCCTGGGACGTCCTGTGATGCGCGCCATGTTCTACGAATTTCCTGAGCAGGAATGCTGCTGGGAGATGAAGGAGCAGTACATGTTTGGAAGCGATCTCCTGGTGGCTCCCGTGATGTACGAGGGCAGCGAGGAGCGGGAGGTTTATCTGCCCGCAGGCGCAGACTGGACCCTCCTGCATGACGGCGCCGTGTACGAAGGCGGCCAGACCGTCACCGTCAAGGCTCCTATCGACGTGATTCCCGTGTTTGCGAAGGATGGAAGCCATCCGGAGCTGGTGGGGCTGATTTAGAAGGAAAAAAGTGTGCATTGGTGCAAGTATGCACCGGCGCAAACTTGCATCGGCACAGGTATGTGCCAGTGCATCCCTGCGCCAGTGCATCCCTGCGCCGCACTCATTTGGGGCCAAGCTCCCACAAAGTGGGACGCACATCTGGCAGAACAGCACCCGAAAACTTTCGGATCAGCCGCTTGACAGTGAAAGAAAGACCACATATAGTAATCTTAGAAACCAAGAACTTGGAAACCTTGAATCGGGGGAATAGAGTCTGTTCAGCTGTCAATAATAAGAAGGATGGGATGAAAATGTCGATGACGGTAGCGAAAGGCAGCATGCCTGTGGAAATGAAAAAGGTCAGTATCTCACCAAAGAGACAGATTACGATTCCACAAAAATTCTATACCATGTTAGGATTTGATACGGAAGCAGAATGTATTGTGCGAGGGAATGAATTGGTCATTCGCCCGGTAAAAGTCAATACAGGCGGAGAGTTTGCAGAACAGATATTAACAGATTTAATTGCGAAGGGGTACAGTGGAGAAGAATTGCTTGCTCATTTCAGAGAAGCACAGAAAAAAATACGTCCGGCTGTGGAAACTATGATTGAGCAGGCCGGGAGGGCTGCAGAATCAGAAGCAGAGTATGTTACCTATGAAGAGGTGTTTGGTACGGAGGAAGAAGGATGACAGAAGTAAGATTTCTTCCTCCGGCTGCAAAATTCTTGAAAAAGCTGAAGGATAAGAGACTGAAAACGCTCTATCAGGAAGCTGTGGATAAAATCCGGGAAGATTACCTTGTCGGTGAACCTAAAACGGGAGATTTATCTGGAATTTATGGATATGACATCTACTATAATAAGACCAATTATGAACTGGCGTACAGAGTAGAATATCTGGAGGACAAGATTATTGTTGTGATTATGGCCGGGACACGTGAAAACTTCTATGAACAGTTAAAGCAATATGTACGAAGCTAACTGTCTTTAAGAATCTGACAGCAGGGGAAAAGCAGTGACAATAATCCGATACATTCTGCTGTCACCGGCCGTACCCGCAGGCGCAGGAGGCTCACGGCCTGCCGGAAAATCCCATATTTTCCCGATACCTGCCCGGTGCAACCCCATATTTTTTCCGAAACGTCCTGCTAAGATGAAATTCATCGCAGAACCCGAAGTTCAGCGCCGTCTCGTGCAGCTTCACATCAGGCTGTGCCAGCAGAAACTGGCGCACCATTTCCAGCTTCACATCCATCTGATAGGCATATACCGTTTTCCCATATACTTTTTTGAACTGATTGGTCAGCGTCCGCTCACATACATAAAAGCGCTCTGCCAGCTCCTTCCCTGTGAAAAAGGTCTGGGGCGTGGTCTGGATCAGCCTGGATACCTGGGAGGTCAGATCCCTGGAGGCCTCAGCATCCCTCTCCCTTTCCTGCTGCTCTGCCAGCTCGCACAGAAGAACTCTGAAAAGCAGGGAAAGCTTCTCTTTTTTCAGGGGGGAATCCCCCCAGTGCTCTGCGATGATTTCCTGAAAAAGCTCCCGGATGCGCGGCCTGTTCTGGCAGTGGATGACGGAGGGGCAGGCTTTGGCTGTGGAAGAGGCCGTTCCCTTCTCCCCCTCAGGGAAACCTCGGTTGAGGGCCAGCTCAGCCGCCGAGCCGTTTACATGAATATACATGTGCCGGTTGTTGGGGGAGCACAGCCCGGCTCCATAGTGGTGTCTGCCCGCCGGAAGGATGAGCAGATCGTCGGAGCGGATGGAAAAAACAGCTTCCTCCTCACCCACCTCCCAGCTGCCGTCCAGCATATACAGAAAATCATGCTCATTCAGCACCCGGTCCGGGTGCAGGGCCGGATTCACAAAGGTAATGTAATTTGCCGAGAGAATTTCTCTTTCCATTTCCCGTTCCAGATAAACGCCCACAGCTATGCCCTCCTGTCTTTGATTTTCCATATTATACATGCGGATTTCCAAAATAGCAATGGAAAAAAACAGCGGGGTTGCTAGAATGGTGGATAGCAGGAAGGTTGTGGGGCCGCGTTTTTCTCCGGCAGCCGCCCGCGGCAGGTTCTCAGCCTGGGCGCGCTTTCGCTCGGTCAAAAACGCGGCCGCGAAGGCTTTCTGCCAGGCGGAACAACCGCTGTAAAGTGATAGGATAATATTTTTAATATGAAAACAGGAGGAATGGAATATGAACAGGAAGGAGTTCAGCCGTCCGGTGTCTCTTAGGAAGGTGCAGGTGACGGATGCGTTCTGGAAGCAGGAGATGGAGCTGGTGAGGAAGGAAGTGATTCCTTATCAGTGGGAGGCGCTTAACGACCGCATTCCCGACGCCGCGCCCAGCTTTGCCATGAGGAATTTTAAGATAGCGGGGAAGCTTAACGCCAGAAGGAAGGCGGAGGGAGAGGCCTTCCAGCCTGTGAAGTGGCCTATTCTTTTCCAGCCGCTTCCCGAGGACATGGAGCATATGGAGGACCGGTTCTATGGGTGTCTGTTCCAGGACAGCGATTTTTCCAAGTGGATTGAGGCTGTGGGGTATTCCCTGACCCAGCATCCCGATGCGGCTTTGGAGGCTACGGCGGACGAGGCTATCGACATTGTGTGCGCGGCGCAGCTGGAGAATGGGTATCTGGATACTTATTATATCATTAACGACCAGGATAAGATTTTTACCAATCTGAAGGATAATCATGAGCTGTACTGCTTCGGACATTTGACGGAAGGGGCTGTGGCCTATTATCAGGCAACCGGAAAGGATAAGCTTCTGAATGCGGCGCGCAGGTATGCGGATTATATCGCTTCCCGCTTCGGAGAGGGGGAGGGGATGCTGAAGGGGTATCCCGGACATGAGATCGCGGAGATGGCCCTGGTGCGTCTGTATGAGACCACAGGGGATCAGAAATATCTGGAGCTGAGCCGTTTCTTCATCGACCAGAGGGGAACCAGGCCCTACTATTATGATACGGAGCATCCCGAGGCGGTGAAGAAGGGGCATGAGGAGGAGGAGCGCTACAGCTACAATCAGGCCCACCGTCCGGTGCGGGAGCAGGATGAGGCAGTGGGACACTCCGTGCGCGCCGTTTATCTGTATTCCGGTATGGCCGATATTGCCCGTCTCACGGAGGATGAGAAGCTTCTGGCGGCCTGTGAGAAGCTTTGGGATAATATGGTGAACCGGAAAATGTACATCACCGGAGGCATCGGCGCCACCCATATGGGCGAGGCCTTTTCCTTCAATTACGACCTGCCCAACGATACTGCCTATGCGGAGACCTGTGCCTCTATCGGACTGGTATTTTTTGCCAGAAGGATGCTGGAGATTAAGGCGGACAGCCGTTATGCCAACGTGATGGAGCGGGCGCTCTACAACGGCGTGCTCAGCGGCATGGCCCTGGACGGCAAGAGCTTCTTCTATGTGAATCCTCTGGAGAGCCTTCCCGAGGCCTGTCATAAGGACGAGCGGAAGTTCCACGTGAAGCCGGTACGCCAGAAATGGTTCGGCTGTGCCTGCTGTCCTCCCAATCTGGCAAGGCTTTTAAGCTCCATCGCTTCCTACGCCTATACGGAGTCGGAGGACACCCTGTACGTGCATCTGTATATGGGAAGCACTATTGAGAAGGAGTTTGACGGAAAAAAAGCGGACATCCGCATCACATCAGGCTTCCCCTGGGACGGGAAGGTGAAGGTGGAGGTGAAAACGGAGGAGGAGGTTCCTTTTACTCTGGCTCTGCGTATTCCCGACTGGTGCCCTTCCTACACCGTGGACGGCGTGGAAGGCGTTATGGAAGGGGAGAATGTGAAGGACGGCTATCTCTATCTCACCCGTACCTGGAAGGATGGAGAGACGCTGGAGATTGATTTCCCCATGCCCGTCCGCTTCCTTCAGGCGGATCCCCGCGTGAGAGAGGACATCGGCAAGGCGGCTGTATCCCGCGGCCCCGTGGTGTACGCCATGGAGGAGGCCGACAACGGTAAGGAGCTTCATCTGTTCAAGCTTCCTGAGAACCCGGAGGCTCAGACGGCCATGACGGATGTGAACGGAGTGCCCGTGATGGGAATTACCACCTCCGGTCTGCGCCGTCATGAAGCAGACGCTGACAGCCTTTACGGAGAGTATCATAAGAACGCATACGATGCCGTTTCCATCAAATGGATCCCCTACTTCGCCTGGTCCAACCGGGGAGAGGGAGAGATGCAGGTATTCGTGCGGGCGGAATAAAAGAAAAACAGTTGCACAACGACAGAGCGCCGCGCAGCCACCAGACAGGCTGCGCGGCATTTTGCGGATGGACGTGGAGGAGCCGTTACAAATTTTACCGTATGACCGTATAAAAAAATTCCGGCAACTATTAACTGTATATAAATACTGTCGATATATAGAATAAAAAAGGTGCTTAAATACACGGAAAAATAAAGGATACGGACAGGAGAGAACAAAGATGAGGAAGGTACAGGGCAAGATCACAGTGATTATCTGTGCGATTATTTTGTGTGTGGCAGTGATTAACGGAGGCGTGGGAAGCGCAGTCACCCATGTGTCCACCGCCTGGGCCCTGCAGAGCAGCGCCCAGGAGCTTGCCAAGGTATCCGCCACTGCGGCGGAAAACATGATTATGAGCTATACCATGGTGATCGCGGAGATCGCCTCCAATGAGATCCTGACGGACGGCGCTTCCACGCTGGAGCAGAAAAGGGCCTATCTGGAGGGAAAGAGAGACGCTTACTATATGAGAGGGACGGGACTGACGGACAGAAGCGGTAAGGAGCTGCTTACCGGCACGGACGTTTCGGCGGAGCCTTTTTTTCAGAACGCCATACAGGGGAACGCCTATATGTCCACCCCTTATATCAGCGACGATCAAAAGGATATGTATCTTATCGTATCTGCCCCCATACGGAAGGGAGACAGCATAGAAGGGGTGGCTTTTTTTGTGTGTGACACGGTGATCCTTCAGGACATCGTGAAGTACACCACAGTGGGAGAGAACGGAACCTCATACATTCTGGACAAGGACGGCAATACCATTGCATATAAGGACAATGCCCTGGTTCTGAATAAGAAAAACGGCATGGCGGAGGCGGAAGCGGACCCGAAGAACAGGGGAAAGCAGGCGCTTGGCCGGGTTGAGAAACGGATGGTAAACGGTGAGACCGGCGTGGAGACCTACACTTACACAGACGGAACCAGGTATATCCAGGGCTTTGCCCCCATCAGCGGGACAGACGGCTGGAGCGCGGCAGTATGCCTGGATCAGGATGAATTTATGGCCGTTTCGGTGAGAGGCAGCCTGATACAGGTTCTGATCCTGGCCGTTTTGGTGGGGCTTGGCGCCGTGGTGGCATGGAGAGTGGGAGTCGTCATCGGCGGCCCGCTGAAACGGTGCGCCAGACGGCTTGCGCAGCTGGAAAAGGGAGATCTGCACTCCGCTGTTCCCGAAGTACATACCCGGGATGAAATTGGAATTCTGGCTGAGTCCTCGGCCAACCTGATTGCGGGCTTTCAGCAGATGATCCGGGAGATGAACCAGTCTCTGGAAAGGATTGCACAGGGGGATCTGACCTGTACGGTGAATGCGGACTACTATCCGGGCGACTTTGCCCCTCTTCAGCAGCATATGCAGATGATTCTGGAAAGGCTCAATGAGGCGATGAGCGGTGTGGTGCACTCTGCGGACGAGGTATCGGGAAGCGCGGCCCAGGTTGCGGACGGGGCGTCCTCCCTGGCCCAGGGAGCGGCGGAGCAGGCCGGTACGATTGAGCATCTTTTCTATACGGTGGGCGGCTTTTCCGACAGGATCACGCAGATGGCGGCCGGTGCTGTGACGGCCAGCGAACAGGCGGAGGAGGCGGCGGTACAGCTTCGGGAAAGCGCTCAGACCATGGAGGAGCTGCTGGAGGCGATCAGAAGGATCGATGAGAATTCCGCGGAGGTGTCAAAGATCATGAAGGTGATCAACGACATTGCCTTCCAGACCAACGTGCTTGCGCTGAACGCGGCTGTGGAGGCCGCAAGAGCGGGAGCGGCGGGAAAGGGCTTTGCGGTGGTTGCGGACGAGGTGCGGGATCTTTCCACCAGAAGCGCGGAATCTGCCAAGACGACGGAGGAGCTGATCGGCCGTTCCCTGTCCGCTGTGGAGGAGGGGACCAGGCTGGCGGAGAAAACCGCGGAAGCCCTGCATCAGGTCATGGAAAGCTCTCAGAAATCTATTGACTATATCCAGTCCATTTCCGTACAGGCCCAGGGACAGGCGGAGGACATTCAGATGATCAATCAGAAGGTGGAGCAGATCTCCTCCGTGGTTCAGACCAATTCCGCTACCAGCGAGGAGAGCGCAGCCACCTCCAGGGAGCTGGAGGATCAGGTGGTTTACTTAAAGAAGCTGGTGTCCCGGTTCCGTCTCAGATAGCCTGATCTGGGGTGGAGAGGATAGAAGCGCCGGTCCGGCCGGAAGAGAAAATAGAAGGAAAAGAAGATAGAAGGAAAAGAAGATAGAAGGAAAAGAAAGGGAGATCCGCAGTAACGGATCCGGTACCCAAAAACAAAAAGCCCTGGCAGGAAAAATCCGGCCAGGGCTTTTTCAGCAGGAAAGCGGCAGGCCTTTCAACGGGCCCTGCCAGCCGCCCTGCGGCAAAGCGCTTTATCTGAGCAGCTGCGCGTCCCCTGTGGCCTCATCGTACCGGTACATGATTTTCCCGGAGGAGGCATCCAGAAGATATGCGCCTTCATAGTCAAAGGTTTCGGTATCGTTGGCACGGTAGGCGGATACGCAGTAATAATCGTTTCCGTTCAGGCGGACCAGCCCCCGCTTGGCAATAAATTCATATTCGCTGGCGGGAGCGGGCAGGCCCAGAAGCTGCTGGTCAGCCGTCCGCACCGTTTCCTCCGCAGACGCAAGGGAAGGCTGAGGCTCGGTGTTATCCGTCCCGGCCTGATGCAGAGCGGAATCCCACAGCTGGGTAAAATAGGCGGCCCAGGGCTGATTCTCCTTTACCGTGGTGACGGTGTAGCCGTCCGCTTCTTCGGTGATGGTGATGGACAGGTAAGAATCCGAATCCTGTGAGGCTCCGGCCAGCCGGTGAACCTTTTTCCGGCTTTCCGCCCCGGCACCATCCTGAGCGGAACCGGTGGAAGAGGCAGACCCGGCTTCAGAGGCAGCCGCCTTATCCTCCGCGTCCTCTTTCTGTGCATCGGTCACATCGATAAAATGCTTCTCTGTCTTTAAATATTCGATATAGCTGTCCACATCCTGCCGGGCATTCTCGGAAGAATAGTAGCGGTAGACCTTTGCTTCGGGAGAATCTGCCCCGGAAGGAGAATCTGCCTCAATCTGAGCCTCGTTTTCTTCGCCCTCCAAAGAAGCGGCGGATTCGGAAACGGCAGCATCGGAAGCGGCAGGAACCGTCTCTGCATCGGAAGGAACCGGTTCCGGGACAGCTTCAGCCAAAGAACGCTCCCCCACAATATCCGTCATGGAAGAAATCTGCTCCGACCGGGCAAAGTAATGATCCGGCGGGGCGTTGTTCGTTCTCCGGCTGTTGATATAGATGCCTCCGGCGGCTCCCACAGCCAGAAAAATAACGGCCAGAATAAGGGGAATCAGAAACTTTTTCCTGCTTTTCATTTTAATCAATCCTTTCTGATGTCAAAATAACGGCAGATCTTACCGTATCCGGCATCATTTTTTAGTATCGTCCATTTTGGCAGAAAAATAAGGAAAAAGGCGGGCGGAGTTGTTAAGAAAATGTTAAATATGATGGTGTCGGAATATGTCGATTTAATACAGAAAAAATGGGGAAAAATGGAGAAAATTGTCATAAAGATGTAGAAAAAGCTGGATTCCGAGCTGTAATATTCGATATTAAGTTAAAACTTTAATAAAAAATTTAGAATTAAAGGTTGACTGAACAGGGGGAGTTAGACTACAATAAAGAAAAAATATGCTTGTATAAAGGCAGGTTCCACTAAAAGAAAAAAATGTGCGGGGGGGGGAATTCGGCTGTAAAAAAGAGACGGCAGAGAATTGCTTTTTTTTTGACATTCACGAATGTCCTCACCGCAGGCGGAAGAAGTGAAGGAGGGAACAGAATGGCGGAGATTTTTGGGAATTCCATGCAGCTGATGCGAAAGTCCATGGATTTCCTGTGGAAGAAGCAGGAGGTCATTGCAAATAACCTTGCCAACGTGGATACGCCTGGGTATAAGGCCCGCTACGTTACCTTTGAGGAGGAGCTGGAGCGGAGACTGAGAAATGCCCAGACGGAAAGACGCCCCGGAGGCCTGAGGGAGGCCCTCGACGGCACGGAGTATCAGGTGCATGTAACGGATAACGAGACTGCAAGGCTGGATGGAAACAACGTAAATACAGACTCCGAGATGGTGGAGATGACCCGGACGGCCCTGCAGTATCAGTATGCCCAGAATGCGCTGAACAGCGACTGGAACCGCCTCAGAACCGTGATCAGGGGCTGACCCGGACGGCCCGGCCATAAGGCTTTTTGACAGGAGCAGCCGGCAGGGGCGGCCGGGGAGATAAAGGGAAAACAAAAGGTACGATAAGGAGAAAAAGAGATGGATACACAGTTTATCACACCCATTCAGTTTGGCTCTCTGGGACAGGCGGGGGAGCAGGCCCGGGCAGTATCGGGGGCAGAGGGCGGCTCCGTGTTCGGAGATATGTTCCGCAGCATGATTGACACCGTGAAGGAGACGGAGAGCGCGGTGGAGGAAAAGGAGTATCTGCTGGCCACAGGACAGCTGGACAGGCCCCACGAGCTGACGGCGGCCCTCGCTGAGGCACAGCTGTCCGTGGATCTTCTGGCGCAGCTGCGCACCAAGACGCTGGACGCTTACAATGAACTGATGCGTATCAGCCTGTAATGGGGCATGTGTGTGGAGAAGACGGCAGAAAAGAGTAGAGAAAAGTGGAAAAGGTAAAGAAGATAACAGGAGAGATCCTGGAGAAGATAAAGGGATTGCTGGGGAAGATCCCCGGCGGAATACGGAAAGTGCTCCTGATCGGGCTTCCGGTTTTGATCGTTGGAGCGGTGGTGCTGGCGCTGCTTCTGAACCATCAGGAGTATTCGGTTCTGTACTCGGAGGTGACGCAGGAGGATGCGGCAGCTATCGGGCAGAAGCTTCAGGAGATGGGGATCGAGTACCAGCTGAAGCCAAACGGGGACATTGTGGTGCCCAGCGAGCAGGAAGACCAGCTGCGTGCCAGCCTTGCTTACGAGGGCTATCCCAAGAGCGGCTTCTCTTATGATGTGTTCATCAACAATGCGGGCGGCATGACGACGGAATCCGATGCGGATACCTACAAGCTTTATGATCTGCAGAACCGCCTGGGCGCTACCATCAGCCTGTTTGATAACGTAAAAGATGCAAAGGTGACCATCGCCCTTGGCGAACAGCAGAAATATGTGCTTCAGAAGGATGCAGAAGAAACGAAAGCGTCTGCATCCGTTGTTGTGCAGATGAAAGAGGGGCAGAGCCTCAGCCCGGAGAGCGCGGCGGGGATCCAGAATCTGGTGGCGCACAGCGTGGCAGGGCTGGAGGCGGACGATGTATCCGTATTTGATGAAAACGGCATAGAGCTTTCCAACAGTGACGAGAAGGACTTTATCAGCGGTGATTCTGCGGCTCTTGCAAGAACCATAGAGAACGAGATCGCTGCCAAGGTGGTCAATCTGCTCACGCCTGTATACGGCGACGGAAATGTGCGGGTATCCGTAAAGGCCAGCGTTAACATGGAACGGCTGATCCGGGAGAGCATCACCTACACCACCCCGGACAAGATCGACGAGCAGGACAAGCAGGGCATCGTTTCCAAAGAGAGCCTGCAGAACGAGCAGGGCCAGGGCGGCGGAGCGGAAGGCGGCGTGGCCGGGGCAGAGACCAATGCGGATATTACCAATTATAATACGGTGGAGGGCGAGGGCGGAGAAAGCTATTCCGCCAGCGCTGTAGAGCGGGAATATCTGGTAAACCAGATCAAGGAGCAGGGTGAGATCAGCCCCGGAGTGCTGGATGAGCTGAGCATTTCTGCGGTAATCAACAGCAATACGGCGGGAAGCCAGGAGATCAACCAGAATCAGCTGAAGTCTCTGATCGGCAACGCGGCCGGTGTGGAGCCGGATCAGCAGGACGAGAAGATCACCGTCATGTTTGCACCCTTCCTTCAGGAGGTGGACGATACGGTACAGCCCTTCGAGCGTTTCATGGAAGCCCTGGAGCAGAACTGGTATCTGCTGGCCATCGGCTGCGCCATCCTGCTGCTTCTGATTTTCCTGTTCATGCTCCTGAATGCGCGCAGGAAGAAGAAGAAACGTCTGAAGGAGGAGGCTGCGAAGCAGCAGAGCCAGCCTGAGATCCCTGTGGTGAAGAATCCTGAGATCGTAAACCTTCAGAACGAGGAGGCGGCTAATTCCCGCCAGAACGTGAGAGAATTTACGGAGCAGAACCCGGAGATCGCGGCACAGCTTCTGAGAGAGTGGCTTGGCGGAGGTGATAAGAATGAGTGAGACTAGACTTCTGCCGGAGCAGAAGGCGGCGGCGGTGATTGTGGCCCTTGGCGCGGATAAGGCGTCCCAGATCTACAAGTACCTGAGCGAGGACGATGTGGAGAAGCTGACCGTGGAGGTGGCCAAGCTGGGCAGGCTGGAGGCGGAGACCTCGGAGCAGGTGCTGGATGAATTCTACAAGACCTGCCTGACCCAGAAGTTTGTGACGGACGGCGGACTGGAATACGCCAGAAGCGTCCTGGAGCGGGCCTATGGCGAGAGTACGGCCAGCGAGCTGTTAAGCAAGGTGACCAAGTACCTGAAGAACAGATCCTTTGAGTTTATCCGCAAGACGGACAGCAAGAACCTTTACACGGTGCTTCATCATGAACGGCCTCAGACCATAGCGCTGGTGCTTTCCTACACCGATTCCGAGAAGGCGGCCCAGATCATATCCGAGCTGCCGGAGGAAAAGAGGATTGCCGTGGTGACCTGCATTGCCCGGATGGAAAGCGCATCCCCGGAGGCCATTAAGGCCGTGGAGGCAAGGCTGCGCAAGAACTTCGACAGCATCATGACCACCGATTTTACCACTGTGGGCGGCATCGATTACATTGCTGACGTGATGAACCATATGGATAGAAGCAATGAGAAGATGATCTTTGACGAGCTCTACAAGCAGGATCGCGACCTGACGGATGAGATCAGGAAGAGGATGCTTGTATTTGAAGATATTCTGGACATGGACAGCATCACCATCCAGAGATTCGTGCGCGAGTGCGATATGCGCGATATTGTATACGCATTGAAGAACGCAAGCGACGAGATGAAGAAGCTTTTCTACAGAAACATGTCCTCCAGAATGGCCGAGTCCATACAGGCGGACCTGGAGGTTACCGTCAATGTGCGTCTGCGTGACGTCGAGGAGGCACAGCAGAGGATTGTCAACACGATCCGCCGCCTGGAGGAAGAAGGCCAGGTTGTGCTGAACAAGGGTGGTAAGGATGAAATTATTGTATGAGCCTCTTGAGGAGAAGAAAGAGCCTAAGATAGATGATTTCGTGCTGGCGGAGATTGCTGAACAGGAGGAGAAGCCGGCCGGGCAGAGGGATGGGCAGCTTCGCCTGAAGGAGCTTCACGATCAGGAGGAGGAGGAACGCAGAGCGTGGGAGCAGCGCCGTCTGGAAAGGCTGCAGGAGCAGGCGGACGAGATGCTTCGCAAGAGTGTGAAGCGTTCCAAGGAGATTCTGGACGAAGCCAGGAAGCAGAGCGAGAGAATTAAGAAGGAAGCGGCTGAGGAAGGAAAGAAGGAAGGATATGAGCTGGGCTGGGAGGAAGGAAAGACGCAGGCCTATCAGGAACACCAGACCGCTCTCGAGGCGGAGCGGGAGGCCCTGAAAAAGAGGATTGCCTCCTACGTCCGCCAGATGGACCGGGCCAGGGATAAGGTGATGGAGGAATATCTGGACGATCTGAAGGACATCAGCCTGGCTGTGGCAGAGAAGATCATGCGGATCAGCCTGAAGAACAGCTCACAGATCGTCAAGAGAATGATCCTGGCCTCCACCGACAAGCTGAAGAAAACAGCCTGGGTGAAGATCTATGTGGGAAAAGATGAGGCGGGAATGGATTTAAGAGGAGACAGAGAGCTTCTGACGGAGCTTGCCAGGATCTCCGACAATGTGAAGATCGTCATGATGGAGGAAGCGGAGGAAGGCACCTGCATCATTGAGATGCCAAACGAGATCATCGATGCCAGCGCCGCCACCCAGCTTGAGAATGTGAAGGACATTCTGAACAACGCCCGCCTGTAAGCGCAGGGCGGAAGGAGAGATAAGATGCTGAAGGATCTTCCCGGTCTGATCGCTTCCGCAGAAACGGTCAGCTACATTGGTAAAATTGATAATATAGTGGGAATGTCCATGGAGGCATCCGGCGGCTCCGCCAATATCGGCGACATTGTGATGATCTACAATGAGGAGCAGAAGAAACAGATCCCCGCTGAGGTAGTGGGCTTTCGGGAGGACCGGATCCAGCTGATGGCCTACGAGAACATGAACGGCATCGGCGCGGGAAGCTTCGTGCGCAACACCAAGAAGCGGCTGAAAATCCCGGTGGGGGAATTTTTAAGAGGAAGGGTGATCGACGCCCTTGGCAGGCCAATGGACGATGGCCCGGCCTTTCCCTCCTCCCGCTTCTATTATGTGGAGAATCCGGACATCAACCCGCTGAGCCGTCCGCCCATCAATGAGACGCTCCAGTTCGGCGTGAAGGCCATAGACGGCCTGAACACCATTGGGAAAGGGCAGAGGATCGGGATTTTTGCAGGCAGCGGTGTGGGAAAGAGCACCCTGCTGGGCATGATTGCCAGGAACGTGACCGCGGACATCAATGTGATCGCCCTGGTGGGAGAGCGTGGGCGTGAGGTAAGGGAATTTATTGAAAAGGATCTGGGGCCGGAGGGAATGAAGCGTTCCATCCTCATCGTGGCCACCTCCGATCAGCCCGCCATGCTCCGTATGAAGTGCCCCATGGTGGCGACCACCATTGCGGAATACTTCAAGGATCAGGGCAAGGACGTGCTGCTGATGATGGACTCCCTCACCCGTTTTGCCATGGCCCAGAGAGAGATCGGGCTGGCCAGCGGAGAGCCGCCGGTGGCCAGAGGCTATACGCCCTCCATCTATGCGGAGTTCCCCAAGCTTCTGGAGCGAAGCGGCAAGTTCCAGAAGGGCTCCATCACCGGCGTCTATACGGTTCTGGTAGAGGGTGACGATACCAACGAGCCGGTGGCGGATACGGTGCGGGGTATTCTGGACGGCCATATCGTCCTGAGCAGAAAGCTGGCCAACAGAGGACACTTCCCCGCCATCGATGTGGGAGCCAGCATTTCCCGTCTGATGACCAATATCGTGCCGAAGGAGCACCGGGAGGCGGCGTCAGGCATCCGGGACATCCTGAGCGTATACCAGCAGAACGAGGATCTGATTTCCATTGGAGCCTACAAGGCCGGTTCCAATCCCAAGCTGGACTACGCGGTATCCAAGATCAACGGCGTGAACGCATTTCTTCAGCAGGAGATTGAGGAAACGGTTACGCTGGAGGAATCCTGCAGACAGATGAAGGCCCTTTTGCAGTAGTGAACGATGAAAGGTGTGAGTTGAAATGAAGGTATTTGACTTCCCGCTGGATAAGGTTCTGCATTATAAAGGACAGATTGAGAACAATCTGAAAAGTGAGCATGCCCAGATCATGAAGGCGATCGTGGACAGGGAAAAGGAAAAGGAAGAGCTGGAGGGTCTTTATACCGTTCAGGCACAGCAGAGAGAACAGGAGCTGGAGGGCGGCTTCAGCGCTGCCTCCCTGCAGATTTACGATAGATATTTCCGGCGGATCATGACAGAGGTGGAGAAAAAGCAGGATATGATAGACCGTCTCCATGTCCGCGAAGAAAACAAACGGCAGGAAGTGATTCATGCCAGAATGGAGACCGCCTCCATTGAAAAGCTGAAGGAGAAGAAGTTCCGGGAATATGAACAGATCGTTCAGAAAAGCGAAGAACAGATGATAGAGGAATTCGTCTCCAACCAGACCAGCGGCTCCAGAGAATCCAGATTGGGGTGATCCTGCTCCTGGCTTCACAGCCTGCGGGCGGATGAAGCTGGACAGATTACCATAGATGCAGCAAGAAACAGTCGAGAAGAAGAAGGAGGTGAGAACGAATGGTGAACGCAGTGACAGGAAGCGATTTCCTGCCGTCCAGAGAGCCGGTTTCCGGAAGCGGTAAAAACGACAGCACAGATTTCCGGGATGCCCTGCAGCAGGCTTCCAAGGGACAGAAGGAGGATTCTTCCGTAAAGGAGGAGGCTTCCACCCAGGGAAAGGACGCGCCTGCAGAGGAGGACGGCATAAGGCCGGAGGCAGATGGAGACCAGCTTCAGAGTGCTGCCGGAAACGCAGCCGGACTTTTTCCGTGGATGGCGCTTCTGGTAAAGGGTGAGGATATGCAGACAATTCCCGGCCAGACCATCACCGGCCAGGATATGGCGGTGCAGCTTCAGCCTGAGAACGGACTTCCCGCACAGACGGTGGAGAACGGACTTCCCGCACAGACGGTGGAGAACGGACAGCAGAGCCAGGCAGTTCTGGAGCAGGAAGAAGCGGTTCAGGTGCAGCAGCCCCTCCGGGAGAAGGATGTGCAGATGCCGCAGGAACAGCAGGCTCGGCAGACTCAGCCGGCAAAGCAGGAACAGACAGCTGAGGAGCAGCCCGTTATGCAGACGCAGCCTGGCGAACAGGAGGAAATCAGGCTCCACAGGAAAGAGGAGAGCGCTCCGGCGTCGTCCAGTGATGCCGGGAAAGAGGAAGCGGCTGTGGGAAATGCGCAGGCAGGCATTGCTTCAGACCGCGTACAGCTTCGCCAGGGCCCGGAGGCCGCAGGCCAAAGCGGTGCGGCGGAAGGAGCGGCCGGAACAGACAGACCTGTGCCCATGGAGGAGCTTCCCCAGGCCATCCTTTCAGGAATGAAGGAGGGCAGGACGGAGTTTGAGATCCGCCTGGAGCCGGAGGCCCTTGGCAAAATGGTCATCAAAGCCTCTCTTGAGGAGGGCAGGGCAGTGGTTTCCATCCTCTGCAGCAATTCCAAAACGGCGGAGATTTTAAGCGTACACGCCAGAGAGATCGGAGCCATCATGGAGGCAAACCTGGGAACTCCGGCCAATATCGTGCTGGACAAGGGTGCGCAGGAAAATGCGTCCCAGGATTATCCTGACGGACAGGCAAACCAGAACGGCCGTGAGGAACAGCAGAACAACGGCGGAAAGAGACAGAACAGACAGAATACGGAAAACTTTCTCCAGCAGCTCAGGCTGGGCCTGGTATAGGGAGAAAAGAAAGGAGGAAACGGATGCTTTCAGGCATAAACGGAATGAATGGAATGGGAAGCTGGTATCCCATGACCAGAGAGACCGGTTCCGGTTCTGATTCCGGGAACGGTGAAAACAACGGGAACAATGAAAACACCGGGGGAACGAACGGAACGGAAGGCCCGTCCTGGGATGGCAGCTACTATGGCGGCTCTGTGAGCTCGGCAGGCGGAACGATGTCCATGACCGATTTCTACACTCTGCTTGCGGCACAGCTTCGTTATCAGGATGCGGATAACCCCATGGATACCAGTGAAATGATGGCCCAGATGGTACAGTCCCAGATGATCCAGACCATCACCCAGCTCTCCGAGGTCACCATAACCACCTATGCGGCCTCCATGGCAGGCAAGGAAGTGACGGTGGCGGAGGTAGATGAAAAGGGCCAGTATACCGGAGAAAATACGGTCGGCGTGGTGGAAAGCGTGGTCTTTTCAGGAGGAACACCGATTCTGTTCGTCAATGGAAAGGGCTACTACATGTCCCAGCTGATGGCGATCGGAAAGGTTCCTGAGACAGAGGATCCCGAGAAGCCCGGAGAGGGCGAGGGCACCGAAAAGCCGGGTGAAGGTGAAGGCACTGAGAAGCCGGGCGAGGGTGAGGGTACCGAAAAGCCGGGCGAGGGAGGAGACGTAACCAACCCCGATAAGCCGGGCGAAGGAGGAGATACGACCAACCCTGACAAGCCGGGTGAGGGAGGAGACGTAACCAATCCCGATAAGCCGGGCGAAGGAGGAGACGTAACCAATCCTGATAAACCGGGCGGGGACGGCAGTACCACAGATCCTGATAAGCCGGACGGAGAAAATACGGAAGGCTCCGGTCAGCCGGAGGAGAACGGTGAGCCCCAGAGCCAGTCCATGCGTGAATTCCTGCAGCGCAGAACGATCATCCTCTAAATCGCAGGGGGGAATGCAGAATGGAAGGAATACAGCAGGTACAAAACAGTGCCCTTCTAAGGCTGGAGCATGAGCGTGCCGCAGGGCTGAACACCGTTTTGCGGCCGCAGGAACAGACAGGAAGCGGCAGGGCCGGGAGCAGCTTTCAGAAGCTGCTGAACGAAAAGCTTCAGGAGAAAGAGGAGATCCGCTTTTCCAGGCACGCCTCCGAGAGAATGGAGGAAAGAGGCATGGAGGTGACGGAGGGACTTCTGCACAGCCTGAGCGACGCGGTGCACAGGGCCGGAGAGAAGGGGGCAAGAGACACCCTGATCATTGGAAACAGCGGCATGTACATCGTGAACGTCCCGAATAAAGTGGTGATCACCGCAGTCAGGAAGGACGAGATGAAGGAAAACATATTTACAAACATAGACAGCGCCGTCTGGATGTAGGCTGGACCATATGGAGGCCTGGGCCGGAATCCGAAGCATTCCGGCCGGAAAGAACGGACTGTCAGCACAAAGGAGAAATACAAAAGCTATGGTTAGATCAATGTTTGCAGCAATTTCAGGCTTAAAGAGCCATCAGACCCGTATGGACGTAATCGGTAACAACATCGCAAACGTCAATACCTGGGGCTATAAGTCACAGAGCGCCAACTTTACGGATACCCTGTACCAGACCATGAAGAACGGTAAGGGTGGAGATGCGACGGCAGGGGGAATGGGAGGTGTGAATGCTTCCCAGCTGGGCTTTGGCGTCGACGTGGGCTCCATTACCATGAACCATACGGTAGGAAGCCGAAGCCTGACCGGAAGGGCCAACGAGCTGATGATTGACGGCCCCGCATATTTTGTTGTCGGACCGTTCCAGAATCCTGTAGGCGGCGTTACTGCAGGTGGCGAAATTACAAGTGCGAACGGATTGAAGCTTTCCAGAGTAGGTATCCTGACCCAGGACGATAATGGTTACCTGATAGATGACGCAGGAAACTATGTTTATGGTTTTGCGCTGGATCAGGATGGAAATCCTACAGGTGAGCTGAAGCCCCTGCAGTGTGTTCCTAAGGGCGGCGGCAAATTTTCCAGCATCAGCTTTGGCCAGGACGGAACCGTCAGAGGCGTAACCACCGACAGCAAGACGGAAGTGATCGGAATGATCGCAGTGGCCAATGTAAGCAACCCGGCCGGCCTGGAGAAGTCGGAGGGGTATTACTACGATATTGGTGAAAATGCAGGCGATGTTGTCGTTATGAAGACAACTGAGATTACCGGCCCCATCCTCAGCGGCTACCTGGAAATGTCCAACACCAACCTGGCGGAGGAAATGGCCAACATGATCATCACACAGAGAGGCTACCAGGCCAACACCAAGATGATCACCGTAACCGACCAGATGCTGGAAGAACTGGTGAACATGAAGCGTTAATGAACAGTGAGATATGGCAGAAGCGGGCGGGGCTTTTCCCGCCCGTACCGGGAGAGGATGAGAGATTGTGATTGAACTGACGAAGCTCAACGGAAGCGAGATCGTGATCAATCCGGATCAGATCGAGTGCATCGAGGTGATTCCGGAGACGAAGGTCATTATGATGAACGGACGGTATCATATCGTGCAGGAAAGCGCCGGAGAGATCATTGAGAGGGCAATCGCCTACAGCAGACGGGCGGGCCGGACGTGTGTTCACAGGATTGTGGAGCAGACGGAGCAGGAAACAGAGTCGGCTGAGTAGACATGGGTTGAGACCGAAGGAGAAGCGAAATGGATTTTTCAAGCATAATCGGATGGGTAATAGGATTTGCCGTTATTGTATATGGTATTGGAATGGATAAGATCGGCAACTTTATGGACGGCCCAAGCGCTCTGATCGTGGTGGGTGGTACGCTCTGCGCCGTGATAGCCTCCTTCCCTTTTCAGCAGCTGAAAAATGTGGGTATCCATATGAAGATGCTGTTCCAGGGAAAAAAATTCAATCCTGACAGTACCATCGAGAAGCTGGTGGAACTGGCGCAGGCGGCGAGAAAGGAAGGCCTGCTTTCTCTGGAGGAACGCGCCAGGGAAATGGAAGATCCTTTTTTCCGAAAGAGTCTCCTTCTGATCGTGGACGCCATGGACGAGGAAAAGGTGCGCACCATGCTGGAGGACGAGGTAGCCTGCATGGAGGCGCGTCATGATACCGGAGCGGGGATCTATGATAAGGCTGCGGCCTTTGCTCCCGCCTTCGGTATGATCGGTACTCTGGTGGGACTGATCAACATGCTGAAGGAGATGAACCTGGAGGACGGCGCTTCCAGCGCCCTGGGGGAACAGATGAGTATCGCCCTGGTGACCACCTTCTACGGCTGTATTCTGGCAAACCTGATTTTCATGCCTATCGCCAAGAAGCTCCGTACCCGCAATGAGGAGGAGGTGCTCTACAGGCAGATCATCATAGAAGGCGTCCTGGGAATCCAGGCGGGAGACAATCCCAAGGTGCTCAGGGAGAAGCTGGTTTCCTACCTGAGACAGAGACAGCAGAGCCGGCTTTTGGACGAGGAGGGCTCTGAAGGCAAGAAGTCCAGAAAAGAGAAGAGGGTGAAATAGCATGAAGAAAAGGCGGAAGCCCGAGGAGGGCGGCGCAAACTGGATGGACACATACGGTGATATGGTAACGCTTCTTTTATGCTTTTTCGTCCTGCTTTATACCATATCAAATGTAGACCAGAACAAGTTTGCGGCTCTCGTACAGAGCCTGAATCCGGATGCCATGCAGCAGATCGATGCCAATGCGGCGGGTACCAGCGTGGGCGGCGGCATGGGAGTGTCCGAGAACAATGTATCCGTCCAGGATCAGGAGGATGCTTTTGAGAATATTTATGAACGCCTTCTGGATATGGCGGAGGAGCTGGGAATCCAGAATGAGGTGGATCTGTACCAGGGAGACGGTTATACCTTCATTTCCTTCCGGGATAAGGTGTTCTTTGACGGGGACAGCCCGGTGCTGAAGGATGAGGGCAAGGTGGTGCTGGATGCGTTCTGCGAGGCGATTGCGCCTTCGGCTGGCAACATCAAGGAAATGGATATTCTGGGGCACACCTCTCAGGGAGATCCTGAGGTGCCCAACGAGGCGGTGACGGACAGAGTGCTGAGCGCGGAGCGTTCCGCACAGGTGGCGGCCTATATTCAGCTGAAGGGGGTTGTGGAGCCCCATAAGCTGGTGAGCAGCGCTTACGGACAGTGGAGGCCCATCGATTCCTTTGAGACCAGGGAAAGCAGAGCCAGAAACAGGCGTGCGGAAATCCTGATTACCAAGGACGGATCGGTGGAGAGAAGCCTGGATGAATATTACGAACAGATATATGGCACATCAGGCGCGGATGCTGAGGCTGCCGGGGAACAAGGAGCGGAATAACTATGGCTGAAGTACTATCGCAGAGTCAGATCGATATGCTGCTCAACTCCATGAAAAACGGAGGGGAGCAGGAGGCTCAGGAAGAAAAGAAAGAAACGAAACACTACCGCCTGTACGATTTTTACAGCCCAAAGAAATTCACCAAGGATAAGCTGAGGATTTTGAAGGGCATTTATGATAATTACTGCAGGATCGCCACCTCACAGATCAACAGCCTGTTCCGGGTGAGCAGTGAAGTGACGGTGGTTTCCATAGAGGAGCAGCGCTATTATGATTTCAGCAATGCGTTAAGCGATGAGGATATTCTCACCATCGTGAACGTGGCGCTGCCGGAGGGAGGAAAGAATCCTCCTGTGCTGATGCACATCAGCCAGATCCTGATGGCCAATATGATCGACCGGATGCTGGGAGGCGTGATGTATGACAAATCCATCGATTCCTCCTACTCCTACACGGATCTGGAGATGCCATTATATGAGAAGATCATCAAATATCTGGTCAACATCGTCAGAGATGCCTGGAGCAGCTATCTGCGCCTGGAGCCCTCCGTGGAGAGGATTGAGGAGAATCCCAGCCTTTTGAGGGACATCGGCGTGGATGAGACGGTGGTGATCGTGATGCTGAACGTGGATATGCAGGAAATATCGGGAAATATCACGTTCTGCGTGCCGGGCGACCTTATGTTTGCCATCTTCCGTCTGATCGAGAAGGGAAAGAACCCGGAGGAGGAATACGATCCATCCCAGGAGGGAACCAGAGAGGAGCTTCTGGGAAAAATCAGAAAATCCGTATTCCGTGTGGATGCAAAGCTGGCAAACGCACAGCTTGACCTGCGTGACGTATGCGGTCTGAAGGTGGGGGATGTGATCAACCTCCGCAGGAAAAAAGATTCGGAGATCGACATATACGTGGAAGGACAGCCCTGGTTTTATGGAAAGCTGGGCGTACATGACAAGCATGTGGCTGTGAAGATCAGCCGCAGATACATGCAGGATCTGTGCGAAGTGGAGGAGGAAATACCGGCCGGGGCCGCAGAGCATGCGGATCAGGCCGAGTAAATAAATGTAAAAGCAAAAGAGAGGAAAAGATATGGCTAAGATTTTGGTAGTTGATGATGCTGCGTTTATGCGTATGACGGTTAAGGATGCTCTGGGAAAGGCCGGATATACCGGGATCATTGAGGCGGCTGACGGTCTGCAGGCTGTGGAGAAGTACAAGGAGGAGAAGCCTGATCTGGTGATTATGGACATCACCATGCCCAACATGGACGGCCTCCAGGCGCTCAAGGAGATCCGCGCCTTCGATTCCAACGCTTCCGTTGTGATGTGCTCCGCCATGGGACAGGAGAGCATGGTAATTGAGGCGATTAAATCCGGCGCAAAGGATTTCATCGTAAAGCCCTTCAAGCCTGACCGTATTCTGAAAACCGTGGGAAGCATTGTGGAGCCCTGATAAGGAGAAGGTTATGTCATTTTTAAATTCATTTAATATCAGTGCCACGGGCATGACCGCCCAGCGTCTGCGTCTGGATGTGGCGGCGGAAAATATCGCCAACATGGAGACCACCAGGACGGAGGACGGCACTCCCTACCGCAGAAAGCTGGTGGTGCTGGAGGCGGACAGAGAGTCGAAGTTCAGCCGGATCTTTCAGCAGGCCTCCTCACAGGCGGACCATTACGGAGTGAAAGCCACGGCAGTCATTGACGATGCGACGGAGCTCAAGCCCGTATACAATCCGGAGCATCCGGATGCGGACGAGAACGGATATGTATGGATGCCCAACGTGGATCTGGTTCAGGAAACGACAGATGCCATGGCGGCTACCAGATCCTATGAGGCGAACATTACGGCGTACAATGCGATGAAACTGATGGCCCAGAAGGCTCTTGAGATCGGCAAGTAAGACGGACCGACAGAAAATATCAGGAGTGAGAGGATAGAAAATGGGTGAAAATATTTTAAGTGCAATGGAAATAGACGCCATTGGCGAGATACTCAATATCAGCCTTGGCGCATCCGCTACTGCGGTTTCAACGATGCTTGACGCCAGAGTGGACATCACCACGCCGGTGGTGAATGTGGTGAGCAAGGATGAGTTCTCCTTTGAAAAGCTGGAGCCTGCCGTCGGGGTGGAGATCACCTATGTTGCCGGGCTTGAGGGCAAGAACGTCATGCTTCTGAAGAAGAATGATGTGCGTATCATTGTGGATATGCTGATGGGAACACAGACTCCTCCGGAGGAATTTGAACTGGATGAGATGAGCGTCAGCGCGATCTGCGAGGTGATGAACCAGATGATGGGAGCCTCATCCACCGCGCTGTCGGAGCTGCTGGGAAGAAGCGTGAACATTTCCACCCCCAGATCCACGGAGGTGGAGAATGCGGAGGAGTTTAAGGAAAAGAACTTCGAGGGAAATGAACGCATGGTGGTGGTTCATTTCGTATTGAATATCGCCGACCAGATGGAAAGCGAATTTGTGAACCTGATGCCCCTCAAGCTGGCCAAGGAGCTGGTGAGCGGCCTTTTCCCTGACGAGCTGCTGGATACACAGGAGGAGGCTCCTGCTGCTGCCGCAGCGGAAATTCCGGCCCCCGCCGTGGCGTCTCAGCCTTCGGCTATGCCTGCCGCTGAGCAGAGCTCCCAGACCGGCGGCCAGAAGATGAGCCAGGACGAGATCGACAGGCTGAAAGCCATGGCGGCCGGCCAGGCCCCTGCGCAGAGTACGCCTTCGACGGAGCCGGCATCAGCAGCGGTGGCATCGACACCCTCTGCGGGCGATATGGGCCCGGCGTCTGCTGCGGGAACCGCGGCCGTACTGGTGGATCCTCCCGCCCAGAGCCAGCCCGCCGCGTCAACCTCCGCAGGTATGAGCGATACGCTGCGTGAGCTGGAGCAGATGCAGCAGGCCATGCTGCAGCAGATGCAGATGATGCAGCAGATGCAGCAGCAGACCATGCTGGTGCAGCAGCAGGCAGCGGCGGCGCCCCCCGCAGTACCCAGACAGATCAACGTCCATGCGGCTCCTGCCGCCAATCTTTATGACAGCAAGACGGCAAAGGACGAGGAAGTGAACATGGATCTGGTGCTGGGAGTTCCGGTGGAGGTATCCGTGGAGATCGGACGCACCAGAAAGTATGTGAAGGATGTGCTGGAGCTGAACAAGGGCTCTCTGGTAGTTCTGGACAAGCTGGCAGGGGAACAGGTGGATCTGTTCGTCAACGGACAGTGCATTGCCAAGGGGGATGTGGTTGTGGTGGACGACAACTTCGGAATCCGCATCACAGAGATCCTGCATGATGATCTTGAGATTGCCCTCTAGGCGGCATGTCCGGCGAAAGGTGAGATATGTGGAAAGAGGTAATACAAGTGACCGGAACACTGCTGGCGGTCATACTGGTTCTGTTTCTGTCCTGGTATCTGACCAGGAAGCTGGGAAGATACACAGGACAGCTGGGACACTCCGCCGGGAATCTCCAGGTCATTGACCGGATCAGCCTGGGACAGAACGAGGCGCTTGCCATCGTGAGAGCAGGCAGTCAGTTTCTGCTTCTTGGCATCAGCCATGCGGGAATCCATACCCTGTGCAGGCTGGAGGAGGAGAGCATTTCCGGCTGGCAGATGCCGGAGCAGACGGAGAGCGGGAAGGATTTCAGAGAAATCCTTGCGCAGATAACAAAAGGAAAGAAAAAAGATGGAAAATAACGCCTTGGTCAATATTAACGGCGGGAACGTGCCGACGCTGGAGCTGATGCTGCTTCTCACGATCATATCGCTTCTGCCCAGCATCGTCATCATGATGTCCTCCTTTACCAGGATCGTGATCGTGCTTTCTTTTACCAGAAATGCGCTGGGCATTCAGCAGACCCCCCCCAATATGGTACTGGTGGGGATCGCTCTTTTTCTGACGCTGTTCATCATGAACCCGGTGATCGACCAGATCAACACGGAGGCGTATCAGCCCTATAAGGAGCAGAGGATCGACCAGGAAGAGGCCCTGAAACGGGCACAGGTTCCATTGAAGGAATTTATGCTGCGGCAGACGGAGATCTCGTCGATCAACATGTACACCGATCTGGCGAAGATAGAGATGCCGGAGGATGTGACCGAGCTTCCCATGACTGTGGTGATCCCCGCCTTCATGACCACTGAGCTGAAGCGGGGCTTTATGGCGGGCTTCCTGATCTTCCTTCCCTTCCTGCTCATCGACATTATCGTGTCCAGCACGCTGATGAGCATGGGAATGATCATGCTGCCTCCGGCGACCATCGCTCTGCCCTTTAAGCTTCTTTTATTCGTAACGGTGGACGGCTGGAGCCTGATTTTCAAGGCGCTGGTGGCCGGCTTCCGGTAAAGGCGCTGAACGGTACAGAGATTGGAGTTTTTAGACTATGACAAACAGTGAAGTATCAGATTTGATGTATCAGGTATTCATCCTGGCGGTTCAGCTGTGCGGGCCGATCCTGGTGATCAGTATGCTGGTGGGTATTCTGATCTCCATTCTGCAGGCGGCCACGCAGATCCACGAGCAGACGCTGACCTTTGTGCCGAAGCTGATCGTGATCGGCGTGATCCTGGTGGTATCGGGAAGCTCAATGCTCCTTTCGCTTCAGGATTTCTTTGTGTATTTGATGGACAAAATGGTCGCTTTATAAGAGGCGGGAAGTATGAACGGATTTGAGGCAGAACAGCTGGTACTGTTCTCGTTGATTTTAATGCGCATGTCGGGTTTTGTATTCTTAAACCCCATCCTGCGCAGAAGTGAGATCCCCGCCATGGCCAAAACAGGGTTTGTGTTTGTGCTGACCCTGCTGCTCTATCCCTTAAGCGCGGCGGAAGGGGTGGAGGTGACAGGCTCCCTGGTCTTTGCGGTGGCCCTTTTGGGAGAATTCGCGGTGGGAGCGGTTCTGGGCTTCATAATGGATCTGTTCCTGTTCGTGGTAACGCAGGCCGGAGCAGTGATCGATTTTCAGATGGGACTGTCCATGGCGACGGTCTATGATTCGGGAAGCAAGGTACAATCCGCCCTGAGCGGAACCTTTTTATATATTTACTTCACCTTCCTGTTCTTTGCAGTGGACGGCCATCTGGCCCTGGTGAAGATCCTTGCGGAGTCCGCCGCCGTATTTCCCTATGGAGGCGGATGGAACCTGACGGGAACCTCGGAGGCCATCGTCAGGATATTTGCAGAATGCGTCATACTCTCCATCCAGCTTGCATTTCCCATGATCGCCATTGAGTTCGTGGGAGAGATGGCCATAGGCGTGCTGATGAAGATCATTCCGCAGATCAATATTTTCATACTCAGCATCCAGCTGAAGATTGTGATCGGACTGTTCCTTTTTGTGTTTACCATTTCGCCAATGGGGGATTTCCTGGGAAATCTGATCACGCAGATGATGAATACCATGCTGGAGGCGCTGCGGATCATGGCAGCCTGACGGGATAAAGGTGGTGATGGACGGTGGCAGGCGATTCCAAAACAGAAAAAGCCACACCAAAAAAGCGGCGGGACGAGCGGAAAAAAGGAAATGTGTTCATGAGCCAGGATGTGATCAGCGTGGTGACGCTGTTCGGTTCTTTCTACCTGGTGAAGCTTCTGTTCCCTTATCTGTACAAAACCTCTGCCGAATATCTGGGGAAATGCGTGGCCGGGATCGGGACGCTGACAGACTACTCTGTGGGAAGCATGCACCGGATCATCATGGAGCTGCTTCTGACGGTGGCCAAGCTTACCCTGCCCATCCTGCTGGTGTGTGCCCTTCTGGCCATCCTCGCCACGGGAGCGCAGACCCGCTTCCTGTTTGCATCGGAGAATTTTAAGCCAAAATTCAGCAGGCTCAGCCCCATGCAGGGAATCAAGAAGATCTTTTCCTTCCGGAACATCTTTGACCTGTTGAAGAATATGATCAAGATTACCATTCTGGGCGTCCTGGTCTGGCAGCTTTTCAAGGACGATATGGTGCAGGTAATCCGCATGATGGGAATGCCTGTGAAGGTGTCCACGGTGTACATGCTGAATATGGTCATGTCCATCATCCTGCGGGTGAGCATGGTGTTTGTGGCAGTGGCCGCCTTCGACTTCCTCTATCAGTGGTGGGACTATGAACGCCGCTTGAAGATGAGTAAGCAGGAGCTGAAGGAGGAGTACAAGCAGACGGAAGGAAATCCGGAGATCAAGGGCAGGATCCGGGATCTCCAGAGACAGAGAGCCAGGATGAGAATGATGCAGGCGGTTCCCCAGGCGGATGTGATCATCCGTAACCCTACCCATTTCGCCGTGGCCCTGAAATACGATATGGATCATGACAATGCCCCCATCGTCCTGGCGAAAGGACAGGATGAGCTGGCGCTGCGGATCGTAAAGCGGGGGGAGGAATGCGGCGTGGCGGTGATAGAGAACAAGCCCCTGGCCCGCGCGCTGTACGCCCAGACCGCCATAAATCAGGAGATTCCCTCCGAGTATTACGGGATGGTGGCGGAGATCCTGGTTTATGTATATCAGATTAAGCAAAAGAAAACGGAGCGTCCATGAAAAATATATTCAACTATGCTGTATCCCTTTTTGTGGTGGTCATCGTACTGCTGCTGATCATACCCTTAAGCCCGTTCATGCTGGACGTGCTGATCATTCTGAATATTGCGGTGTCGCTGATCATTCTGCTGGTGACGATGAACATTAAGAACCCGCTGGAGTTCTCCATCTTCCCGTCGCTTTTGCTGATTACCACACTGTTCCGTCTGGGACTGAACGTTTCCTCTACCAGAAACATTCTGACGGAGCAGGGCGAGGCCGGAGCTGTGATCCATGCTTTCGGAAGCTTCGTGCTCCAGGGCAATGCGCTGGTTGGATTCGTGATCTTCATCATCATCGTCCTGGTGCAGTTTATCGTTATCACCAAGGGCGCGGAGCGTGTTGCCGAGGTTGCAGCCAGATTTACCCTGGACGCCATGCCCGGTAAGCAGATGGCCATCGATGCGGACCTAAGCTCCGGACTGATCTCAGAGCAGCAGGCCAAGGAGCGCAGAAACAACATACAGAGAGAGGCGGATTTCTACGGAGCCATGGACGGTGCCACCAAGATCGTAAAGGGCGACGCCATCATGTCCCTGATCATCACGGCCATCAACCTGATCGTGGGTATGGTAATCGGTATGGTGGAGTCTGGACTTCCCTTTGCAGAGGTCATGAGCATCTACTCCATCGCTACGGTGGGCGACGGCCTGGTTTCCCAGATTCCCGCCCTTCTGATCTCCACCGCCACAGGTATGATCGTAACCCGTGCGGTATCAGAAGGAAGCCTGAACGAGGATGTATCCCGCCAGTTTATGGCCCAGCCCAAGGCTCTGCTGATTGCGGGCTGCATCGTGCTCTTTCTGATGGTGGTTCCCGGAATGCCCAAGCTTCAGCTTCTGATCATAGGAGCCGGGCTGGTGGCGGGCGGAGCGGTTCTCTCCAACAGGATGAAGGCGGCTGCGCTTCATGAAACCAGACAGGCACAGCAGGCCCAGGAGGAGGAGCTTGCCGTCCAGGCCGACGAGGACGAATACTACAAGGATATTGATAATGTATACTCTCTGATTTCGGTGGAGCCCATCGAGATGGAATTCGGCTACAGCCTGATCCCTCTTATCGACGAGGGAAGCGGCGGCAGGATGATCAACCGTATCGTGATCTTCCGCCGCCAGTACGCCCAGGAAATGGGCTTTGTGATCCCTTCCGTCATGCTTCGGGATTCCAGCGCGCTGAATACGAACCAGTATGTGATCCGTATCCGGGGCGAGGAGGTGGCAAGAGGCGAGATCCTGGTGGACTACTATCTGGCGCTGGAGCCTGCCAATCCGGCGGGCAGCGTGGACGGCATCGAGACGGTGGAGCCGGCCTACGGCATTCCCAGCAAATGGATCCTTCCGGAGAACCGGGAGATGGCGGAAATCTACGGTTATACCGTAATCGATCCCCTGTCCGTCATGCTCACCCACCTTTCCGAGGTCATCCGCCAGCATGCCTGGGAGCTGCTCTCCCGCCAGGAGGTGGTAAAGCTGGTGGAGAACGTAAAAAAGACCGCGCCCGAGCTGGTGGCGGAGGTGATTCCCGGACTGATTTCCTATGGAAATTTCCAGAAGATCCTTGTGGAGCTTCTGAGAGAGGACATTCCCATCCGGGATCTGGAGACGATTCTGGAAAGCGTTTCCGATGCTGCGCCCAAGACCAAGGACATGACCCAGATCATCGAGAGTGTCAGGGAGTCCCTGAAGCGGACGATCACCCGGAAGTTCTGCGAGGGCGGACAGCTTAAGGTTATCACGCTGGATGCGGAGCTGGAAAAGAGTATGGTGGCCAGCCTGACCAAGGGAGATCAGGAATACTTCATGGCCCTCAACCCGGATGTGATGCAGGCATTCATTACCCAGATCGGAACCTGCGTGAAGAAGTTTGCAGAGCTCTCAAGCCGTCCGGTACTGCTCACCAGCCAGGTGCTGCGCATCTACGTCTACCGTCTGCTGCAGCCCTTTTACCCCAATATCTGCGTGCTGTCCTTTAACGAGGTAGGTGCAGACGTGCAGATTCAGACGATCGGAAATATCAAGCTTTAAAGATGATACAAGGTAGGAACGATGGAAAGAATGGAACAGATGAATGACAGACTGCTTCAGGATATGTCCAATGAGGAGCTGCTTGAGGAGTACAAACGATCAGGAAGCCTGGCCGTCAAGCAGGAGATCACCATGCGGTATATCTATGTGGTAAAAAGTATTGCCCTTCAAATGAAAAATATCTATTCCGGTTTTGCACAATTAGACGATATAGTTAATGAGGGCGTTATTGTGCTGATGACAGCCATTGACAAGTACGACCTTGACAAGAATGTGAAATTTTCCACCTTCGTCTCCAAGCGCATCAGGGGCATGATCATCGACCTGGCCCGCAAGCAGGACTGGGTGCCCAGAGGGGTGCGCAAGAATGCCATGGACATAGACGAGGCCGCCAACACCCTGTACGGGATGCTGGGGCGGGAACCCACGGATCAGGAGATGGCCGACCATCTGGGCATTCCCCTGGCCAGATACGAGAAGATGCTGCAAAGATCCAACCTGTACTACATGATTTCACTGGATATGGTGATCGAGGAAAGCCTGGAAAACCACAAGACCTTCCAGATCAGCAGCACGGACACCACCCAGCAGCCTGAGGAATACTACATGGAGCGCGAGGTGGAGCAGACGCTTCTGAAGGGGATAGAGGGGCTGACGGAAAATGAAAAGACGGTTCTTTCCCTCCATTATGTGGAGGAAATGAGCGCAAAGGACATAGCGGCAGCCATGCACATATCGGCTCCCCGCGTGTCCCAGATCCATGCGAATATCATCCGCAAGCTGCGCAATTATATGGAAGCCAGAATCAGATAAAAAGAAGGGAGCAAACGATATGTTTCAGGGATTTTACAATCTGAGTTCACAGATGCTGACACAGAACAGGAATCTGAACGTGATCAGCAATAACATGGCCAATGTATCCACGGCGGGATTCAAGAGCGATACGCTGATTACCTCCAATTTCCGCAATGAGATCGTCTCCAGAATAGGGAACAAGGACAAATCGCCTGTGGCGGTGGGAGAAATGAGCGACATCCGTTCTGCCGTTTCCACGGTGACCGATTATTCCAACTGCGGCTATCTGCCCAGCGAGAGCGCCTTTGATATGGCGCTCACCGGAAACGGCTTTTTCGTGGTACAGACCCCGGAGGGGGAGGTGTATACCAGGGACGGCTCCTTCTCTCTGGATGAGGAAGGGTATCTGGTGCTTCCCTCCATCGGAAGGGTGATGGGAGAGAACGGGCCTATCGCCTTTGACACGGATCAGTTCCGCGTGACGCCGGACGGCTCCATCTACAGGCTGGAGGACGACAGCCTGATGGGAAGGCTCCAGGTGGTGGATTTTCCGGATTATGAGCTGGATCTGCTCAAGTCCGGAAACAACGTGTTCACCTCTGTCGGAGCGGCTCCCCAGCCCGTCCAGCCCCAGATCCAGTGGAAGGCCCTGGAATCCTCCAATGTGAACGCGGTGGAGGAGATGACTTCCATGATGAGCAGCCAGAGGGCGCTCCAGAGCGCGGCACAGGTGCTGAAGATGTACGACCAGCTGACGGGAAAGATCGTTTCCCAGCTGGGGCCCGTATAAGGAGGGCGCCCGTCCGGGCCGCCTGACGGCCTGAAACGGCGGGGACAGGGAAGACGCTGTTAAAACCACAAAAGAGAATGCGAAGGAGCAGAGTATGGATACAAGCTTTTATACCGCAGTGAGCGGCGTGATCAGCCAGCAGAAAAAAATGGATGTGATCTCCAACAACCTTGCCAATGTGAATACCACCGGCTTTAAGACGAAGAACGCGGTATTCTACGAACTGATCAATTATAATCTGAGGGATCTTCAGGAGACCCAGATCTCCCTGCAGGCGGGAAGCGGGATCACCCTTGGCAGGACGGATACCTCCTACGCCCAGGGGGGAATCCAGAATACGGGGATTTCCACCCAGTACGCCATATCGGGCAGAGGCTTTTTCATGCTGGAGGATCCCAATACCTCAGAGATCACCTATACCAGGAACGGTAATTTCTACTGGTCGGAGCGTCAGGACGGCTTCTATCTGACCACCGATGCCGGAAAGCTGGTGCTGGACGGGCAGCAGCGTCCCATCGTGGTGACGAATGCCCAGATCGAGGCCGCAAGACTGGGAGAGGAGACGGAAGCAGCGGCTCTGCCCGGCATCTACGAATTCCCTGTGGAGAGAGGACTTGCCAACGTGGGCGACAGCGAGTTTGCCGCAGGGCCCCACAACGGACAGCCTGCCCTGGCGGAGGATGCCAGACTGATGGAGGGGTACCTGGAGCAGTCCAATGTGAACCTTGCGGACGAGATGGCCAAAACCGTGGAGGCCTCCAGAGCCTATTCTTATATGCTGAAAATGGTGCAGACAGCCGACGAGGTGGAGCAGACCATCAATTCTTTGAGATAAGAGGAATGAAACGGGGCCTGACGGAGGAGAAATGAAGGAGTTATACGGAATATGCAGATAGAGAAATATGACGATATGAATACGCTTGAGCTGGACATCATCCGTGAGGTGGGCAGCATCGGTACAGGAAACGCGGCCAGCGCTCTGTCCTCCCTTCTGGGGACCCAGGTAGGCATGACGCTTCCGCGGGTACTGATCCTCAACTATGACGAGACTACAGAGAAGCTGGGCAATCCGGAGAAGATCGTGGTGGGCGTGCTGTCCCAGATGTCGGGGGAAATCAGCGGGATCATGCTCTTTCTTTTCGATCTGGATTATATCAACGAGATTCTGGGGCGTCTGATGGGCGGCCATGTGTCGGATTATTCGGAGCTGGGAGAAATGGAGCTGTCCGCTCTGAATGAGGTGGGCAACATCATGATTTCCACCTATGTGAGCGCCATGAGCACCCTGGCCGGGATGAAGATTGAGCTGTCGGTTCCCGGGGTGGCGGTCAATATGCTGGGCGCGCTGCTCAGCGTTCCCATCGCCGAGATGGGGAACGAGACGGATAAAATGCTGGTGATAGACGGTAAATTCTGCATAGAAGGCAGGGAGTACGAAAGCAACATGCTGATGCTGCCGAATATTCAATCCCTGAACCACCTGATGCAGAAATTAAGAGGTGAATAATGGTCAGGGAAATGAAGGTCGGGATCGCCGACATGAAAATAGCCAGGGTGGAGGGAACTCTGATCACCTACGCTCTGGGTTCCTGCGTGGGAATTGCAGTCTATGATCCTGCGATCCGTCTGGGAGGGCTCCTGCACATCATGCTGCCCGAGAGCCAGAGGGATGGAGACAGGGATATTTTCAAATATGCAGATACCGGCATTCCGGAGATGCTGCGCAAGATGCAGGCCTTTGGGGGCGTGAAGAGCCGCTACGTCTGCAAAATTGCCGGAGGGGCAAAGATGTTCGAGATGAGCGGCAGTATCGGGAATATCGGAATGCGCAATGTGGAGAGCGTGCGCAGGATGATGGCGGCCTCTCAGATCAGGATTGTCAGACAGGACGTAGGCGAGAACTACGCCAGAACCATGTCCATGGATGTGGGAACAGGCACAGTAAAGGTCAGAACCTATGGCCGTCCAGAGATCATATTATAGGAAAGGCCGCGCGGCGCCCCCGCAGGGGAAGGAAAGGAGAAAGAATGGCAGAAACAGGTATTTTACTGGAATCCGGAACGAACGAAATCGAGATCATGGAGTTTACGATAGACGGAGAGCTTTATGGGATCAACGTGGCCAAGGTGAAGGAGATCATGATGACGGAGCCGGTCAAGCCGGTTCCCCACGCCCATCCTTCCGTGGAAGGGATCTTCAAGCCCAGAGGTGTCCTGCTTACGGTGATCAACCTTCCCTATTATCTGACAGGAGTGGAGCATCAGAAGAATCCAAAGGATCTGTTCATCGTTACCTCCTTCAACCAGTTAAATATAGCGTTCCGTGTCCACAGCGTGGAGGGGATCAGCAGGATTTCATGGAAGGATATGCAGAAGCCTGACAAGACCGTGACCAACGGGGAAGAAGGGGTGACGACAGGCATCGCAAGCTGTGAGGGCCGGCTGGTGACCATCCTTGATTTTGAAAAGATCGTGACGGACATCGCGCCGGACACCGGGATCCGCATCTCGGATGTGGATGAGCTGAGAGGCAGCGGGACGGATGGAGACGCCATCGTGCTGGCGGAGGATTCCATCCTTCTGATGAAGATGATCGAGGAGGCCCTGTGCCGCGCCGGATACATGAACCTGAAGAAATTCGGAAACGGCCAGGAGGCCTGGGATTATCTGTCCAGGATCAGGGAGGATTCCGATCTGGATGAAAAGGTCAGACTGGTCATTACGGACATTGAGATGCCGGAGATGGATGGCCACCGGCTGACCAAGCTGATCAAGTCGGACGACATACTGAAGAAGATTCCTGTTGTCATCTTCTCCTCCCTGATCAATCCGGAGATGAGGAGAAAGGGAGAGGAGCTGGGGGCTGACGATCAGCTTTCCAAGCCGGAGATCAGCAAGCTGGTGTCCGTGATCGACAGGTTATTAGGGAAAGGAGAGGCGTAAATGAGCAAATACATGGTTGAGAAGGCGATACAGGATCTGAACGACAACCGTATCGTCGGATATGAACTGATCTTCCAGGGCAGCAAGGAGGATTTTTATGACAGAGCGGACAACTCCACGGAGGATACGATCTATACCTTCCTGGTGCAGAATATGGGAAAGGTTCTCCATGAGAAACCGGTATTCCTTACCTTCACCCCCTCTCTGCTTTTCAGAAATACCCCTCACATGTTCGGGAATGACAAGCTGGTGATCCAGATCGGGGAGAACCTGATCATCCATCCCCTGGCCCTGCCCATTATCAAGAAGTTTAAGGCGGAAGGATACCGTTTTGCCATCAGCAATTTCCAGTTTAATCCCAAGTATTTTTCCATGCTGGAGTATGCGGATTATATCAGAGTGGAGCTGACGGATGCCATCAGGGAGAAGGGGAAGGCGCTGGATTCTCTGGACAACGTGATGAGGATGGCCCAGGGCTTCCACAAGAAATGTATTGTGGCCAACGTAAACTCCAGAGAGGACTATGATCTGGCTCTGCGCCTGAAGGCCGACTATGCGGAAGGCGGCTATGTGGCGGAGAACTGTGTGACCAAGGTGAACAAGCTGGATTACCTGAAGGGCAATTTCTTCCAGCTGGTAACGGAGGTCAGCAAGGACGAGCCTGACGTGGAGGTGATCGAGCAGATCATCAGCCGTGATGCGGGACTGACCTACAGCCTGCTGAAAATGGTGAATTCCACATATTTTGCCCTGCGCAAAAAGACCACCTCCATCCGTTTCGCCCTGGTTACCCTGGGAATCGGCCGGATGCGGGAGTGGGTGTACATGCTTTCCCTGTCTGCCAATGATGAGGATGCTTCCGCAGAGGAAATACTGAAAATGTCCTTCCTGCGCGCCACGTTTATGCAGGAGCTGGCCAAGAGAGGATATGGCCTGGGAATTACTCCCTCCGAGGCATATATGATGGGGATGTTCTCCAATTTCGTGTACATGGTGGACGCTACCATGGAGGAGATCCTGCAGGAGCTTCCTGTAAGCGATGTTATTAAGAATGCCCTCCTGAAGAAGGAAGGAAAGCCCGGCATGCTCTATTCCCTGGTGCTGGCCTATGAGAAGGCGGACTGGAAGGAGAGCAGGGCGATGGCAGAGGAGCTTGGCATGGAAAACATTGATCTGGTTCAGCTCTATGTGGACTGTGTGGAGAAGGTAAATCAGATCTGGACAGCCCTTACCTCAGAATACAGAGAAGAATAAACGGGAGGAAGAGCCGTGGCAGTGATAATGGTACTCACAAATCAGAAGGGCGGGGTGGGAAAAACCACCAGCTCCGCAGCCCTGGCCGGAGGACTGGCAAAAAGAGGCTTCCGCGTCCTGGCCATCGATATGGACCCTCAGGGGAATCTTGGCTTCTCACTGGGGCTGGGACAGGAGGAAAGCGATATATACGAGGTACTTTCCGGGGCGAAGAACATCAGGGAGGTGATCTGTCAGACCGAGGAGTGCGACGTGATCCCCTCAGGAATGATGCTCAGCTCTATCCAGACACAGATGGAAGGCAGCGGGACGAAGGAGGTGCTCAAGGAGAAGCTTGAGGAGGTGGAGGACGACTATGACTATATCATCATAGACACGCCCCCGGCCCTGAACCTGCTTACCGTGAATGCCTATGCGGCGGCCTCCTATCTGCTGATTCCCATGGGAGCCGACATTTTAAGCCTGGTGGGACTGTCCCAGCTTCGGGAGACGGTGGAGGCTGTGCGGGAACAGGTGAACCCCGGCCTGAAGGTACTGGGCATCCTGCTGACACGTTTCAATGCCAGAACCAGACTGTCCAGGGATGTGATGGACATGGCGCAGCAGGTGGCGGGACAGCTGGATACGAGAGTGTTCGAGCACACCATACGGACGGCTGTAGCCGTATCGGAGGCGCCTGCCCACGGAGAGAGCATTCTGAAATACGCGCCCTCCGCCAGGGTATCTGCCGACTACGACGGCTTTATCTCCGAGGTACTTTCCAGACTGGAGGAGACTCCGGCGAAGGAAGAAGGATAGAAGGATTATGGCAAAAAAAACAGAGAAAAATAATAAAACGAAGCACGTTCTCAGTCTGCTCACCGCTGAGAAGGACAGCCATACGCAGGAGAATGAGACGCAGGAGCGGAAGGCGGAGCCGGCCGCCCCTGCGTCCGTTGTTGCCGGGGAGAAGCAGGAGAGCGCGCCCCGCGTGACGGTGATCGATTCCAACGAGCGTATGCAGGATCAGTTATCCGAGATGATCGGGGAAGAACTGGAGAGAGCGCTGGAGGAAGAGCTCCAGGAGGACGGACTTCAGGAGGACGGACTTCAAGCGGATGGATTTCAGGCGGGCAGGGAGCAGAACACAGAGCCGCCCGCCGCAGAGAGCGCAGCGGCCGTGAAAGCGGAGCCTGAGCCTGTGGAGAAGGAGACCGCCGGGGAGGCGGGCACTGATGTCCCCGGCATGGCGGCAGAGGAGAACGCTGTATCCGGGGAGAACGAAGCGGATGCGGCTCCTGCAGCCAAGGCGTCAGAGGAAGCGCCGGGCGGAGAAACCGCGGCGGCAGAAGAAGCCGGCGCAGGGGAGCAGGAAAGAAAAGAAACCGTGCCGGCCGCCGCAGATGCCGTTTTGGACGGGCAGAAGCAGGACACGGATTACGTATTCTTCAATGTGATGCGGGCAATCGTGGAGGACGGGCTGGAAGAAAATCTGAAGCGCTTTGACGCCTGTACCTGTCCGCGCTGCAGGATGGATGCAATGGCAATAGCGCTGAACAGGCTGACGCCCAAATATGTGGTGGTTGACCGCGGCGCAGTGTCGGCCCTGAAGGACGTTTATGAGAAGAAATACATGGCAGATACCCTGGTAGCCATGGTACAGGCGTGCATTGAGGTGGCTAAGAATCCCAGGCACTAGCGTGTTTGAAAATTCATTCCCGCCATCTGCACGCCCCACTTTGCGGTATATTTGCCCCAAATTCGTTTAACGTAGCCCGCTACGCCGCACTCATTTGGGGCAAATCTCCCACAAATTGGGACGCACATCTGGCAGAAAGCAATTTTCAGACACGCTCCGGAAACACCCGGGAACTCTTTCCGGTTATGGCTTAATTGTTATGGGTATCCGGACGATATATAGATATATAAGAACCTGACAATAAAGCCCAATAGATAGACGGAGAGTAAAACAGGAGGAATGAGATATGGCAGCTATTGGAGGATTAAGCAGCTCTGTAACCAACAGTGCATCTTCGATCAGAGGCTACGGCGGACTGGCCAGCGGACTTGACAGGGACAGTCTGATTGAAAGCATGACCGCAGGCACCACAAACAAGATTTACAAGCAGCAGCAGGCTAAGCAGAAGCTGGAATGGCAGCAGACCGCTTTGAGAGGGATTACCGAGAAGCTTTATAACTTTTCACAGAAGTATATGTCCTATACTTCTAAGGAGAACCTGCTGGGGAGTACCCTGTTCAGTCCCAGTAAGATCAATGCCCTTGGAAAGTACGGAAGCCTGGTCAGCGTAACGGGAAGCTCGGCTATGGCAGGCTCCATGTCCATTCTGGGCGTGAAGCAGCTGGCTCATAATGCAAGTGCGATTTCCAAGAACCCGGTTTCCAAGCAGGATCTGTCAGGCGTTGGAACCGATCTGGATATGTCTCATGACAAGACAATCAATGTAATAGGCGGCTCCAGCCTGACCATTACTTACGGTACCAAAAATTACACGGTCTCCCTTCCGGAGGACGGTGATTACAGCTCCGCAGAAAAGATTGCAGAAGCATTGCAGAAGGCTATGGATGAGGTTTCTGTGGGAGAGGGTAAGACGCTGGGGGATGTAATAAAGGCCAGCCATGACGGAGAAAAGCTGGTGCTTAAAACCGATGAAAAGGCAGCTGCCGGAAATACGGTCAAGCTTCGCGCTGACAGTAATGACCTGCTTTATAAGCTTGGCTTTAAGAAG
The DNA here is from genome assembly GCA_963559585.1 of uncultured Eisenbergiella sp. Lineage (GTDB taxonomy): Bacteria > Bacillota > Clostridia > Lachnospirales > Lachnospiraceae > Eisenbergiella. Next base: position 11,617 of record CAUWLJ010000009.1, on the reverse strand, counting down.
GAGGGCGAGTCTCTGGACGATATGGACGAGTCCAAGCTCATCATCACAAAGGATGGACTTACCGGAGCCGAGATAACCGACGAAATGAAAACCGATACAAAGAAAATGTCGGAATGGCTCGCCGGACAGGAATTCAGCTTCACCTACAATGGTAAAACAGAGAAGATTAAGCTGGGAACCGCTGAGGAGCTGGAAAAGAAAGGGCTGGAAAAGAGCTTTCAGGAGGGGCTTGACAAGGCGTTTGGCAGAGGCCGTGTTGAGGTAAATATTACAGGCTCAGGCTCAGATCAGAAGCTTTCCTTTAAGACAGTGACCCCTGACGGAGCAGATGATAAAAGCTCCATTATTGCCATTAATTCCGCTTCCGACCGTAATATCCTGGGAGGGGAGAACAGCGTGCTGGGAATCCGCGCAGGAAGCTCTAACCGTCTGAATCAGGAATGTTCCATTATGGAATCCGGTTTAAAGAACATGCGCGACGATGTACTGGGAAAGGATCCTAAGCTGGTTATCAACGGTGTTGAGGTAGAGGGACTGAGCAAGGATGATTCTCTGAGGGAGATTATTAATAAGATTAACAACACGGAAGGAATTGGCGTAAAGGTTTCCTATCAGGCCAATACGGACAAGTTCGTGATTAATTCCACGGTGGATGGAGCCAGCGGCCAGATCGATATTAAGGGAGAATGGGGAAATGCCCTGTTTGGCGGAAAAGACAGTGAGAACGGATATGTGGTGGAGAAAGGACAGGATGCCATTGTTTCCGTTAAATATGACGGCTCAGATGAGGTGGTAGATCTTGTAAGAGGCTCCAACACCTTCGACCTGAACGGAATGAATGTCACAGTGAAGGGAACCTTCGGAGAGTATAAGGATGGCAAGGTAACCAATTCCGATCCCGTCACCTTTGAAGCCGAAATGGACGCCGACAAAACCGTAGAGACCGTTAAAGGCATGGTAGACGCCTTCAACGAGATTCTGGAGCTTGTGAACAAGGAGCTGACCACCAAGCCCAACCGGAATTACGCGCCTCTTACCGGCCCTCAGGAAGAAGAGATGAGCGAGTCTGAGATTGAGAAGTGGAATGAGAAGGCCAGTGCGGGTACACTTTTCAATGACAACGATCTGAGAGGCCTTGCCAGCTCCCTGCGTTTCCTGGTATCCGGGGACAGCACACTGAGGGATATGGGAATTTCCGTATCCACCAGCTATTCCGATAACGGCAAGATCGTGTTCGACGAGGAGAAGTTCAGGAAGGCCCTTGAGGCGGATCCGGAGAAGGTGCGCAAGGCGTTCACTGCTCCTGCTGAGAAGGATGCCAACGGCGATGTGGTAAGCAAGGGCGGTCTGATGGTCCGCCTCCAGGAGATCAACAACAAATACGCAGGCATGACCGGAAGCACCAAGGGTATCCTGGTGGAGCGTGCGGGCTCCCCCTTCGCGCCTACCACCATCCTGCAGAATGAACTGCAGAAGCAGATGGATTCCATCGACGATGTGATCGAGGGCCTTCAGGATAAGCTGAAAATGGAGCAGGACCGCTACATTTCACAGTTTACCTCACTGGAGATGCTGATCAGCCAGATGAATTCCCAGAGCAGCTGGCTGGCTTCCGCCTTCGGTTCATGAGTACCGGAACAATGAGGAAAACGGAATGAATGGATATATGCAGTACAAGGAGCAGTCCATAAGCACCATGACACAGGGGGAACTGCTTCTGCGGCTCTATGACGAGCTGCAGAAGCGCCTCCTGCGGGCGCAGTTTGCCCTGGAGCAGGAAAATTATCCTTTGTTTGAACAGTCTGTGGCACGCTGCAAGGATATTGTGACCTATCTGACGGAGACATTGGATTATCAGTATCCCATCAGCCAGAATTTAAGACAGCTGTATGATTTCTTCCAGTATGAGCTGGCCAGGCTTCTTTCCGGGCGCAGACAGGAAGTGATTCAGGAGCTGAAGCCTCTGATCGAGGAGCTGAAAGGCGCTTTTGAGGAAGCGGACAGAAAGGAAAGCGGCAATATGAAGCTGGAGGGCCGTTTTCAGATGAGCCGGGGGAAGAAGGGGTAGGATGACGAAGGATATTTTGCTTGAGATAGGAAGACAGTATCAGGCGCGGTACAGCCACTTGAAGGAGATCGACTCCCTGACAGATCAGGTGCTGGATGCCTTTGGGAGAAATGATACCCGCTCGGCCTCCATGCTTCTGGAAATGAGAGCCGGGGAGATGGAGAAGGCGGATCTGTGCCGGGAGGAAGCGGGAGCCCTGATGAAGGAAATGGCGGGCTGGGAAATATCCGCCCTGGATCGTCTGCTTCATGCGGGGAGGCTGGATGCGGACGGGCTGTATGAGCCGTTTCCCGAGGAGCTGAGAGAGGCGGCCCGGATGATAGCGGCGGTGTCCATCCGTTCACGGGAAATTCTTAAGGATACGATCACCAAGGATGAGCGGCTGAACCGAAGGATAGCCGGTAAGAATACCTTTTATCAGAGAGAGGACTGAACAGGAATCATCCGTTCAGTCCTTTCTTGGAGATAGCCCACATGGGGGAGCCTGCATCCGTGGCCGTTGACAGCTCGTCCAGCAGCTGGGCAGGATCCCAGTCCTGTGCGTTGTGCTCCGGGCTGATGGGATCGGCGATCCTTACGCTGCCGTCCTCATTGGCGCGGTAGACCAGGATGAAGTGGCCTCCGTCGGTGAACTGGCCGGGGCCCATCAGGAGCACCAGAAGCTTGTCATAGGCCAGACAGGTCAGCAGCGCCTCCGGCGTGCGGATAGACAGGCTTTCCGCATTCAGGCCGAAGGCGGTGGCTGCATCGGGGATCAGGGCGTGGGCGGAACCGCCCCCGGGTGAGAAATACCCGTTCTCCCAGGCCCAGTCAGCCATCCCGGGCGGCGTGACCACAGTGTCGGTCATATTGGTGACCACCATTGCCATAGCGGTGGGGCCGCAGCCGTATTTGTACATGGGATCCCGGCCTCCGTAGAGGTAATCGGCCCATTGGGGATCATCCTGATAATAAAAGGTAAACGGGACTTCCGCTTCCTTCCCGGTCTCCGATTCCGTCTCTGCCGTCTGCGGCTCTGCGGAGGCGGCAGGCGGGGGAAGGGAGGAACGGGAGGCCGGAGAGCATCCGGTTTCAAGAAAAAGGACGAGACAGATGAAAGGCATCAGACAGTTTCGTCCAAAGCGTGACAAAGTCATGCAGTATCCTCCAGAAGTGTAAATCTTTAATAAAGTATCGGCTGCGGGAAGGCAAATGTAAAGAGCAGACCTGAAAAAAGGAGTATCGTATGGCGCAGATCAGCCTGACGGACGTGAGTGTCCTCTATGAAGATGAGACGGTGGGACTGGAAGACATCAATCTGAGGATTGAAAAGGGAGAGTTTGTTTTTTTTACCGGACGGAACGGCGCAGGCAAAAGTACGCTTCTGAAGGTGATAAACGGCAGAGTGGCTCCTGTGAAGGGGGACGTATGGGTGGCAGACTGCCAGGTGAACCGGCTGGAGGGCAGAAGGCTCCAGCTCTTCCGCAGGCATTTCGGGCTGATGGAGAGCGATATTGGCCTGCTCAGGCACAAGAATCTGTATGAAAACATTGCCTTCGTCATGCGGGCCGTGGGACAGCCGGAGAGCCGGATACGGGCGGAGATTCCCCAGATGCTTGCCGCCCTGGGGCTGGGGGGATACGAACAAAGATATGTGCATGAGCTGTCAGGCGGCCAGGCGGCCAGGGCGCTTCTGGCCAGGGCACTGTGCATGCACCCGGATATTCTGATCGCCGACGAACCCACGGCCAATCTGGACGGGGACAGCTCTTGGGACATCATGTGCCTTCTGGAGGACATCAACCGCAGAGCCGGCACCACGGTACTGGTGGCATCCCACGACCGGGAGATCGTGACTATCATGAAGAAGCGGGTGGTCACCATGGCGGCGGGAAGGATTGTTGCAGACGAAAGACAGGCTATTTACAACAGCAGGGCAGCAGACATATTTGAGGAGAGAAGGATCCTGGATGAACGGACAAATAGAAAATTATTATGAGGCGCAGCAGCTCGTAAGGATGCTGGAGGCAGTCATCAACCAGCACAAGGTATTTGGAGACAGAAAACTTTTCCACTGGGACAGCGTGTACAAGACGGCGGAGTACCACCATGTGACCAACATGGCTTATTATGCCATACTGGGAATGGACGTGAAGCTTCCTCCTGAGAGCCGGGAGAAATTTGAGAAGCGCTTTCGTCAGGCGGTAGCCAGCGAGGAGGTGCTTGAAAATGTGGTGGAGGCAGTCTGCTGGCAGTTTGAACGCAGCGCAAGACACATCCTGCCCGGGGCCGGGTATGCCTGCCGGACGTATTATGGCAGAAAGGATATGTCGGAATGCCAGGAAGCGGAATTTTTGGTGGAAAAGGAGTGCAGAGGGCTTCTGCAGGAGCTGATGCTGCAGATGAACTTTGAATTCCAGAAAAGCAGCCAGGACAGAGTTTCCTACGTCAGGAACGGCATCAGGCTGATTTTCCGGGAAAAATGGGGGGACAGCAGCCGCCGGGTGCAGAAGTTTTTTAAGGGAAAACCATCGGATTTTCCCCTGAAGAAGGGCTTCCGCTATGTGCACGAAATGAGTCCGGAGGAGCTTTATCTGAGACAGATCTGTGATCTGGCCGAAAGCTTCGTGTCGGAATATCCCAGAATGCGGATGCTGATGAACTTCTGGCTTTTTTATCTGGGACACAGCGGACAGCTCAACTACCGGCTCATCAGCAGGAATCTGAAAAGGATGAGGCTGGACGAATTTGCCCAGCGCATACTGAACCTGGCCGCCCTGTGGTTCGGCAGGATCCAGATGGAGGAAGCGGATTACGCCGGACAGGAGCTGGCAGTCTACATGCTCAGCGGTGGCCGCGAGGGTGCGGAGGCCGTCAGAAGGCTTCTTCCATATAAATGTGAGCTGGAGGAGGAGGAAATTATCAGGACAAGGAAGGAGGGAGCGGAAAAAAAGTGGAGCTTCCCCTCCCGCAGCTACATGCAGATCCTCTACCCTTCTCTGGCTGCTTTTCCCTTCCTTCTGCCCATTTTCTGGCTGGCCAGATTGTGCAGGCTGGGGCATTACCGCTTCCGCAACAGAAGGAGACGGAAGGAAATTGCACAGAGTGTTGAGAAAAACACTTAATAATCTGCTTTAGCTGACGATGTTTATAATATAGAAAGAGGGTAGGCAGATGATTCATGTACAGGGAAATAAATACAATCTATTCAGATCGTCAGCCATGCAGACAGAAACGCTCAGGGCGGGAAAGACGGCAGGCGGCGACAAGACAGGTAATATGGTAAATCAGGATAAGATCGCCATACATGCGGACAGCAGACAGATAGCGGAGAAGGAGTTCGCCCGCCGGATCGCGGATGAGATTCTTCTGGAGACCAGGCGGGATACGCCCTGTGAGAGGGTATCCGGGCTGGAGCAGCGGATTGCAGCCGGAACCTACCAGGTAGATGCAGCCGCGGTGGTGGAGAAGATTTTCAGATATGGAGGGCCGGGAACGGATGGACAGACTGAGTGAACTGGTGAAGAACCTGACCTCCCTGCTGGAGGAGCTCATCCGCGTGGAGGAGCGCAAGCTTGAGGCGGCCAGGGACGGCAGGGTGGTAGCGGTGGAGGACTGCATGAAGGAGGAACAGGTCTTTACCATGCAGTTCCGTGCCTGCGAGAAGAAGGTGGATGAGGTTCTGGCGGAGGAGGGCTTTGCCGGCAAGAGCCTGAGCGGGATCATTCCCCTCCTTTCCGGGAAGCGGCGGGAGGAGCTGGAAGCGCTTCAGCGCCGGCTGCAGGACACATTATCCCATTACCATGAGGTGAGCGATGCCGCCGCAGAGCTTATGAAGGTTCAGCTTTACAAGATGGACAGGAAGCTGGAGGAGGCGGGGAAGGGGAAGGCCGCAGAGCATCCCGGCCCGGGCCAGAGCGGCAAGGGCTTTCACCCCAGAAAGGCATAACAGAGAATACGGGAGAGGCCGGGGCAGGGGTGTTTCATTCTCTGCCGCCCCGGAGAGAACATCCCAGAATGATAAGGCCGCCCAGACGGCAGAATGAGAGGTAAAGATGATACGTTCCACTTTCAGCGGATTCAATATGGCTCTGACAGGCCTGAACGCCAGCCAGAAGTCCCTGGACGTTACGGGCCAGAATATCGTAAATATGAACACCACAGGCTACACCAGACAGCGTCTGGATCTGTACAGCATCAAGGGACCGGGAACCGGCCCGTATTCCTTCATCAGCGAGACGAAGGTGGGCCAGGGCGTTATGATGCAGTCCGTGTCCCAGCTTCGTGACCCTTATCTGGATTTCCAGTTCCGCACCCAGCTCGCCAAGGTGGGAACCCAGGATGCCAAGAATCAGGTTCTGGGCCAGATCGGAGGTATTTTTGACAAGGTAGATACCAGCAACATTCAGGAGGCCCTGGATGAGATCGTCAGCCAGCTGCAGGATCTGTCCACCAAGGTGGGGCAGGACGGTGCGGACGGACTGGTGAGAGAGGCCTTCGGCGTACTGATTGACTATCTTCACCAGAATTCCACCGAGCTGGATGAGATCAGGAATACTCTGATCGAAAAGATGCAGAAGACCATCGGCCCCGAGGTAAACGAGATCCTGAAGAACATTGCCAGCCTGAACGAGAGCATCAAGAATGCGGAGATTCTCGGCGATCCCGCTCTGGAATTAAGGGATCAGAGAAATCTGCTGATCGATGACCTGTCCACCTATCTGCCCATCGAGGTCAGCACCAGCCATGTGGACGTGGGAGGCGGCGTGAAGGTGGAGGAACTGTCCATCAAGATCAAGGGCAGCGACAATTTCCTGGTCAGCGGCGTCCATGCAGGCGAGGTGACCTTCACAGAGAACAAGAACAATCCCGGCGAGCTGGATCTGAATATCAAAGAGTATGATAAGCAGAAAGACACTCTGGTAGACAAGGATTATACCGATACGCTTCAGGAAGGCATCATCAAGGGCAATCTGGATATGCTCAACAGCGACGGCTACAGCGCGGGTGAGACCGATGTAAAGGGAATCGGATACTACGAAGCCCTTCTGGACAGCTTTGCCAATACGCTGGCCACCGAGATGAACAAGCTGAATGACGACGGAGATCCAAACACAGACGATACTCTGTTTGAGACCTCAGATGGTTCCAAAACCTTTACAGCCGGCAATATCAAGATTTCCGATGCCTGGATGAAGGGAGACGTTAAGATCCTCAACAGCGTGGACGGCGGAAGCACGGCCAACGACAATATCCTGAAGATGAAGGAGCTGCTTTCCACCAAAAAGGATCTGGAATTCAGGACGCCGGATGGAAAAACCCTTCTCTACACAGGCTCCATGCCGGGCGCTTATATCAACATCCAGAACATGCAGGGTATCCAGAAGAAATCCACAGAGTCCCTGCTGTCCAACAGAGTGTCCATTATGAATGAGATCGCTGACAACAGAGATTCGGTGAGCGGCGTTTCCCTGGACGAGGAGGTATCCAACCTGATGCGCTTCCAGCAGTCCTACAACGCAGCTGCGAGAGTGATGACCGCAATGGATGAGGCGCTGGATATTCTGATTAACAAGATGGGCGTTGTAGGAAGATAAGGAGGAAGAGCGATGAGAATCACAACAGGAATGATAAGAAGAAACTATATGTCCGGTCTGAGTTCTTCTCTTCTGGATATGAATAATGCACGGATCACCGCACAGACCGGGCGGCGCTTTAACAGGATATCAGAGGATCCCTTCCGCGCCTCCAGTGCGGCGGCCCTGGAGAGGAAGTATCTGAGAAATAAGGACTATCTGGAGACCATCACAGAGCTGCAGTCCATTTCCGATACGCAGGAGGACGCAGTGACCCAGATCAGCGATATTGCGGAGAAGGTGGCGAAGGACTATTCTGTAAGCGCGCTGAACGGAGTGACCGGTGAGGATGGCCGCCACAGCTATGCCACGGCTCTGAGAGAGCTGCAGGAGTCGGTGGTGAACAGCCTGAATGCACAGTATGGAGACCGCTTCGTGCTGGCTGGGAACGAGGCCCTGGAGGCCCCCTTCAAGCTGGAGAACGGCAAGCTTTTTTACAGAGGTCTGGATGTGTCGGATCCTGCCAATCAGGCCCAGCTGGAGGATCTTGCCAAGGAATCCAGCTTTGTGGATATTGGCTTTGGCCTCAGCTTTGACAACAACGATGACGTAGTATCCTCCACCGCCTATGATATGGCGCTTCCGGGACTGAATCTGGTGGGCTTTGGCCAGACGGCGGACGGTACAGAGAAGAACCTTGTGGTGCTGATGGGACAGATGGCGGATGAGCTGGACAGCCCTAACTTCAACCAGGAGAATTACGAAAAGCTGTGGAACCAGTTCCAGAAAGGCTCCAGCGAGCTGATCGATGTGAATGCCAAGATAGGTATTCGTTCCAAATCCCTGGAAACCACCAAAACCAGGCTTTCCGACATGGATCTGTCTATGACGGAGCAGCTGGACGCGCTGGTGAACGTGGATCCGGCGGAAGCCATTATGAATTACAGCTATGCGCAGTATACATACAACAGTGCGCTGAAGATCGGCGCCGGGATCCTGGGACAGTCCCTTCTGGATTTCATGAGATAAGTATGGATCAAGGGAGGTAAGAGATGGAACAGCTACTGCAGATTACAACAATCCCTATCAGCTACGAGCTGAAGGTGAACAATGCAAGACTGGAGAGACACAGCGGAACGGTAGATCTTGAGATCTCCCGTAACCGGGGCGGCTTGCAGATTAAGAGCCGCCCTGTGAAGCTGCATATGGATACCTATGATGCGCGCAATTCCATGGTGCCCACCACCAAGACCAGCATCTATCAGGCAGCCCAGCGGGGCAGCGATCAGGCTATGGAGGCGGCTGCCAGATATGCCAGGGAAGGCAAAATGTACATGAAGAGCCAGCCCGGTGAGGGGGCGCAGGCTATTAATCAGATGATCGTTGAGCGGACGGCTTATCCCACAGGTGAGTTTGAGCTCAGCTTCATACCCAAGGCCGGTGTGAATATCAACGCCTCCGAGCCATATCTGTCCATCCGGTATCAGATGGATAAGCTGAATTTTGACTGGCGCGTCAATGAGGGCGGGGTAAAGTTCATTCCTGGCGATGTGGAGATTTCCATTACCCAGTATCCCGATGTGAAGATTGAGTATGTGGGTGATCCGATGTATGTTCCACCGAGTGCGGCGGCACGATTTACCGGAGAATATGAGGATGTGCAGGCTGAATAATTTTTATTCAGCCTTTTTTAAAAGTAAGGTTTCGGAACGGAGGTTAAAGTGAAAGTAAATACGGATTATTTTGGACAGGTGGAATACCAGGAGGATGAGATTATCACCTTTGAGAACGGCCTGTACGGTTTTGAGAACTATCATCATTTTCTTCCTGTGGCATTTCAGGATGACAGCGACAGCCTGCTTCTGTTGCAATGCCTGGATGAGGAGAGGCTTTCCTTTATTGCAGCCAACCCTTTCACCTTTTTCCCCGACTATCATCCGGTTCTGTCAGAGATAGATTTCAGAAAGCTGGGGACGAAGCAGGAGGAGGAGCTTTCCTACTATGTGCTCCTGGCTGTGGGAGAGCAGGCGGAAAGCGGCAGGGTGAATCTGCGCTGTCCTATCGTGGTGAACGCAGTGACACGCAGGGGGATCCAGACGGTACTGGAGGATCGCAGCTATCCCTTCCGTCAGCCTCTGGGAAAGCTTTTGACTGGAGGTGACAGGGAATGCTGATTCTTCAGAGGAAAAAAAATGAGGCAATCCGGATCGGTGATGATATTCGGATCATGGTGACGGACGTAGGAAGCGATTCCGTCCGGCTGGCGATAGAAGCGCCCGCACAGGTCAGGGTGCTGAGAGAAGAGCTGATGGAGGCGGCGGCAGAGAACAGAAGATCAGCCGATGTGAGCCGGCGCGGTCTGGAGAAGCTTTTGCATATGATGAATCAACAGGGACAGGAGGGTGCTTCGGGTGAGAAATAAAGCTGGTGCGCTGGCAGCCGTGACGGCTGTGTTATGTGCCGCCGTATGGGTACAGCCTGCTGCGGCTTCCGAGAAGCAGGGACAGACAGGCGGCTTTACGGTGGAGGGCGGAACGGCCGGTGAGGATTACAGCTACCGGAATGGGAAGCTGACCATACTGAGCGAGGAGGAACTGACCATATCCGGCAGGGTGAGGGAAGGCGGCATTGTGGTAAAGAGCGGTGTGGACGCCAGCATTACCCTGAAGGATCTGACCATAAACGGAAAGGTCTGCCCCCTGGAGCTGGAGGGCTCCGACGTGACGGTGATGCTGGAGGGAGACAACACCCTGACGAACAGCGGCACGGAACCGGCCGTCCGTGTGCCGGGGAACGCATCCCTTACCATACGGGGTGAGGAATCGGCCACCCTTCGGGCAAAGGGCGGTGCAGACGCCGCCGGAATCGGAGGCACGGCAGGAAGCGGCAGAGCCTTCGGCGATATTACGTTTGACGGCGGCACGGTGAATGCAGCCGGAGGAAGCCGGGGAGCCGGGATCGGCTCCGGCGTCGGCGGAGGGTCAGGAAAGATAACCGTGGCTTCGGGAGATATTTCCGCCTCCGGAGGGACGGCAGCGGCGGACGTGGGAAATGAGACGGGAAGCAGCCGGAAATGTACGGTTACGCTGGATGGAAACGGGATTCTGAGAGCAGATGAGGTGGCAGGGACTCTGCACACCAGGCAGGGCATCCTGCTGTCGGATACGCAGGCCTCTGTGTACGGCTCGCCGGAGCTGGAGGCGGATCTTACGATCCGGCAGGGTACGAGCCTGTATATTGAGCAGAATGCGGAGCTGACGGTTTCCCAGGACGCTTCTCTGACCAACCGGGGACAGATCACGGTATACGGAACCCTGTGTGTGGACGGAAATCTGGATAACCGGGGCGGCGGCATATATGTGTATGGTGATGGTCTGATACTGGGTGAGGAGAACATCCAGGGCAATGAGCCGGAGGAAATAGAGGCGGGAGTGATCCTGATCGGACAGGGTGACGTTCTGATCACCTCGGACGGCTACAAGCAGAACGGAACGGCGCACAGCATGACAGGCGGTGAAAAGCGCATGCTCCGGGGATCTGGAGGAAAAACCGGCCACAGGATTACGGTGGAGGAGCATGTGACAGCCACCCTGTACCTGGATCAGGTACAGATACAGGCTGAGGATGGAAAGAGCGCTCTGGAAATCGGAGAAGGCTCCTCCCTTACCCTGGTGCTCACCGGAGCTAACGTGATGGAGGCGGATAAGCTGGCGGATGCCATCAGCCTGGCTGACGGGGCAGGCCTGCAGATTCAGGGCGGCGGGACGCTCACCCTGGAGGGAGCGCACGACAGAAACCGGATGATCTGGAAGGGTACAACGGGTGAGGACAGCGCTTTGGAGAAGGAAGGCTCTGACGGAGCGGAGGAAGCGAAGGACGGTGAGACGGAGGAGAAAGACACACGAGAGGGCTCAGGCCGCTCTGATGAGGACGGCTCCTCCGGAGAAGGACAGGATGCAGGAAGCGGAAGGGAGAAGAGCAGCGGCGCATCCTC